>JAAZEB010000125.1 GCA_012512505.1 Armatimonadota bacterium | reverse complement strand
GGCAGTGGCCAGCGGTCGTGCCGTGGACCACGGCAAGGAGTTCGCCATCAAGGTGCAGCCGGGGTGGCAGTTGATCGCCAACCCGTTCCTGGCGCCGATTGACTGGGCGGCTGTTCAGTTCAGCACCGGCACCCAGCGGCTGAGCCTGGCACAGGCGCGTGCCGCCGGGGTGGCCTTCGACCATGCCTGGGCCTATGATGGGGCCCAGAAGGGATACCGACTGGTGCATGCTTTCGCCGAGGGTGCCGCCCGACGGGTGGATGCCTGGCAAGGCGTGTGGTTCCTGAGCCGGGTGGCCGGTGAGGTCATCCTGCCGGCGCCGGGCACCCGGGCCGCCGAGGCCGGGGAAGAAGCCCGTGCCGAGCGCGCGCGGGAGCGCGGCAGCGAGCAGCAGTGGAGCATCCGCCTGCAAGCCAGCAACGGCGAGCAGACCGATAGCTTCAACTATGCCGGGGTCACCGGCGAAGGCGACGCCTCGGCGCTCGCCGGTCTGGAGAGCCCGCCGACGCTGGCCGGTTACGTCGACCTCTACTTCACTGACCCGGCCAAGGGCCGCCGCTGCGCCACCGACTACCGCGCGCCGGCCGCCGGCGAGCAGGTCTGGAACTTCGTCGTGGAGACGGATCTGCAAGGCAAGCCGGTGACCGTCAGCGCGCCGAACCTGGCGCAGGTGCCGAATAACCTGGAGGTTCTGCTGGAAGACGTCGATGCCGGTGGCAAGCGCGTCTACCTGCGGACCAGCGGTGGCTACACCTTCAACCCGGGTGACAGCGGCCAGCGGCGCTTCAAGCTGATCGTGCGGCCGCGCAGCGCCGCGGGCGGGGTGCGGGTCGCCGACATCACCGTGACCGCCACGCGCGGCGGACGGGCGATTGGCTACGTGCTGAACCGCGATGCCCTAGTGACGGTGGAGCTGCTGAGCCCCACCGGGCAGCGGCTGAAGGTGCTGGCGGATCGCCAGGCGGCGCCGCAGGGTCGCTCGACGGTGATCTGGGATGGCACGCGGCAGGATGGCGTTCGCCTCCCCGCCGGCCTCTACCTCATCCAGGTGACCGCGACGACTACGGACGGTCAGACAGGACGGCAAACCAAGCCGCTGACGCTGACGCGCTAGCTGTCGGCGTCCGTCTCGGACAGGCAAGACCGGGAGGGGTCGCTCGCCCCGCGAGGGCGCGGGGAAGCAACCGTGGCGACCCCTCCCGGTTAGTGCTGCTTCAAAGCGTGAGGTACGGGTGCGTTGACACTGCAAGCAGCCGTATGGTATAATCGCTGCCGGGTCTCCTCGCCGCAATGCCCGCTGCTACTCACGAATGCTGCGCTGGACACGGCTACCCGTCACTCACACGCTGGGCGAACCGCGGGGCGCAAAGTGCCTCCAACGGCTGCAACCGGTTGCTGACGCGGCGGCGCCGCGGCCGGAGTTCGCCACCCAACGAGGCCGCCCCGAGCTGGGGAAGGGAGTAGCTCAATGAGCCTGGGGGAACGCGCCGTTTCCTGGCTTTGCTCACTGAGGTCCACCACGGCCCGGCCAAGCGTGAGGTGCGCGGGGGGTGCGGTTCCGCTACTGCGGCACCCGCGCCCTAAGTTGGTGGTGGGTTACTTCCTTGGCGCTAGCTTTGTTTTGACCTTGTTGACTTTGAGCGCCCTTGACTTTCCGGCGGGCGCCTCCAGCACGCTCTCTAGCGCGGCGGCTGCTCCCATGAATGGCCCCTCCTCCAGCCAGCCGGGCGTGGCCGTCCGGGCTGGTAGCCGCGCGGTGGCCCTCCCGGAACTGAGCGAGCCGTCGGTGACGGGGTCGCCGGGGGTGGCCGGGGCCCCGTTTGTGGGCTATCCCGGCAGTGCGTTTATCTACCGGGTGCGCTACCGCCACCCGGACAACGTGCCGCCGGCTTACGTGCGAGTCCGCATTCTGAACCCGAGCGCCACCCACTACAGCGAGCTGCGCGTGCTGATGCTCACCCGCGAGCCGGGGCAGAGCGGCAGCGAGGCAGACCCGGGGATCTTCTACAGCAACGCGGTGAAGGATGCGGTGAGCGAGGGGCCGTTCGCCGGCTTTGGGGCGCCGGGCACGTATCACTACTACTTTGAGGCGTCCGACGGGCAGCGGGTTACCACCCTCGACTTTGGCGGCAGGCCGTTCGATGGACCGGTGGTGGCGGCGCCGGCGCTGAGCCCCCTGGGAGTGACGCCGGTACGCGGTGTCCGCGCCGAGCCGTTCACCTTTCAGGTGCGTTACGCGCACCCGGCGGGAGTGCGTCCCGCCAGTGTGCGGCTGCGGCTGATCGGCCCGAAGGGAGACCCGATCCCTCTGGCGAATAACGGCGCGATGGACCCGCCGGAAGCGCCGGTGGATGCGGAGCTGGTCAGCCCCGGTTGGGTGTTCACCAGCAAGCCGATTCTGCTCCCGGAGGTTGGCACCTACCGCTACTCGTTCCTTGCCAGCGACGGCTACACCGAGGTGGAGGCGCCCCTGCCTACCACGGCGGGGCCGGTGGCGCTGCCGGTGGAGCCGGCGGTGCTCAGCGGCGCCTCGGCGCTGCCCGCAGCGGGGATGCCGAATAAGGTAACCTACCGGCTGACTTACCAGCAGAGCCAGGGGTTGGTCCCGCTGATCTGGGTGGTGGTCGGCGGCCAGAGCTACCCGATGGAGCGGGAGAACCCGGCGGACGAGGACCTCAGTGATGGGGCGGTGTTCGCCGCGACGCTCGACCGGCCGGCCGGTGCCGGGCCACACCAGTACCATTTTATCGTCCGCGCGCCGGGGATCGACCTGCGCTTCCCGCAGACGGGCAGCTTCGGTGGCCCCAACGCCGCGCCGCTGCTGGAGGTGCCGGCCGGCGGCACGGTGAGCCCGCTGGCAGGAAGTGAGGGGACCCTCTTCACCTTCCAGGTGCGCTGCCGCGACGTGGATGCTACCACCGACCCGGTGGTCCAGGTGGTGGTGGGCAACCAGCAACTGCCGATGGCCAAGGTCAGCGGCGACGTGACCGGCGAGGGCGCCCTGTACGCCTTGCAGACCAGGCTGCCCGCTGGCAAGCTGGTGCATCGCTTCCTGGCCAGCGACGGTCAGGACACGGCGCGCCTGGAGGCAAGCGGTGGAGAGCCGTTCGCCGGGCCGGAGGTGTTGCCGCAGACGGCGCTGAACGTGAGCGTCACTCCACGGCAACTGAGCCTGGATGGCACGACCGCGATCACCGTAACCGGGCGCCTGATGCCGGTGGTGCCGGCGGCGGACCTGCGGGTCACCTACCAGCCCCCAACCGGTGCCCCGGTGGTGCAGGACGTGCTGGCGGATGCCGACGGGCGCTTCAGTGATCGCTTTGTGCCAAACCGAGGCGGAACCTGGAACGTCAGTGTCGAATATGTGGGTGAGGCGGGCACGATCGGTGGAGGGCAGGAAGGCCCCTTCCCGGTGTCGGTGGCGCCGTCCACCTTCGCCCTGCCGGCCGGCGTGAGCATGATCGGCCTGCCGGTGCTGCCGGACGGGGGCGACCTCGGGCAGATTCTGGGGGCGGGCGTGCGTGTGGCGCGCTGGAATGGCTCCGGCTACGACTTCGGCCCGGGTGACTCGCTCCCGCCGCTAAAGCCGGGCATGGGCGTGTGGGTGCTGCGCGAAAGCGCGCACGTGGCCCAGGCGGTCGGCACGGCGGTGACGCCGAATCAGGCGGTGGCGGTGCCGGTGCAGAAGGGCTGGAACCAGGTAGCGAACCCCTACCTGGCGCCGGTGGCCTGGGCGTCGGTTTCCTTCCAGCCGGTGGGCGGAGCGGCGAGGCCGCTGGCGCAAGCGGCGCAGGAGGGAAGCGGCCGCCTGGCCTGGGACCACGCCTGGCTCTATGAGGGAACGCAGTACGCCCTGGTCCACGCCACGGTTCCCGGCGCCGCGCGGCACCTCGAGCCCTGGCAGGCGGTATGGTTCAAGGCAAACGTCGCCGGAAACCTGATCTTTGCGCCGCCGGGCAGCCGCGAAGCGGACATCGCCGGGGCGTCGGCCGAACGGCGGGTGCGCCGCGCGGCGAACGACTGGGATATCCAAGTGGTTGCCACCAATGGCGAGCAATCGGATAGCTTTAACTTCGCCGGGGTGACCCCCGACGGCCGCGCCGCCAACGCGGCGCTTGAGAGCCCGCCGGTGCTGAGCCGGTATCTCGACCTCTACTTCACCGGCGTCAACGGCACCGGCCGCTTGGCCACCGACTACCGCTCGCCCGCTGCCAGCCGCCTGGTCTGGGAGCTGACGGTGGAAACCGACGTGGTGGATCGCCCGGTGATTCTCAAGACGCCTAACCTTGCCAGCGTGCCCAAGGAGCTGGACGTGGTGCTGGAGGATGTGGATGGCGGTGGGAAGCGCACCTACCTGCGGACCGCCGGTGGCTACTCCTTCCACCCGGGCCAGCAGGGCCGCCGGCACTTCCGTCTCATCGTCGAGCCGCGCAGCGAGGGTGCGCTTCGCATCAGCGGCGTCGAGGTAACGCCGACGCGCGGCGGTCGGGCGATCAGTTGCTCGGTGAGCCGCGCCGCACTGCTGACCGTCGAGCTCCTGGGCCCGGCCGGCCGGCGACTGAAGTTGGTCGCCGACCGCCAGGCGACCGCGGCGGGTCGTGCCACCGTGTGGTGGGACGGCACCCGCGAGGATGGGGCGAGGCTGCCGGCGGGTGTTTACCTCGTCCAGGTAACCGCGGTGACCCCCGAGGGCCAATCCGCTCGTGAGATCAAGCCAATGGTTGTTGTCCGTTGGTGACGAAGGTGAAGGGCGGCGGCGCCTGCGGCCGCCCCACTCACTCGCACCACCGCGAAGGGAGTTCAGGCTGCATGAAACGCATGCTTAGGTGGCGGTTCAGGCGATGCATCGCTTCGCTCCTCATGTTCGCGATGACGGTCCCGCTGGGCGAAGGCCTGGTGGCCAGGATGTTCACACCCGCCGCCCAGGCCGCTGCCGCCCGCCAGCAGAGCGTGGTCGTCTTTGACTTCGCCAACAAGAGCAACTACGGGGGCGAAGCGTTCGGGCACGCTTTCACTCGGCAGGTTCGCCTCGCGATGGAGCAGTCGCCGACGTTCGATCCTGTAGACTACTCCGCCCAGCCGCCGCGCGGCGCCTCGATTGAGCGCGCCCTAGCGGAGAAGGAGCTGACCGAGCAGGACCTGGTGAGCACTCCGGATCCGGCGACGGCGCTGAAGATCACCCGGGTGCTTGGCGCGGAGTGCGCCGTCCTCGGCGAAGTGCAAGAGGATGGCTACGAGTACAACGCCGAGCAAAAGCGCGTGGTGGTGCGGGTGCTGGCCTACCTCTATAGCGCGGCCAGCGACACCCCGATCAACAGCGTCAGCGTGACCGGCGAAGCGCAGGGCGACCTGGGGCAGGGCGCGCTGACCGAGCGGGCGATGGCGAAGGCCGCCGCTGAGCTCGAGGCGCGGCTGGCCAACCGCGAGGTGAAGAGCGAGGGCGAGCAGAAGGCGCCGCGGGCGAAGAAGCTGTGGCCCTACGTTGCCGGCGTCGCCGTGGTGGCGATCGTTGCCGCCTCGCTGTTCGGCGGCAAGGAGAGCAAAGGCCCCGCCGCCCCGGCCGCGTTGAGCGTTACCGCCACCCGTGATGGCGTGCGCCTGGCATGGGCGCCGATTGGTGGCGCGGAAGCCTACCGCATCTACCGGGCCGCCGTCAGCGGTGTGAGTGCCCAGGGCGGCGGCGTGATGTATCAGCAGGTGGCGGAGGTCGCCGGCGGGCAGGTGCAGTACGACGACAAGCCGCCTGCCGCCCCGAACGTGCGCTACCTCTACCGCGTGGCGGCCGTGTCCGGCGGCAAGGAAGGCACCCCCGTTCAGGCGGAGCGCGCCTTGGCCCCGGGCGAGCCTTCGCAGGTGCGTGACCTGCAGGCCACGGTCAACCAGCGCACGATTCAGCTCTCGTGGGCCGCGAATCCCGAGGACTTCGTGTCGCTGTATCGTATCTACCGCTCGACCCAGATGTCGGCCGGTTATACCCGGATCGCTGAGCAATCCTCCTCCGTGCGCACCTATGCCGATAGCGGCCTGGGCGGCGGCGTCACCTACTTCTACAAGGTCTCTGCCGTGGGCCAGAGTGGCGTGGAGAGCGACTGGCAAAGCATGACCGCGGTCGCCCGCTCGACTGACCTGCGGCCGGCGGCGCCCACCGGCGTGCTCGCCACGGCAACCGAGGGGCAGCGCCGCATCGTCATCTCCTGGCGCGCCAGCACCGAGCCGGACCTGAAGTACTACGAGGTCCACCGCGGCTCGCGGATGCACCGCACCGGCGGCTCCGGCGTGCCGATGGATATCTTCAGCAAGTTCCCCCGCCAGGCGGGCGGACGCAGCGGCTCCTGGACCAAGTACATCGGCAACATCCCGCCGACCACCACCTCGGTCCAGGATGACAACGTCGACTTCAACACCACCTACTACTATGTCGTGCGCGCGGTGAGCGCTCACGGCGAGAGCGAGTTCTCCGAGGAGGTCTCGGCCACCCCGAACAAGGCCCCCAGCGCGGTGCAGAACGTGCGCGCGCAGGCGGGCGACGGTCGGGTGACCATCACCTGGGGTGCCCCCGCTGAGCCGGACATCGCCGGCTACAACGTCCATCGCCAGGTGCTGAACCAGCCGACGACCCGCACCAAGCTGAACGACCAGCCGGTCACCGTGCTGCAGTACGTCGACCAGACGGTGGTCAACGATACCACCTACCAGTACTTCGTGACCGCGATCGACACCGCCCAACTGGAAGGCCCGCTCTCGGTGCCGGCCGAGGCGACGCCCACCGCGCCGCCGGAGACGCCGCGCAACGTCAGCGCCACCGCCGGCAGCGGCCGGGTGACGGTGATGTGGGACCGGAACAGCGAGGCGAACCTACTGGAGTACCGCGTCTACCGCAGTGACTCGCCCACCCTGCCGCCGATGCCGCAGGCGGTGGTGCCGGCCACGGCGAGCGACCCGGCCGCGATCCTCTACGCCGATACCCCGGCAGAGAACGGGGTCACCTACTACTACCAGGTAACCGCCGTCAACAAGTCGGGTGTGGAGAGCGAGCGCAGCCAGAAGGTCTCCGCCACGCCGGACGTGCCGCCGGCCGCGCCGGAGAACGTGCAGGTGGTGGCGGGTGACAAGAGTGCGACGATCACCTGGAACCCGGTGACGCGTCTGGCGCCGCCCGACAACCGCGAGATCATCGTGACGGGCCGCACCCTGCGCAGCTACCGCATCTACCGCACGATCGCCCACACTGGTGTGCGCACCTTGGTGGAAGACGTGCCGCTGACGGCTCTGGCCGGGCAGCCGAAGTACGAAGACCGCCGCGCTCCCACGGGCGTTGGCCTGCGCTACTCGGTGACCGCCACGATGCTCGATGCCAACAACGGGGTCCTGGAGAGCGACGAGGGCAAGCCGGTCGACCAGACGCCGGTGATCGTGGTGCGGCGTTTGCCGGCACCAACGAACCTTCAGGGCGTTCCGGACGACAATAAGGTAGTCCTGAGCTGGAACCCGGTGGTGGACCCGACCGCTCTCGGCTACGTGCTCTACGGAGCCATGCAGCAGGGTGGTCCGTTCAAGCGGCTCTTCGCGCCGATCGGCACCGACGGCAAGCCGGTGATCCCGGCAGCGACGACCACCTTCACGGTGGATCAGGCCGTCTGGAACAAGCTGCGCAATGACACGCGCTTCTGGTTCAAGGTGGCTGCGGTTGACAAGCTGGGCGTGGAAGGCAACCTGAGCACCGACGTGATGGTGGTGCCCAACCCGCCGCCGCCCACCCCGCTCGACCTGCAGGTGACCAACCAGGGCACCGGCGGGCCGCTGGACATGGCGATTCAGCTCACCTGGAAGGCGCCGACGCCGGCCCCGGGCAGCAGTCCGATCGTTGGCTACCGCGTCTACCGCGCAGTGAGCGCGAATGGGCCGTTCCAACTGATCACGCCGCAGCCGGTGCCGGCCTCGCTGACCCCGAGCTTCAGCGACCAGTTCACCGACGGGCTGGTTAGCCTGCCGGAAGCCGCGGGGCAGGAGTTCTACTACCAGGTCGTTTCCCTGGTGGAGTTCCCAACGGCCGGGTTCGCGGAGAGCCGGCCGACGCCTGCCGCTGGGCCGGTGAAGTTGATCAACATCCCGCCCGGCAAGGTGCAGAACCTTGTCGCCGCTGGCGCCAGCGG
>JAAZEB010000124.1 GCA_012512505.1 Armatimonadota bacterium | reverse complement strand
TGAGAGAGCGTCGGCACGGTTTCACCATTATCGAGCTCCTCATCGTCATCGCGATTATCGCCATTCTGGCGGCGGTGGCGATCCCGGCCCTGCTGCGTGCACAGGAGTCTGGCAAGGAGAGCGCGGCGCTGCAGGTGCTGAAGAGCCTTCGCAACGCTGAAGAGACGTTCAAGGTGCGATCCCCCGCCAAGAAGTACGGAACCTTGGCCGAGTTGAAGGCGGCGAACTACATCACTGTGGATGAGGATGGGGTCGAGAAGGCGAGTGGCTATACGTTCGCTATGGAGGTCCCCCCCGACGAGGATACCTACACCATCACCGCCATACCGCCCGCGGGCAAGAAGATGCTGTCCTTCACCCTGACGGCCGATGGTGAGATTAAGCAGAACATGGTGACCCCATAGCCTGGGGTGTAACTGCCGCGAGGACTCAAGGTGCAACGGGCGCTGGCCGAGAGCCGGCGCCCGTTGCCTGTGCTCTGGAAGTTAGCCTGTGATATCCTGGCGAGCCATTCTACTAGGTGCCCTGCTCGAGGTGCTGATCATCTTCTGGATCGCGCGCAGTGAGATCACCGCGCGCGTCTTCATTTCCTCCTGGTGCCTCGTGATGCCGGGCATCTTCGTCTTGCTGCTGGTGGCCCTCTACAACCGGGCGGTGCGCGGCTACCCGCGCCTGCGCCTGAACCAGCGCGAGCAGTTGGTGCTCTACCTGATGCTGGCGGTGGGGATCCTCATCCCCGGCTATGGCTTCATCCAGATGCTGCTGCCCACCATGGGCACCCCGTTTTTCCACGCCACGCCCGAGAACCAGTTTGCTCGCCTGCACCCTTACCTGCCGGAGTGGCTTTTCCCGCGCGATCCAGCGGTGCTCTACGGCCTCTGGGCCGGCTACTCGAAGGTGCCGTGGGGGGCCTGGCTGTTGCCGCTCGCCGCGTGGGGCACCTTGATCCTGGCGGTGTGCCTCCTCTTCGTTTGCACCTCGCTGCTGATTGCCCGCCAGTGGATCCAGGCCGAGAAGCTCCCCTTCCCGATCACCGCGCTGCCGCTGGAGATGACCGGCGACCGCCCCGCCTTCTATCGCAACCCGGTGATGTGGGTTGGGTTTGCCATCCCGGCAGTGATGGAAACCCTGCTTGCCCTCAACTACTGGTTCCCCACCATCCCGGCGGTGGTCCTCAAGCACCACGACATCTCCTCGCTGATCACCACCCGGCCGTGGACCGGGCTGAACCCGATGGTGTTCGGCCTCTCGCCCTTCGTGGTGGGGATGGCGTTCGTGGTGCCGGCAGACATCTCGTTCTCTTGCTGGTTCTTCTTCTTTGCCACCCGCCTGCTGCGGGTGTGGGCCGTCTCCATGGGGTGGGACGCGCCCACGGCCGGCCAGACGCTGAGCCGCTTCCCGTTCCCCATCGAGCAGACGGTGGGCGCTTTCCTGGCCCTGGCCGGGATCACCCTCTGGCGGGCCCGCGCTGATCTGGCCCTCTTCGCCCGGCGTCTGTGGCCCTGGCGCAAGGCCGCCACCGCGGAAGCGCCCGAGGCCGACCTCACCGCCGCCGGGGGCTGGGTGTTCCCGACGTGGCTGGCGACGGCGGTGTTTGTCACCGCGTTTCTCACCGTGGCTGGGCTGCCGCTGCCGCTGTCGGTAGCGTTCCTGGTGCTGATGGTGCTGCTGTGCGTGACGCTGGCCCGGGTGCGCGCCGAGGCCGGCCCGCCCTGGGTGTTCGGCCCGCCGCACGACACCACCACCATCCTGGCGACGCAGATCGGCACGGCGAACCTGCAGGAGCGCAGTGTGGCCCTCCTGTCGGCCTTCCGCTGGCTCATCGCTGACATCCGTTTCCTGACGATGCCCGCCCAGTTGGAGATGCTGAAGCTGGGCGCGGCGGCGCGGATGAACCGGAAGCGCACCCTCCTGTCGATGGCGGTGGCCACCGTGGTGGCGATCGTCGTGGGCTTCTACGCCTGCCTCACCGTCTCTTACGAGATGGGGTGGGGTACGGCTAAGGTGTACGTCGGCCCCCAGTGGGCCAGCCGCTGGTTCTTCAGCCAGGGAGTGTCGTGGCTCACCAGCCCCACCCAGGCCGACTGGCCCGGCTTCTTCTGGGCGGTTGGCGGGGGGGCCTTCACCCTGCTGCTGATGAGCCTGCGGGCGCGCTTCCTCTGGTGGCCGTTCCACCCGATCGGCTACGTGGTGGCGAACACCGGCTTTCCCTTCTCCTTCTGGTCGCACTACATGCTGGCCTGGGCGCTGAAGGTGTGGACGCTGCGCTACGGGGGGATGAACCTCTACCGTCGCGTGCTGCCGTTCTTCATCGGCCTCATTCTGGGCGATGTCGCCATCCAGACTTTCTGGTCGGCATTCGCCTCGCTGCTGAACATTCCGGTCTACCAGTTCATCTCGTAGCCGGATCGCGAGGCGGCGCCTCCGATGCCGATGGGCCGGATCGCCGGCCCCTTCGTCGCCGGCCAGAGGCCGGCGCTCCGACCGCGGTTTTACCCCTCGTACACCTAGCCCGCCCCGCCCGCGGGGGTGGTGGACACCAATTCCGCCAATAGAATCCACAATTCCGTAAACTACTCCAAAGACGCCGGGGGGCAGGGCGGCTATAATTTGGCTGAGGCTAAACATTCCGCCTAGAGAACCCTAAGCCCGGCGGGCGCCGCTGCCTCCTGACGCGATCTCACCTCGCTGGCGCGGTTCTTTAGGCCCGGTTCAGCAGCCGTCGCTTCGCGGAACACGGAGACCCGATATGACACTCGATCAGGCGCGCGTCGGAAGCGTCGTTCGTATTCTCTCGCTGCCGCAAGGCCAGCATCGCGCCCAGTTCATCCGGCTTGGCCTCAGCGAGGGGAGCCGCGTGCGCTGTGCCCAGCGGTTCCGGTTGGGCCCGTTGGTGCTGCAATGCCACCGGCAGGAGATTGCCCTGGGACACCAACTGGCGCGTTGCATCGAAGTGAGGGAGGAGCCCGCCTAGCCAAGCGAGGCCACTATCGGCGATGGCCGGCACCCCGCAGGCAACCATTATGACACCAGACCCATTGGCGCACTCCCATGCCAACCCGTTGCTCCCAACGGGACCCTCCCAGGAACGTGCGGCCCGCACCATCGTCCTCGCCGGTAACCCGAACACCGGCAAATCGGTCTTCTTCAACTACCTAACCGGCATCTACGTCGATGTCTCCAACTACCCCGGCACCACGATCGAGGTGTCGCGCGGGCGCTGCCCCGAAGGGGAGGTGGCAGATACCCCCGGCGTCTACGGCGTTTCCTCCTTTAACGACGAGGAGCGCGTGGCCCGCGACATCATCCTGCAGGCCGATGTCGTACTGAACGTGGTCGATGCCGTCCACCTGGAGCGCGATCTCTTCCTTACTCTGCAGCTCATCGATATGGGGCTGCCGATGGTGGTGGCGCTCAACCTGATGGACGAGGCAGAGCGCGAAGGCCTGCGGATTGACGTTGACCTGCTGCAGGACCTGCTGGGGGTGCCGGTGATCCCGACGGTTGCCACCCGCGGCGAGGGCCTCGAACAGGTGCGGGCGGCGCTGGCCTCCGCCCGGCCGGGGCACGCCGACCCGGAGCTGCTAGACCGCGTTCACGACCTGCTGCGCGAAGTGGGCTCGCGGCCGGAAGCGGTGATGGTGCTGGAGGGCGATCCGGTTGTCGCCGACCGCCATGGCGTGGCGCCGCGTGAGCTGCGCGAGGAGATCTACCTGCGGCGGCGCGCCCGGGCCAACGACATCGTCGGGCATGTGGTCCACGACGAGGCGCGCCGGCCCTCCCTGGCGACCCGCCTCGGGCGCTGGATGCTGCATCCAGTCTATGGCACCCTGATCGTGGCCGCCGTTCTCTATTGTATGTACCAGTTCCTCGGGGTCTTCGTGGCGCAAACCGTGGTGGGCTTCACCGAGGAAACGCTGATGCAGGGGTACTGGGAGCCTTGGGCGCGCGGGTTCATCGGGCGCCTGGTCCCCGAGGGGTCGCTGGTCCACACGGTGCTCGCCGGCGAGTTCGGCGTGATCACGATGACGGTCACCTACCTGCTCGGCTTGCTGCTGCCGCTGGTGGTCGGCTTCTACCTGTGCCTGTCGGTGCTGGAGGACTCCGGCTACTTGCCGCGCCTGGCCACGCTGGTGGACCGGTTCTTGTCTGGGATTGGCCTGAACGGGCGCGCCATTGTGCCGATCATCCTCGGGTTTGGCTGCATCACGATGGCCACGATCACCACGCGTCTGCTGGGCACCCTGCGGGAGAAGCGCATCGCCACGGCGATCCTGAACTTCACCATTCCCTGCTCGGCGCAGCTTGGCATCATCGCCGCGCTGCTGGCCCGGTGTGGGTCTGGCGTCACCGTGGCGTTCGTGGCGGTTATCGGCACCTGCCTGGTTGTCGTGGGCACGGTGCTGCACCGCGTTCTGCCAGGCGAGTCGTCGCCGTTGCTAATCGACTTGCCACCAGTGCGCCTGCCGCGCCTGGAGAACATCGCGCGCAAGACGTTCACGCGCACCTTCCACTTCCTGCGGGAGGCAGCGGGGTGGTTCTTGCTGGGCGCTTTTGCCGTCGCCCTGATGGAGGTGACCGGGCTGCTGGCACTGTGGCAGCAGGCGTTGGCGCCGCTGGTGGTGGGTTGGCTGCAGCTTCCGCGGGAAGCCGCCAACGCGTTCGTGATGGGCATGGTGCGCCGCGACTTCGGCGCCGCGGGCCTCGCCTCCATGCCGCTCACGTCGCTGCAAACGCTGGTGGCGCTGGTGACGATCACCCTCTTCGTGCCGTGCATCGCGTCCGTGGCGATTCTGCTGAAGGAGCGCGGCCGGCGCGAGGCGATGCTGATCTGGGGTGCCGCCTGGGTGATCGCCTTCTTGATCGGGGGGATCGTCTCGCAGGTTGCTATTCGCTGAGGGAGGGCCCGGCATGAACAACACCGCGAAGGTCCGCGCTCAGGGCTGCACTCTCACCTGCACCCGCTGTGGCGCCACCTACACTCAGATGCCAGGGCTGCGCTGCCCGCGCTGCGGCGAGCCGTTCGCGGCATGCGTGGGCTGCCAGGGCTGTGGCAGTGCCGGCGAGGTGGTCGGTGGATTGATGGAAGGAATGTCGCGATGGTTCCTTGGACGGCGAAAGGATACCGCCAGCGAGTGACGCGAGGAATCGCGGTCGCCGCCGCGGCCTACGCGTTCAGTTGCGCGGAGCCAGGAGCCACCGCCGCCCCCACCGGCCTGAACCTCATCCCCACTGCCGAGGTGCTGCCGCGCCGTGCCGCCAGCCTGGAGCTGGAGGCGACCGGATCGGGCCTTCTCCCCGGCCGACGCAGCACCCAGGCGGCCCTCTCGCAGATAGGCCTTACCTCTCGGTTGGAAGCCGGCCTGGACCACGCCCTGCGCCACGCGCCCGGCGACAGCCTCTTCAACGCCAAATGGCAGGTGGTGGCCTCGGCGCGCGGCGGGCCGGCCCTCGCGGTGGGCGTGCAGAGCGTGGCCGGCGGCTATTCGGCCGAGCGCTACCTGATGCTGATGCAGGCAGTCGGCTCCCTGCGCCTGCATGCGGGTGCCTTCCGCGCCGCCGGCACCACCCGCCTCCTCGCCGGGTTGGACCGCCCCCTGGGCACCACCGTGCTCCAGGCCGACCACATTGGAGGCGGCGAGGGCGTCACCAGCGTGGGCCTGGCGGTGCCGCTCGGCCGCTGCCTCTCGCTCACCTACGCCATCACCTTCCCGACCGGCCGCGATCCGGTGGGGCACCTGGCGAACCTGGCGCTGCTTTTGGGTGGGTAGGCGGCCCGCGTCGCCGGCGCGCGTACTCTCGCGCGTACTTGACAGAACCCCCGAAACAGCGTATCATTTCGATGACCCTACGCCCGTGTGCCGGGCAAGCCCGGAAGGGGGACAGACCATGCTCAAACGGATCTGGCGGCTCTTTGTCTCCGTGATCACCCTGGGCCTCGTGAAGCTCGAGACACCGGAGTTGATCGGGGACCAGTTGATCGAGGAGATGGAGGCCAAGGAGCGCAAGCTGGCGGAGGATGCCATCGGCGTGGTGGCCTACCAGAAGCGGCTTGAGGCCGAGCTGACCCAGGCGCAGAAGGATCTGAACACCTGGACGAACCGTGCCCGGGCTGCCGCGCGGGCGGGCGACCAGGAAGTTGGCGTCCACGCGATGGAGCAGGTGACGCGGCTGGAAGGTAACATCCAGCGCCTGAATGAGCAGCTCCTGGTCGCCAAGGATCGCTCCAAACAGGCGATGCAGGCCCTTGAGCAGTTCAAGGCCCAGGTTGCCTCCGCCCGCGAGCGCATCAAGGACCTCAAGTCGCGCGATCGGCTGGCCCGCCTGGAAGCCAATGCCAGCCGGGCGATGACCGGCTACGACCTCGACACCCAGATGAAGCAGCTCGACCGGATGACTGAGCAGGTCTCCGAGCGAGAGGCGCGCGCCCGGGCCACTACGGAGATCGCCTCCAACGACATCAACGTGCGCATCCAGCGCACCGAGATGGATGCCCAGCGCACCGAGGCGCAGGACCGCTTTGCCGCGCTGCAGGCGGAGTTGGCGGGTGGGGCCGGCGGCGGCGAGCCTGCCACGCCGGAGGCCCCCGAGGCCGGCCGCCAGCTCTGACGGCGCACCCGCGTGCCCGTCCGCCGGGCGCCCGCAAGCAAGCCTTTTTTCCGCGATTCGATCCGTGGGCCGGCCGCTGGCCGGCCCTCGTGCTGTCTGCCCCCGGGGTGGTCGCGGCGGCGCCACCCCTCGCTGGAGAAGAGATGAGCCACTCCCCAAAGGACGCGGGCAGGCTGAGCCACGCGGAGCTGCTGCAGCTCAAACGCTGGAACACCCCCACTCTCTACAACGGCTGGGAGCAGATCACCCGGCACGACATCAGCCGCGAGGGGTTCAACCTGGAGCCGCTGACCGACTTCATGCCGGAGATGGGGCCGATGGTGGGCTACGCCGTCACCCTGATCATCGAGCCGAGCAACCCCGCCCACCGGCGCCACGCCACGGCCTGGAGCGATTACCGCCGCTACGTCGCCAACGTGCCCGGCCCCAAGATCGTGGTGGTGTGCGACCTCGATAAGCCGCGGGTGGTTGGCTCGTTTTGGGGCGAGGTGTGCAGCAACCAGCACCGGGCGCTTGGCTGCGTCGGCACGATCACCGACGGGGCGATCCGCGATCTCGACGAGATGCGCAACGCCGGCTTCAAGGCGCTGGCGCGGCGCCTCTGCGTCGGCCATGCCTACGTGACCCCGGTGCGCTGGGGCTGCCCGGTGGAGGTCTTCGGGCAGAAGGTGCTGCCCGGCCAGCTCATCCATGCCGACCAGCACGGCTTCCTGGCGGTGCCCCCCGAGGACGAAGCCGGTCTGCTGGAAGCCGCCCGCTTCATGGACGCCAACGAGTGCTCCACCGTCATCGCGGCCGCGCGAAGTGCGGCTGGCCTCAGCACCGAGGAGTTGCTGCGGCGCCTCGATGACGCGGCGGCCGCCTTCGCCGCGGCGACCCGCGAGCGCTTTGGCACCCGCGGCGAGTGGTGAGGGAGGATCCCTCGCCCCCGCCGGAGAACCGAATGCCCGGCGGGTGACCACCGCCCGGGAGTCCTCATGTCTGACCTGCTTCACCGGTACGCCAAGCCAGAGGTGATCGGCAAGGTGGTAGCCACCGAGAACCGGCCCGCCACCGCCTCCGAGTTTTACTTCTGGACGCGCAGCGACAACGTTGCTATCGAGGTAGGCTCCATCGTCGTTGCCGCCAGCCGCGAGGGGATTACCTTCGGCGTTCTCGATGAGCCCCAGCGCTACACCGACCTCACCTCCTTCATGGACGATTACATCGCCCACGACTTCGGCGACGTGGACAGCGACGCCCCTACCCTCCTGCCGGAGATCCTCATCTTCAAGGCGAAGGTGCTGCGCACCCTGGTGCAAGACCCAAAGACGCTCACTTGGTCCGAGCGAATGCGCCCGGCTGCTCCGGGGAACGTCTACTTCCCCACCCAGGCCGGGATCGAGTTCGCGATGTACGCGGACAAGATTGAGGAGGACCGCCGGATCCCCGCCGGCCTCTTTCGGAACAGCGATGGTTCCACCACCCCGATCAACATTGACGAGGAGTTTCTCCTCGGTATGGAGGGCGCCCACCTCAACATCACCGGCGTCTCTGGCCTGGCGACCAAAACCTCCTACGTCGAGTTCCTGCTGGCTTCCCTCTTCACCCACTCGAAGAAAAGCATCGCCGTCGTCTGCTTCAACGTGAAGGGGCCGGACCTGCTCTTCCTCGACCAACCGAACCTCCCCTCGGACGCCGCCCGGCAGGAGGCCTACCGCCGCCGGGGGGTAAAGATGATGTCGGAGGAGCAGGTGGACCTCTACCGGGCGCTTGGCATGGCTCCCCGGCCGTTCGAGCAGGTGCGCGTCTTCGCCCCCTACAAGAGTGATGGGCATACCCTCAACACCACCCGCACGCACCCCCAGGTGCGCGGCGCCGTCCGGCCCTTCCAATGGGGCCTGAAGGATGTGATTGGCGACATCCGCTCGCTGGTCAGCCGCGACGACATGGACGAGAAGGCAGACGCGTTCCTGGCGCAGGTGCGCGAGTGGGTGGATGCCGGGCAGGTGCTCTCCTTTGAGGAGCTGGAGGGGCGGCTGAGCCAGATCATCCAGGAGCTGGATGCAAACGAGCAGTCGACTTACCAGAGCCACCACGTCGCCACGATCCGCAAGATGCGCAACCGCCTCACGAACATCCCCGGACGCTGCCCGGGGCTGATCGCGCCCGGGCGGGTAGGGGAGGAGGCGGATATCCCCCTGCATCAGCTCCAAGACCGCGACATCTTCGTCATCGACGTCTCCGGCCTCGGCACCACGGCGCAAGACCTGGTCTTCCATAAGGTGATCGGGCGGCTGGCGCGGATGAAGGAGCGCGACGAGCTGCAGGTGGAGCACGTGATCGTCTTTGTGGATGAGCTGAACAAGTTTGCTCCGCGCCTGGGCGAGACGCTGCTGAAGCGCACGCTGATCGAGATCTCGGCGCGCGGGCGCTACATCGGTTTCGTCCTCTTCGGGGCGCAGCAGTTCCGGTCGAAGGTGGACGACGAGGTGGTGGGGAACACGGCCACGTCGCTTTACGGGCGCATGGATGCCGAGGAGATCATCGCTCCGCCCTACCGCATGTTCTCCGACACGGTGAAAGAGAAGCTCTCTGCCCTGGAGAAGGGCGAGCTGTTGCTGCGCCATCCGCACTTCAAGCAGCCGATCTTCGTGCGCTTCCCCGTGCCCCCGGTGCTGCGCGGCAAGGATGGCCTGGCGCTGTGGCCGCCCCAGCAGGCCGGCGGCCCCCAGCGCGTCTACGACGAGCTGAAGGCGCTGGATCCCTCCGCGGCCCTCGACATCGAGGACGTGCGCCGCACCGTGGATGGGCTGGACGAAGAGGTGGTGTTCCGCGTGCTGCAGAAGGTGCGCCAGCGCCACGATCCCCGCCGCGCCGGCTTCGTCTGGAGCACCTTCAAGGCGATCCTCCGCACCGAAACCGGCCGCGGATAAGCGCGGTGGTCGTTCCCACCCCCAGGGCGAGAGCATCTAAATGATTGCTACCCGACCAACACCTTGAGCCGGTAGTCGTCGTCCAGGCAGGCCTTCTTGCTGCGGGCCTTGATACCACGGGGGTTGCTGCGCTCTTGCTTGAGCAGG
>JAAZEB010000123.1 GCA_012512505.1 Armatimonadota bacterium | reverse complement strand
TTCCGGGGTCGCGGCCGGCGTCGTCTACCGCCTGTCGCGCCCGTTTGTGACGCCCGGCGCGGGGCTGCGGCAGCACGTCCGGGAGATCTCGATTGCCGCGTTCAACCCCCGCGAGGCGTTCGCCGGCAAAGACCGGCTCTACATCCTGGGGCTGGGCATTGATGCCAACCACACCAACCGCGGCATCATGTACACCAAGAACGCCCGCTCCGATACCATCTTCGTCCTCAGCCTGGACCTGAAGCGGCAGCGGGTGGGCATGTTGTCGATCCCCCGCGACACGCGCGTGGAGCTGGCCTACGGCCGGGGCACCGACAAGATCAACGCCGCGCACGCCTATGGGGGAGTGCCGCTGGCGAAAGCCACCGTCGAGCAGTTCCTCGGCATCGAGATAGACCACTACGTGGTGATCAAGATGCACGCCACGCGCAACCTGATCGACGCGATGGGCGGGGTGACCATCGACGTTGAGAAGGACATGGACTACGACGACAACTGGGGCAACCTGCACATCCACCTCAAGCAGGGCCGCCAGCACCTGAATGGCGAGCAGGCGGTGGGCTACATCCGCTTCCGTCACGACCACGAGGCGGATTGGGGGCGGATGCGTCGGCAGCAGCAGTTGGTGAAGGTGGTGGCCGAGCAGCTCATGGCGCCGACTGCCCTACTGAAGCTGGACAAGCTGGTAGACACGGCGATGGAGAACATCGACACCGACCTCAGCCGCGCCCAGTTGCTGGCCCTGGCGCACCTGTTCAAGCAAACGCCGCCGGAGCGCATCCACACCGGCTCGATTACCGGTTACGACTACCGCGGTAGCAACGGCGCCTGGTACCTCGACCCCAGCGAGAGCAAGAAAGAGGCGCTGGTGGGTTGGCTGCTGCGCGGCGAGGAGTGGTACCGCAACGGCCTGGTTTCCATCCGCGTGCACAACGCCTCCGGGGTAGATGGTGCCGCTAGCGTGGTGCGCGAGATCCTGCGCGACCTGGGTTACCAGGTGAGCCTGGGCCGGAGCCTGCGTTCCAACGGCGACGCCACTACCCGCGTGGTGGACGTGACCGGCAAGAATCCCGACGTGGCAAAGCAGGTGGGCCGCCTCTTCCCCTCCGGCCGGGTAGCGTCGCCCAGTGAGAACGAGCGGCCCGAGCCGGGCGGCCCAGACCTCATCCTCTACATCGGCGAGGATTGCGCCCGCGCCGTCACCCGCTCCCTCTGATCGACCCGGTCGCCGCGACGATGGTTCAGCCGTACCCCCGATGGGAAGAAGGGGGCGGTTGAGTCACGGCCCGCGCGGCCTGGCGCGAGCTGGCAGCCGGACGAGGAGGCGGGAACCATGGATCGCGGCGATGAGGTAGCGGCGCGGCGCGAGGGGCCCGGGCGGCAGCCGGCCGACGAGGGCCAGCCGATCCTGCCGGGCGCGGTGGAAACCGGCGAGACGGTGGATACCATCAAGCAGCGGCCTGCCGGCCCCCGCGGTTTCGGCGGCCACACCGGGTCGCTGGAAGGCCCCTCGGGCACCGACCTGACGAATCCGCAAACCGTCGAGGAGATGGATCCCGATACGGTGCAGCCCGCGCCCAGCGGCGGCGACCTGCTGGATACTCTGGAAGCCGAGGGTTAGGGCGCGGTCCGCGAACGAGCCACGCCCGCTCCCCCGGTGCCTGGCTCAGCGGGCATAATCGACCATACGGGTTTCCCGGATCACGGTCACCTTGATCTGGCCGGGGTACTCCAACTCGCTTTCGATGCGCTTGACGATGTCGCGCGCCAGCTTGGCGGCGGCATCGTCGCTCACCCGATCCGGCTTGACCATCACGCGAATCTCGCGGCCGGCCTGGATGGCGTAGGTCTTCTCCACGCCCTCGAAGGAGTCGCCCAGCTTCTCCAGGGTTTCCAGGCGCTTGATGTAGGTTTCGAGGCTCTCGCGGCGGGCGCCGGGGCGGGCCGCGGAGATGGCATCGGCCGCCTGGATGAGCACGGCGTAGACGCTCTCCTGCTCCATATCGGCGTGGTGCGCGCCGATGGCGTGAACGACATCGGCCGATTCGCCGTGGCGGCGGGCGATCTCCGCACCGATCACCGCGTGGGGACCATCGGTCTCGAAATCGACCGCCTTGCCGAGGTCGTGGAAGAGGCCGGCGCGCTTGGCGATCAGTGGGTCCAGCCCCAGCTCGGAGGCGATGCCCGCGGCCAGGTAGGCCACCTCCACCGAGTGCTTCAGCACGTTCTGGCCGTAGCTGGTGCGATAGCGCAGTCGGCCCAGGATCTTCACCAGCTCCGGGTCGACGCCGGAGAGGCCCACATCGAGCACGGCGCGCTCGCCGGCGGTCTTAATCTCCTGCTCCACCTGGGCGCGCGCCTTCTGCACCATCTCCTCGATGCGCGAGGGGTGGATGCGACCATCCACCACTAGGTTCTCCAGGGCCAGGCGGGCGATCTCCCGGCGCACCACGTCGAAGGCGGAGACCACTACCGCCTCGGGGGTGTCGTCGATGATCAGGTCGACGCCGGTGAGGGTCTCGAAGGCGCGGATGTTGCGGCCCTCGCGGCCGATGATCCGCCCTTTCATGTCGTCGTTGGGGAGGGCGACCACGGAGACGGTGGTCTCGGCGGTCTGATCGACGGCGCACTTTTGGATGGCGAGGGTGATGATTTTGCGGGCGCGTTGTTCGGCTTCTTCCTGCGCCTCGGTTTCCACCGCCTTGACGATGCGGGCGGCATCGAGGCGGCACTCTTCCTCGACGCGGCGCAGCACCATCTGGCGTGCTTCCTCGGCGGGAAGCTGAGCGACGCGCTCCAGCTCCTGGCGGCGCTGCTCCACTAATTCGCTGGCCTGGTCGCGCAGCCGGCCGGTTTCCTGCTCGCGCAGGGTGATCTGGCGCTCGCGGCGCTCCAGGGCGGCCTGACGGCGTTCGAGGTTCTCGTCGCGCTGAGCCAGCCGGCGCTCGGTGCGCTGCAGTTCAGCGCGGCGCTCGCGGATCTCACGCTCCGCCTCGGCGCGGAGGCGCTGTATCTCCTCGCGCGCCTCCACCAACGCCTCCCGTTTCTTTGCCTCTTTCTGCTCCTCCGCCTCTTCCAGCAGGCGTGCTACCTCCCGCTCCTTGACGCGCAGGTTGAATAGCACTTTCGAGTAGTAGTATTGCAGCGCGGCGGCGCCAATGAGGATCAGGGCGATGACCAGTAGGACAGGCGTCAAAAGGTCCGGGCCCATCTATGCTCTCCTGCCTTCCCCCTACCCTGGCGGGCAGCATCCCGGAGAGTGATATGGGCGGCAGCACGCGCAGTGCCCGAGGCGCGGCCCCGCGGGCGTCGCTTGACCCCCGCGCGGAACAACCACGCCGGCACCATCGTGCCGTTCCGGCTCTGTATCGAACACGCAGCTTCTGTGCGGGCGGCCGGCGGCGCCGGCACCGGCACAGGCCCGGGCGCGACTCACTCAGGAGGAAGGATCGTCTCCAGCACTTTGCTGATATCGTCGTATGCGAAGCCCCGTCGCTGCAGGAACAGGGCAAGTTTCCGGCGCACCGCCTCCGGCTCCTCATCGCGAAGCCGTTCGTAGCGGCGCTGCGCCACTTCCAGTGCGGAAGCAAACTCCGCTTGTTCAGGGTATCCCGCCAGGGTTTGCTCGATCACCTGGCGGTCCACGCCGCGGGAGCGCAGCTCCCACTCCACCCGGCGCCGGCCGGCCTGCCCCGCCGCGGCGCGGCTGTGAACCCAGGCTTCGGCAAACTGCCGGTCGTCTATCAGGCCCAGGCGGCGAACCGCTTCAACCGCCCGCTCTACAGTCTGCTCGGAGAACTGCTTGCGCCGCAGCCGGCGCCGCACCTCGCTCTCGCTGTAGGCACGGTGGCCGAGCAGCCGCAGCACGTACTCCTTCGCCCGTCTTACCTCGCCCTCTTCCGCCAGAAAGGCGACCTGCTCTTCCGTCAGCACGTCACCAACCGCAACGCCGTGCTCCAAGAGCTGGTCGAGGCTCATGCTGAACGCATACTCGCCATCGATAAAGACGGAGCGCCGGTTCGGGTCGCGTGCTTGCTCGGTGATCGCGGTGACGACGGGCATCTTCCTCCTGACCAGTGGAGTGCGCCCCACCGGCCCCTCGTTGCGCCAACAGCTTCGTCGCGGTGCCGAGGGGCAAGCACCGACCTTCCCCTTACGGGGGAATCGTCTCGGGCGCGTGCCCCGCGTCACCCGCCGGGGCACGCAGTGGAAAAGTGGCCAGCGGCGTGTAGATTGGGCCGGTGCGGCGCAGCTCGCTGCGCATCAGCACGACCGCCGTCGCCTCCATCCGCTCCACTTCCTGGTCGGCAGGCTCTCTCTCTAGAGCACGCGTCAGTTCCGGGAGCGGACGCTCTGCCTTCACCCGCCCCAGGGTCAGGTGGGGACGGAACGGCCGCGGCTCCGGCGCGCATCCTACGGCCACCACCACGCGCTCAACCGTCGCGGCCAGGGCTTCCAGCTCCTGGCGGCCCTCCCCCACGCCAATCCAGATCGTGCGCGGCCGCTGCCGGTTCGGGAACGCCCCAACGCCCCTCAAGGTGAGGGGGAACGCCTGACATTCGGCCAGCGCCTCCGACAGCGCGGCGCGGAGCGCCGCCAGGGTGGGGGCCGCGGTGTTGCCCAGGAAACGCAACGTGAAGTGGTAGTTGGTCGGTTCCACCCACTTCACTCCATCGGCGCGCAGGCGCTGTTGGACGGCGGCAACGCGGGCGCGCGTGTCGGCGGGGATCGGCACGGCCACGAAGGCCCGAACGGGCTGCGTTGGCTGGTCGCTATCGCTCATTGGTCCCCACCGGGCAGAACGTTGTTACCGAATGACTGCTCAACCCGCCGAAGTGCGCGCCGCGGCGGCGCCCCTCACTGTGGCTGGCCCGGCAACCCAGACGAGTCCGGCGCGGCCACTTGAATGTCGTAATGCAGCGGCTGGCTCCGCACGCCTTCGCTGTCCTCGGCATAGATCGTGAGGCGGTAGCGCGCGGTGGCGCCGCCGACCTCGATATTGGCCGGCACTGGAATCGATGCCACGAAGGTGCCGGCTCCCTCCGGGATCAACGGCTGCACGCGGGGAGTGGCCCCAGCGACATCCTGGCGAGTGAGCTCCGCGGTGACGGCGCGCAAGGGCCGGGCGCTGTCCACCACCACCTGCAGCGTCACCGTGCCGCCACCGAAATCGAACCGCAGGTGGGTGGGGGAGATCTGCGCGCTCCTCAACACGGGTGCCGCGGCCGTGGCGGTCAGATCGGCACCGGACCGACCACACCCACACAACAGGAGAGAAGAAACGACGAACGCCGCTGCGAAGGGCAGCCACCTCATGGGTACGCTCCTTTCCGGCGTCGAGAGCGAGGGCTCGCGACGCGGAAAACCGGGTGCCAGGGGTAGCTCGGATGACGGCGCCCAACCCGCCCGGCGATCCGTCGCGCCAGGGGTGTCAAGCGGCCTTACCCGAAGGATCCTCCCAAGCCATCGGTGGAGAAGGCGGTGCAGACGCTGCTATCCATCCGGAGAGACTCACGCCTCACTCAGATTATACAGTTCGCTGCCATACCTGTCAATGGGAATGACGCGGGCGCAGGCCGGGCGCGTGCCCTAGACCCGCACAGACCCAGGGCTCGCCGGCACGTCGTTACTGTGTTTTGAGACAAGTCCGGCTCCATCGCGGCCTGCCGGCGGGCAGCAAACCTGTGTTTTGGGGCAAGTCCCCGTATCTGCTGGGGATCCGCGGTCCCGGTAGCGCCGCCAGCCGCCGGGACCGCCACCTACTCCGGGGCCAAATGCTGTGTTTGGGGGCAAAAGGTGGCGCATCCAGTCGTCGGCCGGGGCCGGCCCCGCCAGATGAATGCTGTGTTTGGGGGCAAAAAGTGGCTTCCCGGTGGCTCCAGCCCGTCGATTGCTGTGTTTCGGGGCAAGCCGCGCGGTCTGAAGGATGCCCTCCGGGGGATATCGGGGTCGGAGACCGCATCCTACACCGGGAGGCACGCCTCCCCCGGCGTCGGTGGCCCCTTGGACGGGCACGGGCGCCGGCCGAAACCGGGGCAAAGGCCCGATCCGGGGGTGAAATAGTGTGTCTTGGGGCAAGTACGCCACCCTTTGCCCCGGTTTCGGCGCCTGGCAGCCCTCCCATCGGCGCCGCGGTACGCTAGAATAGTGTGTCGTCAGACAAGCCTGGGGGTGCGCACGGGGCGCAAAGCCGATACTGTGCCATGAGGCAAGTAGTGTCGTGCCTGGGAACAAGCCAATACTGGGTTATGAGGCAGGGAAACCTGTGCTACGAGGCAAGTCGCCCCGGGGGAATAGTGTGTTACCAGGCAGCAAATAGTGTGTTCCGAGGCAAACGCGCTTCGCGCCAGCCCGCGTGGGACCTGGGCTAGCGGGCAGTTGGCGCCCCTCTGAATTTGTAGACAATGCAAGAGTATTTCAACACTCCCTGAATCAGGGGCTGTGTTGGTGCCTTCCTGGATATCCCTCTCCGGTCGACCCGGGATGAGAGTGAGATGGCAATGGCGACAGAGGACGCACGATCAACGCTGCAACCGGTTGGCAAGGACGAGATGAACCTTGCGGAGTATCCGTTCGCGCTGCTGACGCGGCGTGTTTCGGAGAACCAGAAGACGATCGTGGTGGAGCAGCAGGTACGCACCGAGAACGGCGACGTGATCACCCAGAGCTGGGTAGTCACCGGCAGCGACCGCTATGGGCTGCCGCTGGCGATTGATGAGGATATCTATATCGCCCTCATGAAGATCCTCAAGGATGGGGGCTTCCGCGACCGCACGATCCCGTTCACCCGCTATCAGATCCTGCGCATCCTCGGCAAGGACGTGTCGAAGCGGGAATATGACCGGATCCAGCAGTCGCTGGACCGGCTGGTGGGCACCACGATCACCTCGAAGAACGCCTTCTGGGACAACCGCACGCGCTCTTACGTGAGCAAGGCGTTCCACATCTTCGATGCCTACGAGCTCTATCGCGAGCAGCCGGGACGGAAAAGCGCCCGCTCGCCCGAGTTGCCGATGAGCTACGTGGTGCTGAGTTCTTTCCTCTACGAGAGCATCAAGGCGGGGTTCGTCAAGAACCTGGACATCGAGTTCTACCTGAGCCTGAAGACGCCGCTGGCGAAACGCCTCTTCCGCTTCCTGGACAAGAAGGCTTACAACAATCGCACCTTCGAGATCGGGGTGATGCGCCTGGCGGAGAAGCTGCCGGTTCACGACGCGTTCCCCTCGCAAGTGAAGCGGCGCCTGGACGACGCGCACCAGGAGTTGACGGAAAAGGGGTTTCTCGCCGACGTGCGCTACGACCGCCGCCGCGATGGCGAGGAGAAGGTGGTCTACACCTTCGCGCGGCCTCGCAATGTGCTCCCGGAGACCTGCGAGGTGGCAGCCGACCCGCTGGTGGAGGGGCTGGTGGAGCGGGGGATCACCCGCACGGCGGCCGAGGAACTGGTGCAGACCTACCCGGCGGAGCGAATCCAGCGCCAGGTGGAGGCGTTTGACCGCCTGCGCGCGGCTGCCAGCGCGCGCATCCGCCGCAATCCGGCCGGCTACCTGCGCCGCGCCATCGAGGAGGACTACGCCGTGGGTGGCAGCGCGGAGGAAAAGCCGGCTCGTCCCCCGCGCGCCAAGGCGGCGGCAGACGGCAGCCCCCGGCCCCGCCGGAGCCGTGCGGCGCGCAAGGAGACGCCCGCCGAGGAAGCGCCTAGTCCCAACCCGGCGCGCGCGGGGATCCCGCCGGAGCGCCTGGAGGCGATGCGGGAAGAGGCGCGCAAGGTGGTGCAGGAGCGCTACCCGGTGCTGGCCCAGCGTCCCAGCAGTCCGGCGTTCGAGGTGATGGTGGAGGCGTGCGTCGACGAGATGCTGGCGGTAGAGGGCGGAGCGTGAGCGCGCCTCCTCGGGACCAGGAGAGGGGGAAGCGATGGCCACACGAGAAGAAGCGATGGCGCTGCTGCGCGAGTATACGCATAGCGAGGCGCTGATCAAGCACGCGCTGGCAGTGGAGGCGGCCATGCGCGCCTACGCCCGCCACTTCGGCGCCGACGCGGAGCAGTGGGGAGTGGTCGGCCTGCTGCACGACTTCGACTACGAGCGGTGGCCGATGGCGGAGGACCATCCGTTTCGGGGGGCGGAGATCCTGCGCCAGCGAGCCTACCCGGAGGAGATCGTGCGCGCCGTGCTGTCGCACGCCGACTACTCCGAGGTGCCCCGCGAGACGCTGCTGGAGAAGACCCTCTTCGCCGTGGATGAACTGGCCGGCTTTATCATCGCGGTGGCGCTGGTGCGTCCCAGCCGCCGCCTGGCCGAGGTGGATGTGCCGGCGGTGCGCAAGAAGATGAAGCAGAAGGCGTTCGCCGCCAACGTCAACCGGGACGACATCACCCGGGGCGCCGAAGC
This sequence comes from Armatimonadota bacterium, assembly GCA_012512505.1. Taxonomy (GTDB): domain Bacteria; phylum Armatimonadota; class JAAZEB01; order JAAZEB01; family JAAZEB01; genus JAAZEB01. The sequence goes on along the minus strand of JAAZEB010000123.1, from coordinate 27,145 downwards.
CCTGGGTATCCCGCTCGATGAGCACCTCGGGCGGGTGATCGCGGCCCTGCAGGCGATTGCTCCCGAGTTGGGGCTGTAGGGCACTCAGGCGCCGACAGTGCGGCACTCCGCCTCGGGCCAGTGTTCCTGGATTGCCGGAAGCAGGCCGTCGCCCGCCACGAGGAGGGCGGTGGAGAGGGCATCGCTGAGGGTTGGGGATGGGTGAGTGACCGCCGCCAGGCGAGGGCCCTCGGCCGGCCAGCCGGTGCGGGGGTCGAGGATGTGGCCGAAGCGGCGTCCCCCGGCGGTGAAGCAGCGCCCGTGCGGCGCGGAGACGGAGAGCGCGCGGTCGCGCAGGTGCTCTACGGCCAGGCAGCCGTCGGGGGTCGCCGGGGCGCGGATGGCAACCGGCCAGCCGTTGCCGTCTGGGGCGGTGCCAAGGGCGTAGAGGGTGCTGGTGCCGGCGTGTAGTAGCGCGTGCTCGATGCCCAGGTCGCGCAGGATCTCGACGGCGCATTCCAGGGCATAGCCTTTGCCGACGGCGCCCAAGTCCAGCGCCATGCCGGGCCGGCCGAACCGGAGGGTGCGGCGCTGGCGATCCAGCTCCAGGTGCTGCATCCCGACGCGTTCCCGCGCTTCGGCGAGCGCCTCGGGGGTGGGCACGCTTCCCTCGCCACTCCGGAATCCCCAGCAGTGCAGCAGCGGTCCCACGGTGATGTCGAAGGCGCCCCCAGTGTGGTGGTGGACGGCAGCGCACCACTCCAGGAGGGCAAACAGCTCCGGGGAGATGGGGACGGGCGCCTGAGCGGCCCGGGCATTGAGGCCGCTCACCTCGCTGGCAGGCCGGAAGAGACTGAGCTGCGCATCGAGGCGAGCCACTTCGGCGAGGGCTTCCTCCCCGGCCGCCCGCAGGCGAACGGGGTCCTCGCCGCAGAGAAGTAGCTCCCAACGGCAGCCCATGGCATGGCAGGCCAGCGGAACATCAGGCATGGTGCGCGATCCATCGGCGGTGTGGCCGCGCTGCCGCGGCACGCCGCTGCTTTGCGGACAGAGTCAGGGCGAAGCGGCAGGGGCCACGCCTGCCGTGCGGCGACAAACCCGCGTTGCCACAGCTTCGTCCCGACGCGACTTGGTGACGGGCCGATGAACCACCACCCCCGCCGTGCATGGAGTGCCGGGCGCCCCGCCGTGGGGCGCCCGGCACGAGGTCCTGCTTGTTTGTTGACCGGTCGTTAGCCGCGAATGATTGTCTTCTTCTGCGGATCGAAGCGCGCCATCTTGTTCTCGCGGAAGGAGATCTCGGCGAGAGCGACGGTGACCATCCCGGCGTAGGCCAGGTCCGGACCGCAGGTCGGCTCCTTGCGAGTGCGCATGCACTCGATGAAGTTGATCTCGTGGTCGTTGATGCCGTCGGCGCCCTCCACGCGCTCGCGGATCTCTTCCAGCTCCTCAGCGTAGGGGCGCTCGGGGCGGATGATGATCTCGTTGTTCTCGTGGGAGACGAACATGCTTGCCCGGTGGCCGCGCACCATGGTGGGCAAGCCCTGCTCGTTCGCCGTGCAGCCGGCCACCAGCAGGGTGTGCCCGCTGGGGAAGTCGGCCAGCATGTGGACCGTATCCGGCACGTCGCGATCCGGGATCAGGCCCGCGGGCAGCTCCTTGGTCCAATCCTCGGGCTGGTAGCAGCCGCCGGTGGAGTTCGGCTCGCGCATCTTCTGGATGTAGAGGCCACCGGTGGAGGCAACGCGCACGGGCAGCTCGGCGCCGAGGACGATCATCAGCGGGTAAATGCGGTGGGGATACAGGTCGCCGGCGATGCCGGAGGAGTAGTCCCAGTATTTCCGCCAGCGGAAGAAGCGCTGCGGGTCATAGGGCACCTTCTTGGCTGGTCCCAGGAACGCTTGCCAATCGAGGTTGCCGCCGGGTCCCACCTTGGCGTCTTCAATCGGGTAGTTCCACTCGCCCTCGGGGGTGTTGCGGCAGTAGCTGGTTTGGCTCCAGAGCGGCTTGCCGATCTCGCGGATCAGCTCCTTGGCGCGGCGCCACTTGGCGTGGCTGCAAAGCTGCGAGCCAACCTGCAGGATGCGCCCGCTCTTCTTGGCCATCTCCAGCACTTTGGTAGCCTCATCCAGGTAGCGGGTCATCGGCTTTTCGAGGTAGACGTCCTTGCCCGCCTCCATCGCGTCGAGCGCCATCTGGGCGTGCCAGTGCTCCGGGGTGGCGATCAGCACGGCATCGACCGCCGGGTCGGCAATCAGCTTCTGGTATTCGTGGTAGAGGGTCGCGCCGGTGAGCGCCTTGGCCGCTTCCTTGCGGGGCTCGTAGATGTCGCAGACGGCAGTAATGCGGATGTTCGACTGCTCGGCGTGGCCCATCAAGCTGCGGATGTGCTGCATCCCCATGCCGCCACAGCCGATCACACCGAAGCCGATGCGGTCGTTGGCGCCGATCACGCGCGGGGCGGCGATGGCGAAGGAGCGGCTGCGCGCCCAATCGGTCATCAACACGCCGGCGGTAGCCGCGCCGGCGGTCTTCAGGAAGTCGCGGCGAGTGGAGCGCGCGGGCTCCGGGTGCTTGTCATCCTTCATCGGATCTCCTCCTCGTGGGGGCGACGCTCAGAGGGCGAACCACTCCGGCTGGAAGGTAATCTTCTGGCCGGTGGTAATCGCCTCATTCGCCTTGATGGCGACGACGGTGGCCTGCAGGCCCTCGGCCGCGCCGCACTCCGAAGGCTTGCCCTCGCGGGCGCACTGAATGAAGCTCTCCACGGCGTAGTAGAGGGCGTCTTTGCCCTTCTCACCGCCGGGGCCCACGTCTTTGGGCTCGCGGCCCTGAGCGAGCAGTTTGGTGGCGTCGGCGATCAGGCCGATGCCGGTCTGGGTGGCGCCGGGAACGCCCACCTGCTCTTTGTAGGCGTAGACCTCCCAGCCGATCTGGGGGGCATCCGACTCCTTGATCATCCAGCCGCGCTCCTGCATGAGGTAGATGGCGCCGTCGGAGCCCATGTACAGCTCGTAGGCACCGCCAAAGGAGTTGGCCAGGGTAGCATCGTAGAGGAGGCGCACGCCACCGGGGTAGTCGAAGACACACTGCACCGTATCGGCTACCTCGCGGTCATCCTTCCACTGGTAGATCCCGCCGAAGCCCTGCACCGCCTCGGGGATAGCCTTCAGTCCCCAGCTAATGGTATCCACCTGATGGATGCCGACCTCGCCCATGAGGCCAGCGGAGGAGGCCTTGTAGAGGCGCCAGTTGAGGGCACGCTCGCGCTCGGCGTTGGCGCCCACCCGGCGCCAGCTCTCCTTGCGGTGCCACTGGGCGCGCATCTGCGCGAGCTGGCCCAGGGCGCCGATTCCCAGGAACTTCAGCGCGTGCTGGTAAAGCGGGTTGCACCGCCCCTGCAGGCCCGCCTGGAAGGTGGTCTTGGCGTCCTTGGCCGCCTTGGCAATCGCGGTAGCCTCGTCGACGGTGTGCGCCAGCGGCGCCTCGCAGTAGACGTGCTTGCCGGCCTGGAGGGCGTCCAGCACGATCTGCCGGTGCAGGTGCGAGGGCGTGGCGACGAACACGGCGGCAATCTCCTTGTTGTCGAGGAGTTGCTTGTAGTCCGGCACGGTGGTCGCTTCTGGTGCCGCCTTCTTGGCCAGGGTAAAGGCGCCGGGGTAGTTGTCGCAGATCATCTTCACTGGGGCGCCGGGCACGCGGGAGAGCGCCTGCATCAGCTCACGCCCCCGGGGGCCGCAGCCGATGACGCCGCACGCTACCGGCGGCCCTACCGGCTGAGCCGGCTCAGCCTCCTGCGGCTTCTCTTCTTCGGCGGCTTCGGCGTGCAGGGCGAAAACGAGGGTGCTGGCCGTGGCCGCCTGGAGAAAGGATCTTCGCGAGAGGGTCTCTTTGCTCTTCATCATCATCCTCAAACGACGGGGCGCAAGCGCCCTCACCCCCGGGTCCCTCACCCACGTGGTGGGGAGGAGGGCTAGGCGCGATCCGCCTCGCGCCATTCCACAAGGGGGAAGACCGCGGCAGAGTGGCCGCTGACCGGCCCGCCGGTATGCAGAACGTACGTCTCATTGTCTTATTGGACATGAGGCGCACGTTCCCCTTCTCATTGGACGCCGCCGCCGCCCGGAGGTGTCAGTGCCGGTGCTGGTGGTTGGCCCCCCCTTCCCCCCAAGGCTGGGGGGTCAGGGGGGCCAACCACCGTTCCCCCCGATCTCGGGGGGTCAGGGGGGCCAACCACCGGTTCCCCCCGATCTCGGGGGGCTAGGGGGGCCAACGCTCAGGCCAGGTCGACCACGATCCAGCGCTCGGGGCCGGCGTGCGCCAGCTTGCGAGGGAAGCCGCTGCGCAGCCACTCCAGGTAGTGGACCACCTGCTCCAGGGGCACGTCCAGTTGATGGCGGCGGGCCAGTTCGTCGCGGATCTGCTGTGCCGTGGCTGGCTGCAGCTCGGCGACGAGGTCGAGGATGCGCGTGCTGTTCTGCTCGGTGAGCTGGGTAAGGTCGCTCATCGGTCTCCTGCGATTCTCCTGCGGCACGCCCCTGACGGAGGCGAGACGCCGCCCATTCCCGGGCCAGTTGGGTATCGGGCCCCAACCTCCGGGCATTCCTGCCGTTGGAGGGGCCTTCCGCCCTGAGGGCCCTGCCCCTGGGCTTATGGACCACAGGGGCCTGCGCGCTAGCCCGCTTCGGCGCGAGCGATGGCGGTGCGGAGGGCATCGGCCAGCCGCTTCGCCTCGTCCTCGGCAACCATGCAGCCGATGTTCACCAGGCGCGGCAGGAGCGCCTCCGCGTTGGGGCATAGGCCGTCGCGGTACTCGTACTGGCCCTGGTAGTAGGGGCAGCCGCGCAGTGGGCAACCCTTGTTCTGGTAGGCCATCGGCTGGCGGAACAGCTTGTACTTGTAGGCCGGCACCTGGGTGAAGCCGATGTTGAACGCCTCACCGGTATCGAACAGCGCCTGCTTGAACGCCTCCAGGCGGATGCCGTGCTCCTCGCCCCGGAAGAGGCAAGAGAAGATGTAGGGCGAGTTGCCGCACCCCGGTTTGATCGCCCGCGGCTGCAGTCAGGCGCATCCCTCAATGGCCGCCGACAGGTGAGCGTAGGCGCGCTGATACTCCTCGATGTAGCCCTTCACCCGCTCGAGCTGCGCCAGCGCCACGGCCGCCTGCATCTCCGTCATGCGGAAGACCGTCGCCAGCTCCAGGGGCGACTCGCCGAAGCAGGTGACGCTGCGGATGCGCTCGGCCAGGGTGTCGTCGTTGGTGAGGGCGATGCCGCCATCACCGGTGGTCATGTGCTTGCCCTGGCAGAAGCTGAAGACGCCGATGTGGCCCCAGGTGCCGGCGTACTTCCCCTGGTAGGGGAGGAACATTGCGTGGGCGCAATCCTCGATCAGGACGATCTGGTGCTCGTCGGCGATCTGGCGCAGGGTGTCCACCTCGGCTGGCAGGCCCCACAGGTGGGTACAGCAGATTGCCTTCGTCTGGGGGGTGATGTTGGCGCGGGCCGACTGCGGGTCCATCAACCAGGTATCGGGGCACACGTCCGCGAAGGTGGGGTGCGCGTTCTGCCACAGCGCGGCGATCGCGTGAAACTGCACCAGCGGGTCGCAGATCACCTCATCGCCGGCGCCGGCCCCGGCGGCGTATACCGCGGAGATGAGCAACGACATCGCCGCGTTGGCGGCAATCGCGTGCTTGACGCCGTAGGCCTCGGCAAACGCCCGCTCCAGCTTGCCGTGGTAGCGATCGGCCCGCCCCGCCAGATTCCCAGATTGCATCACGTCGATCAGGTAGTCGATCTCTTTGCCGTCGAACCGGTCTACTCCCATCAAAACCCCTCCTTGCGGTGTGCGGCCGGCGCGGGGCCGGCCGCTCAGTTGGCGTCAGCCGGGCGGTCGAGGACGGGCACGGCGCCGCGCTCGATGTCGGCGACCAGACCGGCGACGGTCTGGAACTGCGCCTGGTAGCGCGTCCGCGCCACCTCCAGCAGGCGGTGCAACACCTGGCGCGAGTAAGGCTCCTCGGCGCCCACCATCTGCACGTGGCACACCAACAGGAACACGCCACCGGCCTGGTAGACGCGGCTGAGGTCCTCAATGCCCAGCGCCAGATGCTTTTCCACTTTGGCCGGCGTGATCTCCCAGGCGTACTCGCTGATAATCGGCAGGTTGACCACGCTCTCCGTGAGGTGGTAGGGCGCTGGGGGCACCGCCGGGTCCCAGTCGCCCGGATTGTCGTATTGGCCGATGATGTAGGCCCAACCGCGCGGGTCGGTGATCAGGTTGGAGGTGTAGCGGATGCCGACGTCGGCCAGGGCGTCGTAGAGCGCGGGGCATTGCGAGAGGGCGCCGGAGCGGAAGGCGAGGGGGGCGCGGCCGAAAGCGCCGCTGAAGATCTCCACGGCGGTCTGCAGCTTGGCGACGAATGCGTCTCGCCGCCAGAGGTGACCGAACTGCCGGGCGTCGGCCTCCATCTGCGCCTCGTAGCTGGGGCCGCCCAGAGCGTAGATGCAGCGCACGAACGGCCCGAACTCAGGGCCCTGGTGATCGAGCCCGTGGAGCTGGCAGTCGTGACCGCGGGCCTCGGCGTCACGCACGGCGGCCAGCCACTCCGGGTCACGATCCAGCCGCCAGGCGCCCTCGTCGCCGCGGGGCACGACGAAGAAGGTGGCGGGCACTTCCTCGGCGGCGAGGAACTGCTGGACCCGGTGCCAGGCAGCCAGATCGCGGATCAGGCCACCGGGGTCGTCCACGGTAAGCAGAAAGCGCAGCCGTTGGGCGCCAGCGCCCGCCGGGCCAGGGTCATGCATCGGGGTGCTCCTCCTGCCCATCCACTTACGCCGGCGGCCCCCGGTCTCCTGCTGACCACCACAGGACACCGGTGCTTCCGGGCCGAACCAGTTTCCTGACCGGTCGGTTGAGGCGGCCGGGCTTGGAGGAGGCATAGCATGCGAGGTGGTGGCACGGATCGGGCGATGAGCGGCAGGGCGGGAGGAATGGCCCTGGCCGGGGTGCTGTGCGCTGCCGTTTCGTCACCGGCGGGCGCGCAGGCAGTTGGGGATCCGGGTGCGCGTCCCCGCGTGGTGCAGGTGGTGTTGCCGGCGGCTCCCACTCCCATTGAGCGTTTCGCGGCGGAGGAGTTGGGCCGCTGCCTGCAGCTTTCGCTGGGTTGGCAAGTGCAAGTGCGCGAGGGAGCGCCACGCGGCGATGCCCGGCCGGTCTTCTGGGTTGGCACGGCCGAGGCGGAGCGCCTGGCCCCGGTGCCGGCGGCCTGGGCTCGGGGCAAGGCGGATGCGCTGCGCGAGGATGGCGTTGCCCTGCGGGGCGACGGCCGCAACGTGATCTTGCTGGGGAAGGGCCCGCGCGGGGCGTTGAACGCGGTCTACACTTTCCTGGAGCGCTACGTCGGCTGCCGCTGGCCGGAGCCGGATCGCGAGTACGTGCCGCGACAGCGCGCGCTGAAGCTGGACGGGATCGCCTTTGTCTCCAATCCGGCGTTCCCCTACCGGGGGATCGCGATCCACGGGCAGTGCAGCCCGGAGTGGTTCACCCGGATTGTCGACTGGCTGGGCAAGAACCGGCTGAACGGCTTTCAGCTCTTCATCGGGCATTATGAAACCCTGCGCCCGCAAGTGCTGGCGGAGGTGCAGAAGCGCGGGCTTTCCCCGAACATCGGCGCGCACTCACGCGAGTTCTTCTTCCCCGCCGAGAAGTACTTCCAGGAGCACCCGGAGTACTTCGCCCTGGTGAAGGGAGAGCGCACGCCACACACCCAGCTCTGCTACGCCAACCTGGACTCCGTGCCGCAGTACGTGGAGAACATCGTCACCTACCTGCAAACGCGTCCCGAGATCACGATGGTGGGGCTGTGGCCCTCGGACGGGTACGGCTTCTGCGAGTGCGAGCGGTGCCAGGCCGGCCACGTCACCGATGTGATCCTCAACTATACCAACGCGCTGGCGCGGGGTGTGGCGGAGAAGCTGCCGCAGATGAAGTGCGAGTTTCTCTCCTACATCCACTACACCGTGCCGCCGAAAGAGGTGCGCCCGCTGCCCCAACTGGTGCCCACCTACTGCGAGTACTGGTCGCGCAGCCAGTTCCACCCGATCACCGAGGAGCGCAACGAGAACCGCCGCTGTCGCGAGGAGCTGGCCCAGTGGATCGCCCTGGCGAAGGAGGTCACCCTCTTCTCCTACTACGGTGACGACTGCATCAAGCGCTTCCTCTACAACCCGCTGGAGGATGTGGTGGTGACCGACCTGCGCACCTACCACAAGATGGGCTTGGCCGGCCACTTCGTGCTGCTTACCAACCCGGAGAGTTGGTGGTCGCAGGCGCCACACCTGTATGCCTACGCGCGTGCCGCCTGGGACCCGGCGATCACCCCGCGCCAGGTAGCAGAGGAGTACTACGCCTCCCTCTATGGCCCGGCGGCCAAGGCGATGCAGGCGCACGCGGCAGCCTGCCGCGCCCTGTTCGATCTGAAGCTGGTGCAGGGCGCCACCGGCGAGGAGGTCCTCTTCGGGTTTGGGTTCCCGCACTACGACGTGGCGAAAGACGAGGAATCGCGGGCGCAGGTGGCCGCGGCGATCGAACGGATCCTGGCGCCGCTGGCGGAAGCGCGCGGCCAACGCGGAGGCGTGGGTGCAGCAGCGCGTGGCGAAGCTGGAGGCAGACGCGCACTACCTGCAGACGGTGTTTGACATCGCCCGGCTGGTGCGGCTCGCCCAGGCCGATCCCACCCCGGAGGCGAAGCAGCAGGTGGTGGACGCCGTGGGACAGGCGCTAACGCTGGACGTGATGGGCGACGACTACCGGGGCTACCGCTCGGCGCGCAACACGCTGCTGGCCATTGCCCGCGAGGTGGGCGGGGCAGAGCCGCCACTGGCGCGCGGCTCCGACAAGGAACGCGCCGAATACGAGCGCCGCGGCGTTTGGCGCTGGACTACCGCCGACATCGTGCCCTCCAGCAAAGAGAAGCCGCGCCGGATCGTCATCGAGGTGACGGAGCGGGTGAAGGGCGCCGGCACCTACGAGGTGGTGTGGGACTACCTGGATGGCGCCGACGGCCTCTCTACCCTGAGCACCGGCCTCTACAGCTCGACCGCGGCTGAGGAGACGCCGGCCGAGCTGACGCCGCTGGCGCTAGACGAGCACGAGGGCTTCACCGGCGGCGGCGACACCCGCAGCGTTTACACCCTGACGCTGAAAGAGTACGACCCGCAGCGGCGCTACTTCCTGGTGGGCCTGGTCTACAACATGCGCGAGTTCGACACCTTTGGCCAGGTGCTCTTTAGCCTGAAGGAGTAAGAGCCTATCCGGAGAGGTGGAGCGCCGCGGCTAGAAGGCCCGATTGCTCGGGCACTCCGGCAACCGCCCGGGGGAGAGCAACGGAGTGCCGCAGCGATGCGGCATCCCATAGTGTGAAGCCCGATGGCTCGGGCACTCCGGCCAGTAACCGGGCTTTCCGGCGCTCACTCCTCGACGGGGTAGCCCAGCGCCTGCTGCAGATCGCCGATGATTGCCAGGATGCGCTGGCGCTCCGTCGAGGAGAGGGCGCCCCAACGATCGCAAGGCACCTCCAGGTGGCGCTCGATGGCGGTGGCGAGCGCCTCGCGCGCGGCGGGACCCTCATCCAGCCCGCAGTGGCGGCAAATGCGCAGGAGTAGCTCCAGCGGCGAGGCGAGCAGCTCCTCATAGCGCACCAGGAGGCCCCGCGCGGGGCCAAGGCGCTCCAGGTCCGGCAGGGCGATGGAGTGAACCCCCACCCACTGTTGGGGGGCATATGGCATCTTCACCCCGCGGGCGATCAGCGAGGCGGCCGTGTGCCGGCCGTCGCGCAGGACGTGGATGACGTAGCAGTCGGGGTAGAGGCGGTCGATGAACGGAATGCGGACGGCGTTGGCGGGCGTCTTTTCGAGCAGGCGGCCGCTGGGGCAAGCCGCCGCGAAGGCGCGCCGGAAGTAGGCGACCAGTCTTGGGGTGGCATCGTCGCTGGTCTTGCGCATGCGCCGCACCCACGGCTCCACCGCCCAGCGGTGGTGGCTCCAGTCGTAGAAGCGTTTGTTCCAGATCCACTGCCCCTCGTGGTGACGACCGCGCCCGATGTTGTGCAGCTCCGGGTGTTGGCCAAGGAGGAGAGACAGGATCGACGTACCGCCGCGGTTGCAGCCGGAGAGGAAGACGGGCGGTCCGTCGCCGGGATAAGGAGCCTCCGCGGGCGCGCCAGCCGCCCCCGGCCACAGCCGGGCAAGCAGCGAGCGTCGCTCTGCCGCCCAGACGACCCCGACGTGGTTTCGCGGCGCCAGTGCCGTGGTGAAGAGCGCGGCAGCGTGAAACGGCTCGGCCTCCGTGTGGCAGACTCTGGTGGTGGATGTCGCCGAGAGCATCAAGGTACCGCCAGTATAACATGGGCGCGCGGCCATGGTCAACCGCGGCCGCGGCCGAAGGAACCGACGTAGCATGAACACCCGCCTGCTTCTGTACCTGGTCAGTGCCGCGGGCGCCCTCTGCCTGGCGCGGGTGCCCGGCGCGGCGGTGCCCAAAAACCTGGCCGCTGAGGCCCGTCTCTCCGCCTCGTCGCAGGCCTCACCAGAGGACGGCAAGTACGGCGTGCGCCGCCTCGCCGATGGTCGGCCACAGAGCTGGTGGGCCAGCGCCGACGCCAAGCTGCCGCAGTGGGTCCGCCTGGAGTGGCCCGAGCCGCGGGAGGTGGACACGGTCACCGTGGCGATCTACGCCAAGATGCCCGAGCTATACGCCGCCTGGCAGCGCTTCGTGGTGGAGCTCTCCGACGGCACGACGCACAGCGTGACCGTTGGCCCGGAGGAGCAGGGAACCCACCTCGTGCGCTTCGCGGAGATACACCAGGTTACCTGGGTGCGGCTCACCGTGTTGGCGGTGCATCAGCCGCGGCATTACGTGGGGATTGAGGAGATGGGCGTCTATCTGGATCGCGCGCGGGAGGTTCGGCTGCCCACCCCGCCGCCGGCGCCGCAGCCCCGGGAGGCGATCTCGGTGCTGGGGGGGCGGCCACACCCGACCGTCTACCTGACGCCGGCCCACGTGGCGCGGGCCCGCCGCAACGCGGAGCAAACCGCCTGGGGCCGGGCGGCGCGGGAGACGATTCTGCGCGAGGCAGCGCCGTGGCTGAAACGCCCCGCGGAGGAGTGGCTGCGCTTCCTGCCGCCGCCGGGCGCCTGCTATGCCTACGGCTTCACCGGCTGCCCGATCTGTGGCGCTAGCTGGGGCACCTGGGGCTCTGCCAACTGTGCCTGGGACCGGCCCGGAACGGTGCAGTGCGCCAAAGGGCACGTGCTGCCGGATGCGGCACACCCGGACGACGGCACCGGCTACCGGGGCAAGGACGGCCGCGTTCACTACTTCGTCGGCTCCTGGAACGCGTGGGTGACCGAGCAGTGGCAGAGCGGCATCAGCAGCCTGGCACACGCCTACGCCCTCACCGGCGACGAGCGCTACGCCGAGCGCGCCGCCTTCCTGCTGGATGCCCTGGCGAGCATCTACGCCGAGTCGACCGCCGGCTCGTGGGACTACCCGAGTAGCCCTCCCAGCGGGCGCCTGGCCCGGCCGTGGTACCAGGTGGCGCGCACCCTCACGCCCCTGGTGGAGGCGTATGACCTGATCTACGCCAGCCCGGCGGTGGAGCAGCCGTCGCTGCGGCCCCGCCTGGAGCGGAGCTTCCCGCCCAGTCCCACGCCGCAGCAGCGCGTGGTGGGCACCCAGGACGCCCGCGGTACCTCTCGCGAGGGGATGACCCGCCGCGAGAACATCGACGTGAACCTGATGCAGGACGGTGGCTACTACTGCTACGCCAACACCTTCTCCGGGGCGCTGCACAATGGCCACGCCGACTACCTGCGCGGCGCCCTGGCGGTCGGCGCCCTGCTGAACATCCCCACCTACGTTCACCATGCCGTAGACGGCCCCTACTCCATCCGGGCCATGCTGGTGAACAACTGCGACCGCGACGGCCGCTACTACGAGACCTCGCTGGGGTATGCTCTCCACTGCCGCGAGTTGTACCTCACCTTCGCCGAGCCGCTGAAGCACTGGCGAGACGAGCGCTACCCGAACGGCGTGGATCTCTACGCCGACGCCCGCTTCCGCGCCTTCTACAGCCTGCCCGACCTGACGATGGATCTGGCCGGGCACCACCCCAATTTCGGCGACGAGGGGCCGGACCACCGCTACCTCGCCGCCAGCGACGAGAAGTACTCGGCGCGCGATTACCAGTTCGCCGAACACCTCTACGCCGGCTGCAGCGGCGCCGAGAAAGAGCGTTTCGGGCAGATCCTGGCCTACCTCGCCGGTGGCGACCTCGAGCGCGCCCGGCTCAGCTCGCCCCGCCGCACCTGGCTTCTCTACCACGCCGAGCCACTGCCCGCCAGCCGCGGCCCGGCGGCGCTACCGGCAGACCTCCACCGCAAGGTGTTCGGCTCGTGGTTCCTGGGACAAAAGGGGCTGGCCCTCTTGCGCGATGGCTCCGACCGCGAGGCCCAGGGGGTGCTGCTGCGCTATGGACCCTCGCTCAATCACGGCCATCTGGACGACCTGGGCCTGATCTACTATGCCAAGGGGTGGCAGACCACCTACGAGATCGGCTACGGCCTGGGGAGCACCCACACCCAGGTGGGCTGGGCGCGGCAGACTGCCAGCCACGCGCTGGTGACAGTGAACGAGGCCCCCCAGGCCGGCGGGTCGGGCGGCAGCCTCTACCTGTTCGTGCGGCTGCCGGGCATCAAGGTGGTGGAAGCCGACTCGCCGCTCAGCTACGCCGCGCAGCAGGTGACGCAGTACCGCCGCACGGTGGCCCTCATCGGCGAGGGGCGCGACCAATACGTGGTGGACCTCTTCCGGGTGGCCGGGGGCAAGCAGCACGACTACGTGCTTGGCTCGCAGGGCCGGGAGTTTACGGTGGCCGGCGTGGCGCTGGGACCCGAGGAGACCGGCTCGCTCGCCGGCCCGGAGCACGCCTGGGGCGAGCGGCAGGGCAGTGACGGCGACCTGATCGGCTTCCCGAACCGCCCCTATTGGAACCCGCCCCCGGGGAACGGCTACGGCTTCTTTTACGGCGTGCGCCGCGCGCCGGTCTCGGCGCCCTGGTCGGTGGACTGGACGCTGGGCGGGCCGAACCAGGCGCACTTGCGGGCCCACGTGCTGCCAGAGGGGCCGGCGGAGGCGATCGTCGCCAAGGCCCCGGGCCTCTACCCCGGCAACCGGAAGGCAAGCTACCTGCTGCTGCGCCGCGCGGGGCCAAGGCTGCAGAGCAGCTTCGCCACCGTGCTGGAGCCGTACGCCGTGCCGCTGCCACCGGGCACGCTGGGCTACAGCCAACTTCTGCGCCGGGTGGCTGCCAGCCGGGGCGAGTTGGTGGCGATGCACCACCTCGGGGCATTCCTGCTGCGCGGCCGGCGGGCGGGCGACTTCGTGGAGTGCCGCCTGCCGGTGCCCCGCGCCGGCGAGTACGAGGTGCAGGCGGAGTTCTACCGCAACCCCTCCTACGGCACGGTGCAGCTCTCGGTGGATGGGAAGGCGGTTGGCAAGCCGTACGCGGCGGCCGCGGCGGCCCTGGAGGGGCCGGTGGTGGCGCGCTTCGGACGGCGGCGCCTGAGCGCCGGGGACCACCGCGTGCGGGTTACCATCACCGAGGCCTCGCCCAACACGCTGATCGGGATCGTCTCCCTGGGGCTGGTGCCGGTGTCGCGGGCCGCCGCGCCGCGGGAGCCCCGGCCGATCCTGGCGCGGGTGGAGCGGCTGCCGGTGGCCGGGAACGTGGTGCCGGGCTACGCGCCGCTGGCCATTCACGTTCGGCGGGGCGACCGCGATGAGTACTTCGCCAGCCAGGTGCCAACCACCGGCGCGGTGGAGGGGGTGCCGGGCCTGAGCAACCACTTCGACACCCCGGCCGGCAGGGTGACCTGGGCGGGCGGCATTGCCTACGTGGCACTGCGGGGCAAGGAGGTGGTGGCGCTGGCGCTGCAAGGGTGCCGCGCGCTGCAGGTGGGCAGCCTGCGCGTGACGCTGGACCCGGCGGCGCACAGCGGCCGGATTACCGCCATCGACCGTGAGCGGAACCTGGTGACGGTAGACGCCCTTCTGCCTACCACCGGCCTGGAGGGAGAAGGAGTCTACTTCGCCCATCCCGACTACTCGCGCAACACCGCCTACCGGATTGAGCGCATCGAGAGAGACGGCACCGGCAGCCGCCTTCACCTGGGGGCGCAATCCACCTTGCTGGGGCAGGGGCGCATCGCCGATTGCGTCGATGCCCACACGCTGACCACCGAGATCCCGCACGACTACGCGCGCTCGGTGTTGGGTGGTGGCAACAACCACTTCTTCGACGGCAAACGGCTGGAGTCGGACGCCGGGGTGTGCACCCGCCTGACGGCGGTGGAGTATGGAACGCCGATGACGCTGCGCGTGGAGAGCACCAATGGCTTCCAGCCGGGCGACGTGGTGCGCTACTACGACATCCAGGAGGGAGACACGTTCACGATCCCGACGGCGGCCTGGCTGGCGCGGGGCAAAGGAGGTGTCTGGCGCGTGGTGTCGAGCACCGCGGTGCAGTTGACCGGCGTGCGCGAGTGGCGCGCCGGCGATGGCGCCTGGGTGAAGAGCGGCGATGGGCGCATCCCGGCCACGGGGATGGCGAAAGCGGCGGAGGCGCGCTGAGAACGCCGGGGGAACGGGGGCGGCCCGGCAGCCAGCACAGGAGAAGCGGGCGGCAAGGCGAATCTGTGTCGAGAGAGCGACGCAGAAGGCGCTCCCCGGGGGCACTGAGCCGGCATCCGGGTGGGAACGAGACAGCCGGGGGCCCGCAGGCCTCAAGATAGACGGGAGCCTGGGCCGCGCCCGTGCGGCAACTTGACCAGGCGGAAAGGATCGTTGATGAGCAGCATCGGTTTCGGCATCATCGGGTGTGGGGGGATCAGTAACGTTCACCTGACCGCCCTCTCTAAGCGCGACGACGCCCGTGTCGTCTGCGTTGCCGACGTTAACCCTGAGGCGGCCAAGGCCCAGGCCGAACGCTACCAGGTTGCCAAGTGGGTCACCGACCCGGCAGAGCTGGTGGCGATGCCCGAGGTGCAGGCGGTGGTCGTCTGCACGCCCACCTTCCGGCACGCGGAAGGGGTGTTGGCCGCGGCCGCGGCCGGCAAGCACGTCCTCTGCGAGAAGCCGATCTCCCTCTCGCTGGAGGAGGCCGACCAGATGATCGCCGCCTGCGAGAAGGCCGGCTCGCTGTTCATGGTCGCCTTTGTGCGCCGCTTCTGCAACGAGTGGCTGAAGCTGCGCGACATCATCCGCGAGGGACGCCTGGGCCGGCCGGTGGTGTGGCGCACCGCCAACGCCAGCTCCGGGCCGGCCAGCCCCTGGTTCCTCGACGCCGAGAAGGGCGGCGGCCCCTTCATCGATGGCTGCGTCCACGACTGGGACTTCGCCCGCTTCACCTTCGGCGAGCCGGAGAAGGTGGTCGCCAGCATCTCGCGCATGAAGGAAACGACCACCGCCCTCGACACCGGCACGGCGATCGTCAAGTTCAAGTCGGGTGACGAGATCGTGCGGACCTGGTCGTGGGGCCTGCCGGGAACGGCGTGCAGCGGCCAGTCGATGCAGGACGTCATCGGCCCGAAGGGCGCGCTCCGCTTCCCCGGCGCCCCGGCGGAGGGGAGCAAGCTCAACTACTTCTACTACATCGACGGGGACGGCAAGGAACACCCGATTGAGTACGAGCACACCGGCGGTCAGGAGTGGTTCGACGCGCAGATGGATCACTTCGTGACGTGCGTGCGCGAAGGCCGGCGCCCCTGCGTCACCGGCGAAGACGGCCGCAACGCCACCGAACTGGCGCTCGCCGTGCTGAAGGCCGGGGCCTCGCGGGAGACCGTCCACCTCTAGTAAGCACCTCTCCCCTCGCGGGAAAGGCGGAGTGCCCGAGCCCTGCGGCCAGAAGGCCTGATGGCTCGGGCACTCCGGCAATCACCCGGGGGATAGCAGCGGAGCGCCGCAGCAATGCGGCTTCCTAACTACCGATGCCCGATGGCTCAGGCACTCCGATAACCCCCGAGGGGAGCAGCGGAGCGCCGCGGCAATGCGGCTTCCCAACTACCGAAGCCCGATGGCTCGGGCACTCCGGCAATCCCCGGGGGAGAGCACCGGAGTGCCGCAGCAATGCGGCATCCCAACTACCGAAGCCCGATGGCTCGGGCACTCCGGCCAGTTGCCCGAGAGAGCACCGGAGCGCCGCAGCAATGCGGCTTCCTAACTACCGAAGCCCGATGGCTCAGGCACTCCGATAACCCCCGAGGGGAGCAGCGGAGCGCCGCGGCAATGCGGCTTCCCGCCCGATGGCTCGGCCACAGCGGCCCAGACTGGCTCTTGACATTCACCTGGCAGTGCGGCGTGCGGCAGATGACGAGAGGACCGGCAGGCTAATGGTATCGTGGTTGAGATGGGTGGGGATGGTGCTCGGGCTTGTGCTGGCGGCCGGGACGGCCCTGGGCGCGCCGGCCGCCGAGGTGCTGTTCGAGGACCCCTTCACGGACTTGAGCCGGTGGAACGCGCCGGAGCAGTGGCGCGTGGAGGACGGCGCGCTGGTCGTCTCCGGGGGAAATATCCGCACCCTGAAGAGCGGCCACGAGTGGACCAACTACGCCCTCGAGTTCGACGTGGTCATCCGCAAGATGATGGCACAGTGGGTCATCCGCGCCGCCAGCGAGAAGGACTGCCTCTTCATCCAGCTCACCGCCAACGAATGCCCCTACTCGCCCAACTCCTTCCGCTACCACAAGTGGCGCGACGGCAAGATGGCGGGCGTGAGCGAAGATGCCCTGCCAGGCGAGATCGAGGCGGGCAAAAGCTACCACATCCGCTGCGAGGTGGTCGGCCACACTGTTCAGACGCTGATCGACGGCAAGGTGCGCGGAAGCTGGTCAATCGACGGCTGGGAGAAGGGCACGATCGGTTTCCGCGCGGACGGAGATTCCGAGGAGGCGGTCTACCGCAACCTGCGCGTGCTCCGCTGCGACACCCTCACCCCGTTGCCCTCACCGCAGCGGCCGCAGCCGAAGCCGGCCCGCTACGACCCCTTCCTCAACCCGCCCTTCCGCGGCGAGTGGATCTGGGGTCCGGAGGAGGCGCTCAACGTGGCCTTCCGCCACGCCTTTGAGGTGAAGGCACCGGTGCTGGACGCGCGCCTCTGGATCACCTGCGACAACGCCTTCACCCTCTACGTAAACGGGAAGCGCGTCGGCGCCGGCAGCGAGTGGCAGCTCCCGAAGGTGTTCCACCTGAAGCCGTACCTGCGGCAGGGCCGCAACGTGCTGGCGGTGGCCGGCCGCAACGAGAGCCCTGGCGCTGCCGGCGTCTTGGCCGAGGGGAACATCCTCCTGGCCGACGGCACGAACGTGCCCCTGATAAGCAGCGCTCGTTGGCGCGCCGCCGTCGATCCGCCCTCCGGCTGGACGGCGCCCGGCTTCAACGACCGTAGCTGGGCGAAGGCGGCCTCTCTCGGGCGGCACCCCCAGGCGCCGTGGGCCGGACAGGTGGAGTGGAAGCTGCCCTACCTGGGGCCCCAGGAGATCGCCGAGGCGGAGTCGCTGGTGGTGCGGGGCCCGCTGCAGCCAGGCCGGCCGATCACCCTGGAGGCACGCTTCCGCGCCACTGGCCCGCGAAAGCACGCCTACCCGGTGCGCTTGCTCGTTACGCTGCCGGGCGGCGGCAAGGAGGTCACTGCCCTCGAGGCGTATCCGAAGCCGGCGACCACTTCCTGGAAGCGCGGCTGGAACACCCTGAGGCTGACCGCGAAGCCCTCGGATGAATTCTGGCTGCCGGCCGGCCGTCACAAGGCGCGCCTGGAGGTGCCGGGCATCTTCCTCACCAAGGGTGCGGAGCGCCTGCGCGCGACGGTCACCTGCGCTGCCCCGCCGCGGCTGCGGCCGCTGCCCCTCTCCAAGCGGCCGATGGGGCCGGGCCTCTTCACCGACCAGTTCGGACGCCCGCACCGCTACCGGGTGGAGCGCGACGCGATCGTCTACGACGGCCGGCGCCTGGTGCCGATTGAGTACGGCGACGGTGCCTACTGGTGCCTCGACAACCCCGCGCGTGGCAAGGCGATTGCGGCCTGCCGGAGCCAGCGCGTGCTGGACCGCATCCGCCGCGAGGGCCTCACTGAGGAGCCGGTGGCGGTGCGTCTCTTGGACGTGATCGAGTGCGCGAGTCCGCAATCGGAGGCGGCACACGAGTTCAGCGAGGACGACGGCTATGGCGGCCGCTCGCGCCTGATGCGCATTGGTGACCGCACCTACCGCGTGACGGACAGCCGCCGCCGTCTCTCCTACTTTGCCTACACGGTGAGGTGCCGCCGGCCGGGCCGCCCGCACCTGCTCGTTTTCGAGACGCCGAACGACCGCGAGCGCTACACGATGGTGCGCGTGCAGCCGCCGTGGCGCAATATCGGCTGTGGGCCCTACACCGGCCGCGACCTTCCCTGCGACGGGAAGGCCTACCAGGCTGGCTTCCTCTTCTATCCGGAGGAGGAGCGCATCCGGTTCACGGTCAGCCGCCTGCCGTGCGAGCTGCCGATCACCCCGGAGTCGGGCGGCGCGGTGTCGCGCGTGTGGCTCTTCGAGGTGGCCAACGACCTGGCGAGCCGGCGCGCCGAGGTGCCGCCATCGCCCGGCCCACAGCGCCGCATCGGCCTCTCGCTGACGCACTCGGGCTACCTCTACGAGCTGTACGGCCGCCCTTACAGCGACGTCACCCAGCGCCTGGCCTCGCTGAACGCCTTTGCCGACTACGCCGAGTTCACGGGCCTCAACCACCTGGAGTTCAACGCCGTCAACGGTGCCGACACGAGCGAGACCGCCTACTACCCCTCGCGCATCTTCCAGCAGTACCAGGGCTACGCCGACCTCTTCCGGGAGTTCCTGCCGATCGCTGAGGAGCGCGGCTTCACGGTGGTGCCCTGCCTGACCTCGCTCGCGTTTGACACGGCCCGCTTCACGAAGGCGCCCTGGATCACGCCTCTCACCTACCAGATTGACCGGGATGGTTTCAGCCGGCGCGACTTCTTCGCCAACCGGGGCAACGACCACACGCTGCCCGACCCACTGCGCCCCGAGGTGCAGAAGATCTTCCTCGACACGCTGCGCGAGTTCGGCGAGCGGTGCAAGAGTTCGCCGGCGGTGACCGGCCTTGCCTTCCGCCTGAACGGCAAGATCGGGCTCTGCTACGTCGGCTACAGCGAGACGGAGACCGCCGCGACGGCAGGCTACAGCCCGTGGAACCTCTCCGAGTTCCAGCGCGACACCGGTATCCGCCTGCCTGGCTGGGACGAGGGGCTGGTGGAGCGCTGGGTGGATGCCTGGAAGGCCGGCCGGCGCGACGACCCGGCCATCCGCTTCATCCCCACCGCCTACGAGTGGATCCGGGCGAACTGCTGGGAGGAGTGGATCGACTGGCGGTGCCGGCGCACGGCCGACCTGTGGCGCCGCACCCGAGACCTGGTGCGCTCCTACCGCAAGGACTGGAACCTGGTGGTGAAGTGCGACATGCCGAGCGAAACGCCGGACCGCAACATTCTCTGGCCGGCGGGCGAGTCGGCGCTGGAGCTCTTCCGCACCCACGGTTTCGACCCGCGGCTCTACGCGAAGGAGCCGGGCATCCTGCTGCAGCAGGGCTACTTCCTCGGCGGCGGCGAGTTCTTCCAGTGCTATGGGGATAGCCCCTACGCGAAAAACCCGGAGGCATGGGAGGCATTCGACCGACAGCCGGGCCTGGCGGAGCTGTACCGGACCCCGGCCGGCGCCAGCGTGGAGTTGTACCACAACTACTGGGAGGAGTTTGGCGTCGCGCGCATGGGCGAGTTCGCCACCGACTTCTGGGGCGCCGGCATGATGTACCCGCGCGGGCGCGCCTGGTTCCGTCCGCTGCTGCACGCCCTCCGCGCCGCCAACGCGCATACCCTCGCCCTCTTCTCCTGGGAGCGCGGCAGCCAGGGCCACGAGGGCGACCTGCGCCGCTTCTGCCGGGCCTATCGGTCGCTGCCGGCCGTGGCGCCGCGGCCCTTCGCCAGGAAGGTGGTTGTGACCGCCGGCCCGGCGGCCGACGACACCCTCTGGGTGCGCCGCTTTGGCGGGCGGATCGCGCTGGTGAACGAGTCGGCACAGGCGCGCACGGTGCGCCTGACGCTCCCCTCGGTGAAGGCCGGCCAGGGCGTCTACGAGTACGCCTCCCAGCGCCGCCTGGCCCGGGCCGCCCACACCGGGCCGGTGGCGGTAACGGTATCACTCGACGCCTATGACCTGCGGGTGCTCGGTACCGAGTGAGAGCCGCATCGCCCGGGGGATAGCAACGGAGCGCCGCAGCAATGCGGCATCCCAAACTGTAGAAGCCCGATGGCTCGGGCACTCCGGCTAGTTGCTGGGAGAGAAGCGGTGATGGGGCTGGACTGGAAACTCAATGAACGGCGTTGAGCGCTTCGGGGTCTCGATGGCCCCCGACCTCCTGAAACGATTTGACGAGGCGATCACCGCTCGGGGATACTCCAACCGCTCCGAGGCGATCCGCGACATCGTGCGCGATTTCCTGGTGGAGCAGGAATGGGAGTCGGACGAGACGGAGGTGATCGGCACGATCACCGTCGTCTACGACCACCGGGAGCGCGACTTACGCGGGCACCTCACCGAGGTGCAGCACCACTACCACCCGGCGATCATCTCCACGCTGCACGTTCACCTCGACGCGCACCACTGCCTGGAGGTGGTGGTGGTGCGCGGCCCGGCCTCGGTGGTGCACCACGTGGCAGACCACATGATCCGCACCCGCGGCGTGAAGCACGGCAAGCTGACCTGCACCACCACCGGCCGCGACCTCGGTTAGTCGTTCGCCTTGGGCGGCATGCGGTGGAGGGTGACCTCCGGGTTCTTCTCCGTGGTGTAGCGCACCGACCAATCGTCAGGGAGCAGGAGCACCGGCCGCTCTTCAGGGTCCAGCACGCGCGCGCAGCCGGGCGGACAGCGCATCGCGGCGATCGCCGCGGCGGTGCCTTCCAGCCAGCGAGCGTGCTCGTACGGCAGCCTCTCCACGCGCGCCTGCACGTTGTACTCGTTCTCCAGGCGGTCGGTCAGCACGTCGAACTGCAGGGGACCGACGGCGGCCAGGATCGGCTGGCGCATCACGTCGCCGACGGGGTAGAAGACCTGCACCAGGCCCTCCTCGCAGAGCTGATCCAGCCCCTTGGCCAGCGCCTTGCGCTGGTCCGTCTCCGGGAGAGAGAGGGTGGCAAAGTGCTCCGGCGGGAAGCGGGGGATCTCATCGAACTCCACCCGCTCGCTGCTGCACAGCGTATCGCCGATGGCGAGCATCCCCGGGTTGATCAACCCGACGATGTCGCCGGGGTAGGCCTCATCCACCGATTCGCGTTCCTGGGCAAACAGCTTTAGCGAGCGTGTCAGGCGCAGCTTCTTGCCGGTGCGGACGTGGTTGACGACCATGTCGCGCTCGAAGCGCCCGGAGCAAACGCGCACGAACGCCAGTCGGTCGCGGTGGCGCCGATCCATGTTTGCCTGCAGCTTGAAGACGAAGCCGCTGAAGTGGGGGTGCTCGGGGCGCACCAGGCCCTGCTGCGCCTTGCGGGCCACCGGCCCGACCGCCAGGTCGAGGAAGCTGTCGAGGAAAAGCTGCACGCCGAAGTTGAGCAGGGCGCTGGCGAAGTAGACCGGGGTGAGCTCGCCGCTCTGGACGCGGTCGCGGTCTAGCGCGTCGCCCGCCGCCTCCAACAGCTCCACTTCGTCGCGAAGCTGCGCCAGCGCCTGGGGTTCCAGCAGCTCGGCCAGCACCGGGTCGTGCAGATCGGTGACCTGCACCGGGGCGCGCTGGCTGCCGTGCTCCGCGCGCTCGAAGAGGTGAACCTGGCGCTGCTGCAAGTCGTAGATGCCCACCACGGCGCCCAGCATCGAGCGCACCGGCCAGTTCATCGGCACGGTGGCGATGCCGAGCACGTCCTCAATCTCGCCCAGCAACTCCAGCGGCTCCTTGCCGGGGCGGTCTACCTTGTTGATCAAGGTAAAGACCGGGGTGCGGCGGCGCTGGCAGACCTCGAACAGCTTGCGCGTTTGCGACTCCACGCCGTTGGCGCTGTCGATCACCATCACCGCGTTGTCAACGGCGGTGAGCACGCGGTAGGTGTCCTCACTGAAGTCCTGGTGGCCGGGAGTGTCGAGCAGGTTGATGTGGTAGTCGCGGTAGTCGAACTGCATCACCGCCGAAGTGATCGAGATGCCGCGCTCCTGCTCCATCTCCATCCAATCGGAGGTGGCGTGGCGCTGCCCCTTGCGGGTGCGCACGGAGCCGGCGAGGCGCACCGCGCCGGCGTAGAGCAACAGCTTCTCGGTGAGCGTTGTCTTTCCCGCGTCTGGGTGAGAGATGATGGCGAAGGTGCGCCGCCGTTGAACCTCTCGGGCCACCTGACTTGTCAGCGTCTGTTCCATCGTGTGCGATTAGCTACCGCCATGCGCGGCGGTCATTCCTCCAGTACAGCGAAATAGGCATGGCCCCGTGCCATGCCCATCTTATTATAGCACAATGCCGCGGCCACGGACAGGCAGTCGGGCAAAGGATCCGCAACCGGAGCGCCCGCCCGCGCGCGTTCCGGGTGGTGGCAGGAGACGCGCGGTAGTCGGCGAAGATCGGAGCACCGAATGACCACCCGGAGGAGACAACGAGGAGACAACGATGACCACGCGCAGGCCCAACATCCTGTTGATCGGGATTGACTCCCTGCTTGCCGACCACATGAGCTGTTACGGCTACCACCGGCTCACCACGCCGCACATCGACCGGTTTGCCCAGGGGGGCACCCTGTTCGAGCGCAACTACTGCCCGCACGTGCCGACCACCAGCGGCTACGGCAGCATGCTGACCGGCATGGACTGCTTCGGCACCCAGGTCGTGGCGCTGCGGCACCGCGGCTCGATGCGGCCAGGCGTGCGCACCCTCGCCGAGATTCTGCGTGAGGCCGGCTACAACACCACTTGCGTCGGCTTCACCGGCAACCCCGCCTCCCGCGGGTTCGACACTTACCTCGACTACCCCGGCTGGGGAGCGGATGAGACCGGGCGCAGCCCCAAGGCGGGAAACCTGAACAAGGTTGCCATCCCTGAGCTGGAACGGCTGGCCAGCCAGAAGGAGCCGTTCTTCCTCATGCTCCGGCACATGGACCCGCACACGCCCTACTTGCCCCCGGACCCCTACGAGCGCCTCTTCTACCACGGCAACGAGTGCGACCCGGCCAACCGCTCGATGGATCCCGTCAGGGCGTTCAAGCCGTTCTGGGACTACTTTGAGAGCTGGATGCCCAAGGGCATCACCGATAAAGACTACGTGATCGCCCAGTACGACGGCGCCATCGCCTACATGGATGCCTGCATCCAGGCGATCTTCACCGCCCTGGAAACCCGGGGCATCCTCGACGACACGATCGTGGTCATCAACTCCGACCACGGCGAGACGCTCTACGACCACGAGTGCTGGTTTGACCACCACGGCATCTACGACGTGACGCTGCACGTGCCGCTGATCCTCCGCTACCCGGCGAAGATTCCCGCCGGCAAGCGCCTTGCCGGCTACACCCAGCACAAGGACCTGGTGCCGACGCTGCTGGAGCTGGCCGAGATCGAGGTGCCGGATCGCTTTGACGGGCGCAGCCTGATGGGGATGGTGCGCGGCGAGGTGGCCTCGCACGAAAGCGAGTTCTACATCACCGAGTGCACCTGGATGCGCAAGCATGGCTGGCGCACCCCGGAGTGGAAGCTGATCGTGGCCCTGGAGCCGGATTTCCACTTTAAGCCGCCGGTAGAGCTGTACAACCTCGTCACCGATCCCGGGGAGAACGTCAACCTGGCGGAGCAACTGCCGGACGTGGTCGACTACCTGCGCGGCCGCATGGAGGCGTTCATCGCCAAGCGCGAGCGGGAAACCGGATTGCCGAACCCGATGTACCATCAGGGCGACTGGCATGGTCTGGAGGGCGTCGGCGCCTTCAAGAGCTCGCAGCAGGCCTACGATAGCCTGTACATCGGCGGCGTGGCCCAGGCGGTGAAGCTGCAGGCTGAAGATCGCAAGTAAGTACCCCCTCGGCTGTCAGGTGCCGGGCGCCGGGCGCCGGGTGCCAGGTGTCAGGTGTCAGGTGCCAGGGCGCCTTCATGGGGCGCCGTCAACGACGCCCCTGACCCTGGGAACAAGCGCCCTGAAGGACGCTCCGGAGCTGGCTTCCAGCCGATGCGGGGGCGTGTTGTGCCCACAACCGCATCCCGGAGCCGGCTTTAGTCGGCTTGCCCCTTGGACAGGGTAGCCGTAAACGACTACCCTGTCCTACCTGTCGGCCATCCCTCTCCAGACTCACCCACCTCTTAAGCGGAACGGACCAGGGTACCCGCTGATTTCGGGTACCCTGGTCCGGATTCACCCGGCCGCGCCAATGGTGCGCAAAGAAATGTTCGGCGTTTATTCCCTGGCAGGGGATGGTAGACTCCGGATGAACACGGAGCGCACCTTGACAACTGAACAGATGACGTGCCGCCGAAACTTCAGGCAGGACGAAGAGAGCCGAGTGGATCGGCATCATGATGGGCATGATCCCGGCCCCGGACGAACGCTGGCGGCGTGCCTGACACATGCAAGTCGAGCGAACAGGCCGCGAGGTGTTCTTGGGTAAGGTGTTACCCGACGATGCCTGCGGCTTGTCAGCGGCGAACGGCTGAGTAACGCGTGGGCAACCTACCCGGAAGAGGCGGACAGCCTTCCGAAAGGAGGGGTAATCCGCCGTATGGTCCACTCTCGCATGGGGGTGGCCCAAAGGGCTGAGGCTCGCTTCCGGAGGGGCCCGCGTCCTATCAGGTAGTTGGCGGGGTAACGGCCCACCAAGCCGACGACGGGTAGCTGGTCTGGGAGGACGGCCAGCCAGACGGGCACTGAGACACGGGCCCGGCACCGAAGCCGACTCTGTCCCGTCTGACGGGGGACTGGAACCGGTCAGACGCGACGCGGGCGGCGTAGGTGGCAGCAGTGGGGAATCTTGCGCAATGGGGGCAACCCTGACGCAGCGACGCCGCGTGGGGGAAGAAGGCGGGCTGCGGCCCGTTGTAAACCCTTGTTCGAGCGGGAAGAACGGCCGGCCTTGGCGCCGGCTCTGACGGTACCGCCCGAGAAAGCACCGGCCAACTACGTGCCAGCAGCCGCGTTGAGACGTAGGGTGCAAGCGTTGTCCACTCTCATTGGGCGCAAAGGGCGCATAGGCGGTGGTGTCCGTCGCCGGTCAAAGCTTCCGGCTTAACCGGAGGGCCGTGCCGGCGATACCACGCCACTAGAGGGCAGCAGAGGAGAGCGGAATTCCCGGAGGAGCGGTGAAATGCGTTGATACCGGGAGGAACACCGAAGGCGAAGGCAGCTCTCTGGACTGGCCCTGACGCTGACTGCGCGAAAGCCAGGGGAGCAAACCGGATTAGGTACCCGGGTAGTCCTGGCCGTAAAAGATGGACACTAGTCCCGGGAGGCCCCGGCAGCCCGTTAGGGTACTCTGCAGAAGCAGAGTGCTGGGTTGTCGGCTTACCTTTCCAGGACGCAGCTCGCGCGCAGAGTGTCCCGCCTGAGGAGTACGGCCGCAAGGCTGAAAATCAAGGGAATTGGCGAGTGCCTGCACAAGCGGCCGAGCACGTGGCTTAATCGGACTAGGTTCCCGAGAACCTTACCAGGGCTTGACATGTCTCGGACCCCCCGGGAAACCGGGGCTCCGGCACCTTCGGGTGCCGGCCGGGGCACAGGTGGCGAGTGGCTGTCGTCAGCCCGTGCCGTGAGGCGTTGGGTTCACTCCCAAAACGGGCGAAACCCCTGCCTGGTGTTGCCAGCGGGTATCTCCGCCGCCGAAAGGCTGTGGAGGTGCGCCGGGCACTCACCAGGAACCGCCGTGGTCCTGGCTGTGGGATATCCGGGCCATTGGAGGAAGGTGGGGATGAGGTCAAGTCGGTACGCCCCTTATGCTCTGGGCTGCACACGTGCTACAGTGGCCCGTACAAAGAGTGCCGAAGCCGCGAGGCGGAGGTAACCCCAAAAAACGGGCCCCGGTTCGGATTGCAGTCTGCAACCCGACTGCATGAAGCCTGAAGTCGCTAGTAACCGCGGATCAGCGATGTCGCGGTGAATACGTTCCCAGGCACCGTTCACATTGCCAACCACTTCCGCCCAGGTGGGCCCGGCTGAAGTCGCCAGGATCCGGGGGTTCTCCCGGAGCACCGGCGCCCAGGCAGGGCTCTGACGAGGCGGTTGAAGGTGGGGCAAAGAGGCCGTACCGGTAGGTGCGGCAGTGATCCTTGATCCCAAGAGGACGGAGGGCCTGACGGTTTCGCCGGCACGCATCTGTTCAGCGCGGGCGTTGCCCGCCGTGTTCCAGGTGGGAACGGGCCAGCGTGCCCGCTCTCGCCGGGGGGTGCCGCACCTTGACAACCGAAGAGAGTTTCTGCCGAATCATGTTCACCAAGGGCGTATGGTGGATGCCTGGGCGCCAGAGCCGATGAAGGACGCGGCCACCCCGCGAAAGTCCCCGGGGAGCCGGTGGCAGGCTGTTATCCGGGGGTGTCCGAATGGGGAAACCCAAGACGGGTCATGCCGTCTTACGGGAGGTTCGCCTCCCGAGGGAACCGGGCGAACGGAAACATCCTAGTAACCCGAGGAGAAGAAAGCAACCGCGATTCCCCTAGTAGCGGCGAGCGAACAGGGAACAGCCCAAACCCGGGTGCTGGTCTCCGTGTGGAGACACAGGCCCGGGGGTAGCGGGGAAAGAGAGGCAGAGCTACGGCTCTGCCGTGGGGTGTCGGCGCCGGTTAGCTGAAGTCCCCTGGGAAGGGGCGCCACAGCGGGTGACAGCCCCGTAAGCGAAAGCCGGGCCGCGCTGTGTTCTCTTCACCCCAAGTAGCACGGGGGACGGGAGCCCCTGTGTGAATCTGCGAGTACCACCTCGTAAGGCTGAATACTCCTGGCGACCGATAGCGCACACAGTACCGTGAGGGAAAGGTGAAAAGCACCCCGGAAGGGGAGTGAAATAGAACCTGAAACCGTGTGCCTACAAGCAGTCGGAGGGCGTGCATGCCTG
>JAAZEB010000122.1 GCA_012512505.1 Armatimonadota bacterium | reverse complement strand
TGGCCCCCCCAACCCCCCCGAAGTCGGGGGGGCTTTGATGGCGGGTATTTCCGGAGCTGGGGGGCTACCGAACCGCACTCCCCCCAGGATTGGGGGGTCGGGGGGGGCACCGAACCGCACTCTCCCCAGGATTGGGGGGTCGGGGGGGCCCCCGCGTTGGCGATCTGTTGGGTGGTGACCATGGCGCTATCGTCGGGCTGGGGCGTGCTGGCGCTAGTGGCCGCGCAGCCCGCGGATCACCTGCATCAGCGCGCTCACCCGCTCGGGTGCCACCGGGTTTTGTGCCACGCCGTCTCCCTTCACGCTGGAACCAACAATGACGCCGTCGGCCACCGTCAGCAGCGCCGCCGCGTTTGCCTCGTTCACGCCGCTGCCGACCAGCACCGGCGCCCCCGGCACGGCGCGCTTCACCGCCTGCACGTCGGCCAGTGACGTTGCCTGGCCGGTGCCACTGCCGGAGACGATCAACCCGTCTGCCTGGCCGCGGTGGAACGTGTCGCGCGCCGCCTCCTCCAGGGTGAGAGGTCCTAGCGGCACCGCGTGTTTCACCAACACGTCGGCCAGCACACAAACGCTGGATCCCAGCGCGCGGCGGAGGCGCATCGTCTCGTGGGCCAGACCCTGCAGAATCCCCTGGTCAGTCAGCATCGCGCCGGTGTGCACGTTGACGCGGATGAACCGCGCGCCGGTCACGGTGGCGATCGCGAGTGCCGCGCGCGCGTCGTTGCGCAAGACGTTCACCCCCACCGGGAGTTCCACCGCCTCGCACACGGCGCGCACCGCCAGGGTCATCGCCGCCACGGTGTGCGGCTCCACCGTGCCCGGCAGAAACGGCACGTCCCCAAAGTTCTCCACCATCAGCCCGTCGGCGCCGCCCGCCTCCCAGGCGCGCGCGTCGGCTACGGCCCGCGCCAGCACGGCCTCGAGGCTGCCGCCCCAGTTTGGACTGCCTGGGAGCGGCAGCAGATGCACCATACCGATGACCGGCTTTGGGGCCGTGAAGTGATCCAGAAAACGCATCAACTCTCCTTACCGGCGTCCCGTGCCAGGGTGGCCCCGTCGGGCAGGCGGTGGATCTCCCCCAGTTCCTCCAGAAGGGCGATCGCCCGGCCCAGGGAAGCGCGGTCGAAGGCGGTTGCCTTTACCTGGCCGGTGGCGTCGATCTCCTCCAGGCTCGCCGTCAGCAGCCGGGTGTTCAGGGCAAAGAGGCTGCAGGGACCGGCGGCGAGCGCCTCCAGCACGAACTGGCAGAGCGGCAGCGCCCGCACGCGCGCCAGCAGGCGGTCGCGGTCCGCGACAATGGCGCGAGCCTCGGCGGACAGCCGGGCTTTGCGACCCGCCCGGCCGGGCGCACCGGTGGCAAACGTCTCCTCATGCTCGCAGTCGCCCTGGTAGGGGCACCCGTGCTCCGCGCAGGCTGGCACGCCGGTGCGGATCGGCTTCACCAGCCCCAATTCCACGAGCAGCGACAGCGCCGGGCCGCCCTCGCGTGCCAGGGCATGCCCGCAGATCACCTCCTCCGCGTCCTTGATGGCTCGGCGGATCTCCTCGATCATGACACCTCCGGCCCCATTCCCCGCGAGTCCAGGATGGTAGCGGCGCCTGCCGCCGCCAGCTCGTCCAGCGTCTGGAATAGCTGCTGGTAGTAGGCGCGGGCCTCTGCCTCCAAACCCTCGCCGCCTGGGGCGCGGAACGTCTCGCGGCTGCCGATCAGCACCAGCTTGTGCATGGCGCGCGAGAGGCTGACATTCATCCGCCGCCACTCGTGGTGCAGGCGCCCCAGGCTGCCGTGGCTCACCAGGCTCACGAAGAGGATCGGCTTCTCGCCCCCCTGGAAACGGTCCACGGTATCCACGCGAATCGCGGCGGCGGCCTCAACCCCCAGGCGCTCGGCCACCTCCTGGCGAATGCGGTTGTTCTGCCGGCGGTAGGCCGAGATCACCCCGATCTCTTCAGACACCTCGGGCCAGCGCGACTGCGGCCAGGCGCGCAGGTAGGCCGCCAGCAGCGAGGCCACCAGCGCCGCCTCCCGCGGGTTGTCGCGCGACTCGTAGCTCCCCAGGTCGGCCGCCGACTCGGCCGCGGTCGGGTCGTCGGAGGTGTCGATGAAGACGACCGGCACGGCTGGGTCGAACACCCGTTGGGCGAGGCCGGTCAGCCCTCGCGGGCGAGCGCCAAGGCGGGTGTGGAGCGCCTCCAGTGTGGCCCTGGCGACGGCGGTGCTGCCAGGGCGCAGGCGCCCCTCGTAGAAGGTGTCGCTCACCAGGCGGCAGATCGGGCCGTTCATGCGGTACTGCTCGGTCAGGGAGAGGAGCACCCCGGGATAGAGCCGGGCCAGCCGCTCGAAGAGGGAGATGCGCATCGTCTCTCCCTCGCGCAGGCCGGCGCGCCGCAGCACGTCTGGAACCGGCTCCGCCGCCAGGTCCTCTGGCACCACTGGCGGGAGCTGCTTGTGGTCGCCCACCAGCAGCAGGCGGCCCCGGTAACCTGACGGCAGGTGGCGCAGCGCCTGCAGCGTGGCCGGCTCCGTGGCCTGTCCGGCCTCGTCCACCAGCGTGTAGGCGAAGGAGAGCCCCCGGATCTCCGGCGCCGTCACCGAGCCAAGCGTGCCGACGAAGACCGCCGCGTGCTGCAGCGTTAGCTCGCCCTTCTTCAGCACCCGCATGAACTCGTCCATTGCCGGGTTGGCAAAGTCGAGGCGGGCCAGCGCCTCCGGCACGTTCAGCATCCGCACCAGCGTGTGCCGGGCCACCGCCTCGTCGCTATCGCGACCCGGCTGGCCGATGCGAATCAGGTAGGGACGCAGCTCCGGGAAGGTGGTGTCTAGCTTGCGGACCACCTCGTCGGCGGCGCGGTGCGTGTTGGCGAGCACCAACACCGGGCGCGTCGGGCCGTCGTCGAAGAACCGCCGCTTGACGATCTCATGCACCAGGTGGGCTACCCACTGCGTCTTCCCGGTGCCCGGGGGGCCTTGCAGCAGCAGCAAGCCCTCCTCCGGGAGGGCCAACGCCCGGCCGGCCGCCTCCAGTTGGCCGGCGTTCAGGGTGCCCTCCAGGTGGGGCAGGGGAACCGGCTCCGGCAGCTCCGGCCGCGCCTCCCCCAGCAGCACCCGCGCCAGCCACGGCAGATCATCGGTCTGCACCGACCGCCCCTGCACCCCCGCGGCGGCCATGGAGGCGGCCAGTAGGTCGGTGAGGCCCTGCGCCTGCCAGCGCGTTTGCGCCACGTGGGCGAACTGGTCGATCCGATAGCGCGTGGCTTCTGGCAGTTCGGGATCCGTCAACTCCAGCTCCACCGCCTCCGGCTCTAGGCGGGTGATCCGGCCCTCGGCAGAGAAGCCATCCGCCGGTCGCGACTGGTCGTCACTCACCAACACCGTGTCGCCCTCGCGCAGGCGGGTCTCGATGCGGCTCTCGCGCGCCAGGCGCACCGTGCGCTCGTCCCGCGCGACCAGGGTGAGCCCCGCCACGGTGATCCCTTCTCGCTCCAGTTCCTCGGGGGCGGCCTCACCGAGACGGTGAAGGTGCTGCTTGGTGGCGTTCAGTTCGTGGCGCACCTGCCGGTGAAACCACGCCCAGTAGCGGAAGAGGGCATCCGGCACCCGGCGGAAGAAGGCGGGCATTGGCGGCGTGCGGTAGTAGTGTGCGGCATCCTCGCAGAGACCGCGCGTTTGTCCTGGGCAGAAGCTGCACGGGGGGATGCTCCCGGTCAGGTCGAACAGCCCGCCCAGGCCGCGCAGCCGCCGCCCCGACTGGATTAGATCGGCCAGCAGCGCGCGGTCGTAGCCGGTGAGCAGGCCGCTCTCCGCCAGGTAGCCGAGGTTGCGGTTCTGGGCGATCAGGTCGAGGTAGCGGTCGTCGCTGCCATCCAGCGGCACTTCGGCACGGGTGAGGACGGGATGCGCCGCGAGGGGGATCTCGGCAAACGTGCCTCCCTCTGCCGCGTCTGCGCCGGCCTCGTAGAGCTCGACGTGGGTGAGCAGCGAGGGGTGGGTGGTGAGGGCGCGGAGGGCCTCATGGTAGGTGAGCGCCTGGATGCCCCCGGGTGCTTGCCGCCCGGTGCGGGGATCGCGCTCTCCGAAGCCGGTGGCATGCGTCTTCAGTTCGTACAGCTCCAGGCGTCCGTCTGCCTCCTCGTCGGGGCTCTCTCCATCGGTCGGCGGGGTCACCAGAAGGCGGTCGGCCTTGCCGCTGATGCCACGCTGGGGCGCGTAGAAGAGGCGCTCGTGATAGAGACGGGCCCGCGCCGGCAGTGCCCCAAACTTCTCCTGGCAGCGGCGGGCCACGCACCCTTGCGCCTCCACCGGCACCGTGTGCGCCTTCAGCGGGCTGCTGCCGCGCGGCACCTTGTTCAGGAAGACGGCGAAGTCTTGCAGGAAGGAGGCCACTACCCCGCGCCGGTAGCCCGCCGCCACCTCCTGGCTGTCAGCGCCGGCCGCCTGCGCCTGTGCCGCCCAACGGTAGCCCTGGTGCACCGCCCGGCCCACCACGAAGTCGATGCTCTCGCTGCGCTCCAGGCAGTCGGTCGGCAAGCAGAGGAAGTTCTCGAAGAAGGCGCGCAGCGGGCAGGAGTAGACCGTCTCGATCTGCGACCCCTCGATGGCGTGCTCCGGGCCGATGATGAACTTCAGCAGGGTGACGGAGCGCCCCTCGGGGCTGGCGCAGACCGCCTTGAGAACCTGCAGCCGCACCTCTTCCGGTCGGCCCAGCGCCCGCAATCCCTCCAGCGCGCGCCGCAGCAGCGGTTCGTAGTGCGAGAACGGCACCAGGCGTGGGCAGCCCGGGTAGCCCTCATCCGGGTAGACGTAGGCCAGGCCGTAGCGGTCGCCCTCCGGGCTCCACAGCTCCAGCGCCAGCCGCGTTCGCGTCTCGTATTCCCGCCGCCGCCGGGCCACCACCGGGAAGTCCACCAGTACCGGCGCGCCAGGCGCCTGCCCGATCCACTCCCAATCCGGATGCTTTGCCACGCCCGCCCCCCGGCTATCGCCTCACTTCAGGCGCACCTCGACGATGGCGACGTCGCCGGCCGCGATCCGCAGCGGGATGGCCGGCCCGGGCGGCAGCGCCTGGCCGTGCCACAGCTCGCGCGCCGAGGCCACCGTGCCGGTGCGTACCTGCAGCGTGCCGCGCCAGGTGGCAAACAGCTCGTTGTTGAAGAGGCCCACCAGCAGGCGCTTCGGATCTTCCGGGTCGCAGCAGGTCTGGATTCCTAGGCCACCGGGCGTCACTGCCACCGGGTTCAGCGAGTCGAAGTAGCGGTCGAGCAGTGCCCGCACGCCCTGCAGCAGGCGGTAGGGCGGTTCCATGTGGACGATCTCGGGGACCTGATAGGTGAGGGCGTCGCTCATCCAGTAGTCGATGGCGCCCACCACCACGCGGCCCCGGCCGGCGCGGTGAACACTGACCAGCGGGTGGCCGGCCTCGTTGATCAGCAGCGGGGCCGCGCCCGCCAGTTCCAGGCGCGTGTAGGTGTAGGGCTGCTCGGCGAAGCTCTTGCCGCTGGCGAGCAGGTGCGAGGTCACCCCTTTCGACGTGGCGCCGAAGCGCACGCCGGTCAGCGTTTCTGGCAGCGCCCGGGCGTGGCGGGCATCCAGCAGGAGGTCGCCACCGGCGCGCACGTAGTGCGTCAGGCGCTCGACGAACGTGGGCGTCATCTCCACGTCGCCCAGGAGCATCAGGGTGGGATACTGCTGCAGGATCTCCGGGTGGCAGCGGTTGTTGAGGACATCGAAGTTGTCGCCGTAGGGCGTCGGCGTCAGGAAGCCGCGCTCGTTGCGCAGGTAGCTGCAGTCCTCGTAGCCCGGCCACACCAGGCGGAAGATGCTGTCGATCAGGTAGTCGCCCTTCTCGTAGGGCAGCTTGCCCCAGATCTTGTAGCGGTCGCCGCGGTAGAGGTGACGGGGCATGTTCCAGCCGTTGTAGAAGTCGAGCACGAAGGCTACCGGGGTGTACTGCACGCCGCGGTTGGGGTGCTGTTTCGCCCACGCCGCGAGGCGGAGGTGCTGCCGGCCGAGCGGACTGAGTTCGGGGGCGCCGCTCTCCAGACGGTCGCCGGTGAACTGGGCGGCCTCAGTGCCGAAGATGCTGTGCCCGCCCAGGTAGCCAGCGAAGAAGAGGCGCTTGTGTAGCGAGAGGGAGCAGCCCTTGTTGGGGCCGAAGCCGTAGCCGTTGGCGCCCTCGGTCTTCCGCCCGTGGTACATGTTGTAGCCGAAGCGGTTCCAGATGGAGGAGGCCTGGTAGGTGAGGCGACCGTACTGCTTGCCGGCGCCGCGCAGGAAGGCGAACATCAGCGTGTCGCTAGGCAGGCCCTGGGCGGTCTCCAGA
>JAAZEB010000121.1 GCA_012512505.1 Armatimonadota bacterium | reverse complement strand
CTGCAGCTCGCGGATGTTGCCCGGCCAGTTGTAGCGGTGCAGCAGGTCGAGGGCCTCCTTGGTGAATCCCTTCACGTTCTTGCCGGTCTCGTCGTTGTAGCGTTTCAGGAAGTGGCGGGCCAGCGTGGGGATGTCCGCGCGGCGGTCGCGCAGCGGCGGCAGGTGGACCGGGATCACGTTCAGGCGGTAGTAGAGGTCCTGGCGGAAGGTGCCCTCCTGGATCATCTCCTCCAGGTTGCGGTGGGTAGCGGCGATCACGCGCACGTCCACCCGGATCGGCTCGCTGCCACCAACGCGCTCAAACTCGCGCTCCTGAAGCACGCGCAGCAGCTTCACCTGCACCGGGAGACTGATGTCGCCGATCTCGTCGAGCATCAGCGTGCCGTGGTGCGCGCGCTCGAAGCGGCCGATGTGGCGTGTCAGGGCGTTGGTGAATGCCCCCTTCTCGTGGCCGAACAGCTCGCTTTCCAGCAGCGTCTCGGGGAGCGCGCCGCAGCTCACCTTCAGGAACGGCTTCTCTGCCCGCTGGCTCTGGTAGTGGATCGCCCGGGCGAGGAACTCCTTGCCGGTGCCGGTCTCGCCGCGGATCAGCACCGTCGCGTTGCTGTCGGCCACCTGGGTGGCCATCAGGTAGGCCTGCTGTACCTCCGGCGTCATCCCGATCACGTTGTCGAAGTCGTAACGGGCCTTGAGCTCGGAGTGCAGGTAGCGGTTCTCGTCGATGAGGAGGCGCCGGTCCATCGCCCGCTCGACCACCCGCTCCAGGTCACCCAGGTCGAACGGCTTGCGAATGTAGTCGTAGGCCCCCTCGCGCAGCGCCTCGATGGCCCGCTCCATGGTGGCGTTGGCGGTGATCATGATCACCGGGATGTCGGGCCGGCGCTTCTTGACGAAGCGCAGCACCTCCATGCCGTTCAGGCGCGGCAGGCCGATATCGAGGATGACGACGGAGTACTCCTGCTGCTCGATACGGTTGACGGCCTCGATGCCATCTTCGGCAGAATCGACGTGGTAGCCGGCCTGGCCCAGGGCATCACTGAGGATGCGCCTGAGCGCCGGCTCGTCTTCGACAGCGAGAACAGTGTGTTGAGCAAGCATGGCATTAGGCGTGAAGTAAACGGGCGGCGGCGTCATCTCATTATACACGCTCGGCCGCTCCCTGTAAACACAGGCGCGCGGGCGGAGGGCTGCCGGGGTTGAGGGGGGCGCGAAGTGGGTAAGCTTCCGGCTGGGCTGTCGGCGGCGATTCGGGCCGGCGGCAACCTGCCCGCGAGGGGGCAAGCCGGGCGACAACCGCCAGAGGGGACGAAGGATGAGGCAGAGCAGAGGAAGTAGCTGGATGGCCGCGTGCGTCGTGCTGCTGCTGGCAGCCGCGACCCACGCCGGCGCGGGCGAGGAGCGCCCCGACGTCAATATCATGACGGTGACTGGCACCGGCGAGGTGCGCGTGGTGCCGGATGTGGCGGTGATCTCGCTGGGGGTGGAAACGCGCCACGCCCAGGCCAGCCAGGCAATCGAGCAGAACAACCGCCTGATGACCGCGGTGGTCCAGGCAATCCGCGCGCAGAACGTGCCGGAGCGCAACATCCAAACCTCGCGGTTGAGCGTCTCGCGAGAGTACGAGCCGGTGCGCGAGGGGCAGCGCCCCAACCCGGTCTATGTGGTGCGCAACATCGTCACGGTGCGGTTAATGGACGTGCAGCGGGTCGGCGCGGTGCTGGACGCTGCCACGGAGGCCGGCGCCAATACCGTGCATGGAATCAGCTTCATTAGCGAGCGGGACCAGCAGGCACGCGAGGAGGCGCTGCGGCAGGCGGTGCGCGACGCGCGCGCCAAGGCGGACGTGCTAGCGCAGGCGCTAGGCGTGCGTCTGGAGGGCGTGGAGAGCGTCTACGAGAGCAGCGGCCCGATCATACTGCCACAGCAGGCGGATGCGGCGGAGACGTTCGTGGCGCGAACCCAGGCGCCGGTGTCGCCCGGTGAGAACGTCATCCGCGCCAACGTCACCGTGCGCTACCGTCTCGCGCGCTGAGCAGTCGCCCGGCTGCTGCCGGCCAGACTGAGTATGCAGCGGAAAGCCTCCGCCGCTTCCGCCGGCGCCCCGCCGCGTCGGGAAGCAGAGGCTTTCTGCTGCATCCCCTGGGGCACAGGGAGCGCGCGCCGGCCTACCCGAAGCCGAGGATGCGCAGCATCACCCGGCCCTCGTCCGACATCATCTCCGGGTTCCAGGGCGGGTTCCAGACCAGCGCCACCGTGCAAGCCGTGACGCCCGGCACCTGCTCGACGCGCTCCTGCACCTCCGCCACGAGGCGGTCTGCCTCCGGGCAGCCGACGGCGGTGAGCGTCATCTCCAGGCGCACCTGGCCCTCAGGGCTCACCTCGATGTGATAGACGAGCCCCAGGTCGATGATGTTGATCGGGATCTCGGGATCGTAGCACTCCCGCAGCGCCTCGCGGATTGCGTCCTCGTCGGGAGGCGCGACCACTACGGGGGCGGACGCGGGGGGCGTGTCGGCGGCCGGTTGGTCGGCGGCACGGTGCCACGGCTGCCTCATGATCCATCCTTCCCCGCGGCGTCGAGGCAGTGGGCCAGGCAGTTCCACGCCAGGGTGGCGCACTTCACGCGCACCGGGAACTGCAGCACGCCCTTCAGCGCCTCCAACTCGCCCGTCTCGTCCAGGGCGGCAAACTCACGCTCGCCGCGCATCATCGCCAGGAAGTCGGTCACCTTCTCGCGAGCGGCGGCGAGGGTGCATCCCCGCACCGCCTCGGTCATCATCGATGCCGAGGCCTGGCTGATTGCACACCCTTTGCCGGAAAACTTGATCTCCGCGATCCGCTCGTCCTCCAGGCGGAAGGCAACGCGCATCTGGTCGCCGCAGAGGGGGTTCTCGTGCTCCGCGGCGGCGGCGCAACCGGGCACCTCCCCGAAGTTCCGCGGGTGCTTGTAGTGGTCCAGGATGATCTCCTGGTACAGGCTCTCCAAAGACATGGTCTCTACTCCACCCCGAAGAACCGCTGTGCCCGGCGGATGCCGGCGACGAGGGCATCTACCTCTGCCTCGGTGTTGTAGAGATAGAAGCTGGCGCGGCAGGTGGCCACCTGATCCAGCACGCGGTGCAGCGGCTGCGCGCAGTGATTGCCCGCGCGTACGGCGATCCCCTCCTGGTCGAGCAACTGCGCCAGGTCGTGCGGGTGAATGCCGGCGACGAGGAAGGAGATCACCCCGGCGCGCGCCGGCGCCTCGCCGTAGATCTCCACCGCCGGGATCGCCTGGAGTTGGGCCAGGGCGTAGGCGGTTAGGCGCTGCTCGTGCGCGTGGATCGCCTCCATCCCCACCGAGGTGAGGTACTCCACGGCGGCCCCCAGCCCGATCTGCTCGGCGATGGCGGGGGTGCCCGCCTCGAACTTCCAGGGCACCTCGTTCCAGGCCGCGTGGTCGAGCCACACGGAGCTAATCATGTCGCCGCCGGCCAGAAACGGCTCCATGGACTCGAGGATCTCCCGCTTGCCGTAGAGGGCACCGCTGGAGGTCGGCCCGCCCAGCTTGTGGCCGGAGAAGACCAGCAGATCCACGTCCAGCGCCTGCACGTCGACCGGCATGTGGGGCACGCTCTGGGCCGCGTCCAGCAAGGTGATCGCCCCCACCCGGTGCGCCGCGTCGATGATTGTCGCGGCGGGGTTGATCGTCCCCAGCACGTTGGAGACGTGGGTGAACGCCACCAACTTGGTGCGCTCCGTGAGGAGGGTATCCAGTTCATCGAGGTTCAAGGTGCCGTCGCGCCGCACCCGAAGGAAGCGGAGCTGGGCGCCGGTGGCCTGGGCCAGGAGCTGCCATGGCACCAGGTTGCTGTGGTGCTCCATCTCGGTGAGCAGGATCTCATCGCCCTCGCGGAGGTGGTGGCGCCCCCAGCCGTAGGCCACCAGGTTGATCCCCTCGGTGGCCCCGCGGGTGAAGACGATCGTCTCCCGGGCGGGCGCGTTTAGGAAGCGGCACACCCGGTCGCGCGCCTCCTCGTAGGCCAGCGTGGCCCGGGAGCTGAGCGCGTGAACGGCGCGATGCACGTTGGCGGCATCCCGACGGTAGTGGCCACACACCGCCTCGATGACCGAGCGCGGCTTCTGCGCGGTGGCGGCGTTGTCGAGGTAGACCAACGGCCGGCCATACACCTGCTGCTCCAGGGCCGGGAAGTCGGCCCGGATCCGCTCTACATCCAGGCGCGCGTTGTGCCCCCACGCCCCGACAGCCTGCATGTCTCTCTCTTCCACCGCGACCACGTTCCTACCTCCTTCGCGCCACCAGCACCTGACCGTCCTCCACCTTCACGTCGTAGGCGGCCACCGGCGTCACCGCCGGCAGCGATAGGTTCCGGCCAGTTTGCAGGTCAAACCGGGCGCCGTGCAAGGGACACTCCACCACCGCGTCTTCCACCCAGCCCTCCGACAGTGATGCCTCCGCGTGGCTGCAGGTGTCGGCAATGGCATAGATCACGCCGCCAACGTTGAACAGCGCCACCGGCTCGCCCTCCACCTCCACCCGCAGGGCTGTCTCCGTCGTAAGGTCGCTCTCTCGTGCCACTGCCACAAACTCCCGCATCCCTGGCCTCCCCCCGAGGGTGAAGCATGGGCGGTGCCGCCCATGCCCTGCCCCTACTCCTTTCTGCCGCCCGGCGCCACCTTGGCCGCCACCGCCTGCACCACGTACTCCCGCGCCGCTTCGTCCGGCAGGGCGTCCAACACCTCGCGGAAGAAGCCCTCCACCAGCAGTTGCTCCGCCTCGGGACGAGGCAGGCCGCGGCTGGTCAGGTAGAAGAGTTGGTCCGGGTCCTCCTGCCCGACAGTGGCGCCGTGGCTGCACTTCACGTCGTTCGCCTCGATCTCCAGGATCGGGATCGAGTCGGCCCGGGCGTGCCCGGAAAGGAGCAGGTTGCGGTTCTGCTGGTAGCCGTTGGCGCGCTGGGCTCCCGGATGCACTCGGATCACGCCGTGGTAAACCGAGCGTGCCTGGTCGCGCAGCGCCCCCTTGAAGTAGAGATCGCTTTGCGTGTGCGGGGCCTGGTGCTCCTGCAGCGTGACGAGGTGGAACTCCTGCTCGCTGCCGGGCAGGTACAGCCCGTGCAGCCGTGCCTCCGCGCCGGGGCCGGCGAAGACCCCTTGCAGGCGCATCCACGACTGCTGGGCGCCCAGCACCACCGTCGTCCACTCCAGGTGGGCCTCGCGCCCAACAACGGCCCGGCGCGTGCCGAACTCACGCACCGCCTCGCCCCAGCCCTGTAGCGTGGTATAGTGCACCCGGGCGCCATCGCCGACGATCACCTCGGCGGCCGGCGCCGCGAACGCCCCCGCTTGCGGCGTGGCGGAAAGGTGCTCCTCGTAAAGCGTCAGCGCGCTCCCCTCCTCCGCCACGACCAGGGTATGCGGCAGCAAGGCCAGGCCCGGTGCATCTGCCCACACGGTGAGGTACAGTGGCTCCGCCACCGCCACGTTCCGCGGCACATAGAGGAAGGCACCACCGCTCCAAAGCGCCGTGTGCAGCGCCTCTATCTTGCCCTGCACCGGTGAGAGGACCTGCCCCAGGTGTGGCTCCACCAGCTCCGGGTAGCGGCGCACCGCCTCCTCCAGACTGGTGAAGATCACCCCCTGGCGCTGCAGCTCCTCTGGCAGTACGGCTCGCACCACGGTCGAGTTCCCCTGCGCCACGTGGGCGCGCGCCCCAACCGCCGCGTGGAGGCCCGCCGGCAGTGGTGTGCCCGCCGGCAGATACGGCGCGTACTCCTCCAGTTGGAGCCCCTTCAGGTTGACGCGGCGCCATTCCTCCTGGCTGGCATCCGGCCAGGGCACCGACTCGAACGTCTCCCAGGCCTGCCGGCGAAGCGCGCGCAGCCACGATGGCTCCGCCTGCCACTCCGACAGCGCGGTGACCGCCTCCAGCGAGAGGCCGGTGGGTGTGGTGACGCTGGTCATCCGAGCGATCCTTCCATCTGCAGCTCGATCAGCCGGTTCAGCTCCACGGCGTACTCCATCGGCAGCTCCTTGACAATCGGCTCGATGAAGCCGTTGACGATCAGCGCCGTTGCTTCTTGCTCGCCCAGGCCGCGGCTCATCAGGTAGAAGAGTTGCTCCTCGCCCACCTTGGAGACCACCGCCTCGTGGCCAATCGTAACCTGCTGCTCGTCCACCTCGATCAGCGGGTAGGTGTCCGAGCGGCTCTGCTCGTCCAGCAACAGAGCGTCGCAGCGCACGTTGGCGCGCGCCCCGGTGGCGCCGGCCTGTACCTTGAGCTGGCCGCGGAAGCTGGAGCGGCCCCCCGCCTTGCTGATCGACTTGGAGACGACGGAGCTGGTGGTGTGCGGCGCCGCGTGGATCACCTTTCCGCCGGCATCCTGATACTGGCCGCGGCCGGCAAAGGCAATCGAGAGGATCTCCGCCCGGGCGCCCGGCTCCAGCATGTACACCGACGGATACTTCATCGTCACCTTCGAGCCGAGGTTGCCGTCCACCCACTCCATCGTCGCGTCGGCGTAGGCAACGGCGCGCTTGGTGACCAGGTTGTAGACGTTGCCGGACCAGTTCTGGATGGTGGAGTAGCGCACGCGCGCGCCACGCTTGACGATGATCTCCACCACGGCGCTGTGCAGCGAATCGGTGGTGTAGATCGGCGCGGTGCAGCCCTCGACGTAGTGAACGAAGGAGCCTTCCTCGGCGATGATCAGCGCCCGCTCGAACTGGCCCATGTTCGCCGCGTTGATGCGGAAGTAGGCCTGCAGCGGGATCTCCACCTGCACGCCCGCCGGCACGTAGACGAAGGAGCCGCCAGACCAAACGGCGCTGTTCAGCGCGGCAAACTTGTTGTCTGCGGGAGGCACCACCGTGCCGAAGTACTCCCGCACCAGGTCGGGGTACTCCCGCACCGCCGAGTCGGTATCGAGGAAGATCACGCCCTGGCGAGTCCACTCCTCCCGCAGCGAGTGGTAAACCACCTCGCTCTCGTACTGGGCGCCAACGCCGGCCAGGAACTGGCGCTCGGCCTGGGGCACGCCCAGGCGCTCGAAGGTGGTCTTGATCTGGTCTGGCACCTCTTCCCAGGTGCGGCCCTGGCGCTCGGTGGGGCGCACGTAGTAGTGAATATCGTCGAAGTCGAGCGGGTAGTGCCGCAGTTCGCCACCCCAGAACCCGCGCGGCATCGGCTTGCGCTCGAAGGCGTCGTAGGCCCGCAGGCGAAAGCGGCGCATCCACTCGGGCTCACCCTTGTGCGCCGAGATCGCCTCCACCACGCTGCGGCTTAAGCCCTTGCCCGACTTGTAGATGTAGCTCTCCGGGTCGTGGAAGCCGTACCGGTACTCCTCATTGAGCTGTGCGAGATCGACCGCCATTATCTCCCCCATTGGTGGCTTGCGGTATCAGGGCTCCGGGTTAGGAGCGCGCTGGCCATGGTGGCCGGCACTCCAACCGTGCTCCCGTTACCTCACGCCTTGCCTTCGCGGATCCAGTCGTAGCCGGCTTCCTCGAGCTTCTCGGCCAGGTCGCGGCCGCCGGTTTGCACTACCCGCCCCTCCATCAGCACCGAGACGACATCCGGCTGGATGTAGTGCAGGATGCGCTGGTAGTGGGTGATGATCAGCACCCCTAGTTCGGGGCCGCGCAAGGCATTCACCCCCTCGGCAACCACCTTCAGCGCGTCGATATCGAGGCCGGAGTCGGTCTCATCCAGCACGGCGATCTTCGGCTCGAGGATCGCCATCTGCAGCACCTCGTTGCGCTTCTTTTCGCCGCCGGAGAAGCCCTCGTTCAAGTAGCGCTCCGCCATGCTCATCGGCATCTGCAGGTGGCGCATCTTCTGCTGCAGCACGCGGAAGAACTCCACCGCGGAGACCTCGCGCTGCTTCACCGCCATGTAGGCCCGGCGCAGGAAGCTGGCCACGGTGACGCCGGGGATCTCGCTGGGGTACTGGAACGCCAGGAAGAGGCCCAGGCGGGCCCGCTCGTCCGTGCTCAGCGGGAGGAGATCGCGGTCGCCGAAACTCACCGAGCCGCTGAGCACCTGGTAGCGGGGATGGCCCATCAGGGTGTGGGCCAGGGTGCTCTTCCCCGAGCCGTTCGGGCCCATGATCGCGTGGACCTGACCCGGGCGCACTTCCAGGTCGACGCCCTTCAGGATCTCTTTGCCCTCAACGGCCACGCGGAGACCGCGGATCTGCAACACCTCGCTCATGTCTGCTCCTCAGGAACCGGGATGACGTAGGCACAACAGTGGTGGCCGGCTACCTTGTGCTGAACGCGCCGCACCTCCGTGCCAAGGAAACGCTCCAGCAGCTTCTCCTCGTAGTGACACGGGTGGGCGTAGCGCTGGGCGACCTGCGCCACCGCGCAGTTGTGCTCGGTAAGCACGAACACATCCCCCTCGCGGCGCCAGGCAGTCAGGTAGCCGTTCTCGTCGAGGATGCGCGCCACCTCCGCTACCTTCTCCTCAAAGCTCTTCCCCTCCAGCCGGGAGGCGTACCTCTCGTACAGCTTCGCTTCCCCCCGGGCGAAGATCGCCTCGATGCGGGCGGCCCCCTCCGTTTCTTCCAGTTCCGTCAGGATGTCCACCGCCAGCGCGTCGTAACGGCGCGGGAACATCTCGTCGGCCGCC
The DNA here is from genome assembly GCA_012512505.1 of Armatimonadota bacterium. Classification (GTDB taxonomy): domain Bacteria; phylum Armatimonadota; class JAAZEB01; order JAAZEB01; family JAAZEB01; genus JAAZEB01. Next base: position 15,413 of record JAAZEB010000121.1, on the reverse strand, counting down.
TCGGTGATCTGATACGCCGCCACCGGCCGCCCGATGCCCCCCCGGCGCGAACGCGCCCGCACCAGGCCCGCCGCCCGCAGCGCCGAAAGGTGGTAGCGGACCGTCATCGCGGAGGTGCCCAGGTGCGCGCTCAGCTCCTCAACCGTCAACTCGCCCTGCTTCTTCAGGGTGGTGAGAATCTCCCACCGGGTCGGGTTGACACTGCGGCTCATCGCTCCCTCCCCCCACTGAGCGGCGGGGCGCCACCGCGCCGCCCGCGCGCCGCACTGACGCTGCCGGCAACTGAACAACCGCCCCCCCATTTCGTCCCAAGCATACCACAGGAACAACTGGGATGTCAATGTTATTTAGATAAATATACTAGAAAGTATTGGAAGAGCCAACAAGCGGGTAGGTGTTCCGTTGCGGGGCAGGGCGTGGTATAATGGGACAAGAGTGAGAGGTACTCTCGCGGGAGGCCACCGATGTGGAGGCAGCTTGCACCGACGGCGGTTGGCGGCAGTCCTGACCCTGGTTTCGGGGTGAAGGGCGATGGCGCCGGCCGCGAACGGAAATGGGCCGTGCGTTGCCGGCTCCGGCGCGCGGTGGCGCGGTGGGTGTGGGCAGCGCTGGCGCTGGCGTTGTTGAGCGTGGCGAGCGGGGCTGTGGCCCGCACTTACACCGAGGAGGAGGAGAAACAGCTCGGTGCGGAGGCCGCCGCGCAGATCGAGAAGGAGTATAAGGTCCTCGACGACCCAGAGCAGATCAAGCGGCTCAACGCGATCCTCACCAACCTGGCTCCGGTCTCCAACCGGCCCGACGTCACCTACACTGTCAAGATCCTCGATACGCCGGACGTGAACGCCCTCTCGCTGCCCGGCGGGCAGCTCTACGTCACCCGCGGGCTGCTGGAGGATGTCGAGTCGGACCACGAGTTGGCCGGTGTTCTGGCCCATGAGATTGCTCACAACGCCCACCGTCACTCCTTGCATCAGCTCGACAAATCGGCCAAGCTTGACCAGCAGTTGATGCTGGCGCTGCTGCTCGGCCTGGCGGCCACCCGAGACACCGGGGAGACCAGCAAGCTCGTGTTGATCGGGCAGATGGTCAAGATCGGCGTGTTGAACGGCTACGGCCAGGAGGCGGAGCTGGAGGCGGATCGCTCTGCCGTGGAGTATATGGTCGCCTCGAAAAAGTATAACCCGGTAGGGATGCTGCAGTTTCTGGACCGCCTCCGCCGGCAGGAGGAGCGGGGGCCGCAGATGGAGCTGGGGATCTTCCGCACTCACCCCCCCACGCGCCAGCGCGTCGAAGCCGTACGCGGGGTTTTGGACGCCTACGGGGTGCCTGTCACCCGCCTGCCCGGCAAGAGCACGCCGGTTGCCACCGCCCGCGCGGTGACCGTAAACGGCCAGCAGATCGCCGAAGTGGTGCTTCAGGACCGCATCCTCTACCAGCCGGCGGCCAGCCTCGATGGGAAGGACCCGCTGCAGCGTGCCGAGGAGGCCGCTCGGCGCGTCAGTGCCCTGTTCGCCGAGTTCCCCCAGGAACGCCTCCTGCGGGTGCAAGCCTCCGGCGACTCCCGGGTGGTCACCTACCGCGGCAGTCCGCTGTTCACTATCTCCTCGGCCGATGCCCAGTTCCACAACGCCTCGGTGGATGACCTGGCCAAGGCCACCACCAAGGAACTGAAGGCCGTCATCTGGAGCGATTTCCTCCGCCACGGCACCTGATGCCTCGGGCCGGCGGGGAGCCGACCCGGCCCCTGGGGCGTTTTACCACGCCTTCGCCCCGGAAATGGGGCGATACTCCGCAGCTCTATGCCCCCAACTGGACCGCGGCGCCCCAGCCCGGCCCCGCCACGCGACCCAAACAGGGGCCGTTTCCCCTCCTGGCGGCTGCTAGGAGCCCCGCCGCGTGTGCCCCTAACATTCGCGGCAAGCAGCTTGCAGAGTCCTTCCTTGGGAACGGCACGTTGGGGATCCGGCTACCACGCTGAGGGCCGTTCACCGCCAGGAGCCGGTCGGTGGTGGGGTGGGTTCATCGAACCGGGCGTCGCGACGAACCTGCCGATCCCCCGTGGTGCCGAGGAGGGGCCAATGAGGAAGGACCGTGAGGAGCTTTGGCGACGGTACAAGCTGCAGGGCGATGCCGAAGCCCGAGAGCAGCTCATCCTGTCGTACGCGCCCCTGGTCAAGCACGTTGTCGACCGCCTGAACATCAGTCCGATGCCCTATATGGACCATGACGACCTGACCACGCACGCGATCATTGGCCTTATCGACGCGATCGAGAAGTGCGACCTGGAGCGGTGCCATCAGTTTGAGGGTTACGCGCGTGCCCGCATCCGGGGGGCGGTGATCGATGGGATCCGGGAGATGGATTGGGTGCCGCGCGCGGCTCGCCGGGCCGCCAACCAGATAGAGAGTACGCGGGCCTCCCTCAGCGCCACCCTCGGGCGGGCGGCCACCGCGGAGGAGGTCGCCCAGGCCCTCGACGTGGACGTGGAGCGCGTCTACGAGGCCACCGCCGGCGTGGAGCGGGGCGCCATGCTCTCCCTTGACGACCCGCTGGCCGGCGGAGAGGGCGACACCCTCACCCTGCTGGATGCCGTCTGCCACCCTGAGAGCCCCGACCCCGGTGCCGGCATCGACGCGCTGGCCCAGAAACAAGCGCTGGCCGAGGCTATCGAGACGCTGAACCCCGACGAGCGCCTGGTGGTGACCCTATACTACCACGAGGATCTGACGCTGAAGGAGATCGGTCGGGTGCTGGACCGCACCGAGGCCCGCGTGTGCCAGATCCACAAAGCGGCGCTGCGGAAGATCCGCGCCCGCCTGGCCGCCAATGAGGTTTTCTTGGCCGCCTGAGCGCGCCCGGGGCGGCCGGGCCTCCCCTGCTCCGCCGGGCTAGGCTGCCTGCCTCCCGGAGCCGCGGGTGGTGTCGCGGTTGGCGCCGTCGCCCGCCGGGCGCAGCCGCCGCATCCGCCACACCGTGCCGATCGCTTCCCAGACGATCTGCCGCGACATCTTCGACTGACCCACCCGCCGGTCGTGGAACACGATCGGGATCTCCACGATCCGCAGCCCGGCCAGGTGGCACCGCCACGTCATCTCAATCTGGAAGGCGTAGCCGTTGGCCCGGATGCTTTCCAGGTCGAGTAGTTCCAGGGCGCGGCGCCGGAAGCACTTGAATCCGCCGGTTAGGTCGCGGTAGCCCAGACCGAGGATCTGTCGAGCGTACAGCGAGCCCCCGCGGCTCAGAACGCGGCGCGGCCAGGGCCAATCAGGCGTGGCGCCGCCGGGCACGTAGCGCGAGCCAAGCACCACGTCGGCATCGGCCGCCGCGGCCAGCAGACGCGGCAGGTCCGCCGGGTCGTGCGAGAAGTCGCAGTCCATCTCCAGAAGGAACTGGTAGTCGCGCTCCAGCCCCCAGCGGAAGCCGGTGAGGTAGGCCGTGCCGAGCCCTTGCTTGCCGGGACGATGCAGAACGGACACCCGCCCGCCGCTTTCGCGGGCCAGGCAGTCTGCCAGGTGCCCGGTGCCATCGGGCGAGTTGTCATCAACGATCAGTAGATCCACCGGCGCCGCTTGCAGCGCCGCTGCTGCCAGCTGGGCCAGGTTCTCGCGTTCGTTGTACGTCGGGATGATGACCAGCGACCGCATGCGCGTCCTCCCTTGGGACGTGCAGCGGCTCGTGCCACGCGCCACGCGCAGGCCCGGCGCCGTCACCACCGCGGACCGGCCGTCATCCCGGGGTTGCCGGCCGGTTCCCTCCCACGCTGCCACCCGGGGTGTTTCGCCCCAGGGCGACGCCAACTTCCGCGGCATCTCGCCCTCCGGTCCTCCCCAAGGCCCCGGCTTGCGCGGCGGGCCGCTCCCACGCCCGGCAGGATGCCTGCAAGAGCGCCGCCAATCGGGGCCAGCTTGCCCGGCTGCCCACGGCAACGAGCATCGCGCGCGAGAGACCGCCCCCGCGCGTCAGCTCAAAGGAGACTCCTGCAAGCGTGGTGCCGCGAGATCCAGGCCGACCACTACCGCCGCGGCGCCCGCTCCGCGGCCACCCAGATCGGTGTCGTCCAGCACTGCTCTCCCGACTCGGTCACCAGGCGGACGGCGTAGGCGCATCCATCCGGCGACGGGCCGGTGTGGGTGTAGGTCAGTTCGGCCTCGCCACTGTCGGCCACGTCCACGCGCTCCACCGGCTGGCCGTCGCGCAGTAGCTCTAGCCGCATCCCTGCCGCGCCGGAGACCTGCACGCGCAGGTTCAGCGGCTTGCCCGCCGGATAGACCACCGATCCCAGTGGCCGGTCCTGGGCGCTGAAATGCAGCGTGAGCGTCGGAGGGCCAATGTAGGCGCGGCGTCGGTGCAGCGCGGTGAGGATCGACTCACGGGTGAGGTAGCCGGCCCACAGGTGCGTGCGCGTCGAGACCGCGCGATGGCCGGTGCCGGCGACCACGGCGGCTCTAGCCGTGCGGGTGAGCCACCAGGTGTCGGGAGTGGGGGCGGCTGTCGACGCGCGCGCGTCAGGAGCTGCCGAGGATGGCGCCCCGGCACAGTCGGCAGGGCCTTCCAGGGGCGCCACCAGGTGCGGACCTTGCCCCGGTTCTGCTGGGAGCGCGGTTGCGTCCCGCGCGTAGAGGACGGCCAGGTCGCCGTCCGTGCCGCGGCCGACGACGAGTTCACTCCAGGCGGTTGCCGCCGCGGCGGGCGTCACGGCGCGCTCCGGCCGCTCGAGGAAGACCGCCCCGGGCGCCCCGGAAGGGGTGAGGCACTCGGCGCCGCTGAGCGCCACCAGGGTGCCATCTACCGAGAAGAGGGACGCCAGCTTCTGCTGGAGGTGCCAACGGTAGGCGTCGCCCCCGTGCAGCGGCGCCATCAGGGCGATGAAGTCGAGTTGGGCGGCGTCGAGCGCGTAGCGGTAGGCGTCCTGCACCGATCCGTGCGTGAACGGATGGCAGGCGGCCAGCTCGGTGTGCCGGTGCAGATCGCCCTGGTAGAGTGTGAACCCCTCCCGCCCAAAGCGGCCCACCGGACGCTCTCGCGCCTGCCAGGTGGTGCCCACTGCCGTCGGAGCGGGCACCGCCGCGAAGGAGAGGCGCTCGGGCGCCGGGGTGCCGGCCGGCAGTGGTGCCGCGAACACCGCGTGATGGATGCTGCCGCCCTCCGCCGCGTCGGAGGCCCAGGCCACCCAACTGCTCCCGTCCGCCGTAGCGGCCAGCGTTGCCGCCATGTCGCTGCGGCCGGCGCTGTCTGGCAGCAGCAGCGGGCGCGACCAGCGGTGCCCATCGAAGCGGTGTGCCACCAGATCCCAGGTACTGTTTCGGAGAGTGCGTCGGAGGAGCAACCACACCTGGCCGCGCGCGTCGGCGAACAGGCGCCCGTTCTCCGCGAACGGCGCCGCGGCCCCCGCCTCCAGCTCCGGGAGGGGTGGCGCGGTGAGGGCCTCTCCTTCCAGGCAGCGGATAGCTACCTGGCGCTCGCGGTGCAGTGCCGCGGCATGTTCGAGAGCGCCCCAGTCTGCCTCCCCACGGTCGTAAGCGATCCAGAGCCGCCCGCCTGGCTCGCAGGCAAGGGAAACGTTGGCCTCGTACTCCGGGCCGTCGGTGATCCGGCGGATGTCCGAGAGCCGGCCGTCACGCATGCTGCGCAGGTAGATGTCGTAGTTCCCGGCCTCGCAGGAGTCCCAGGCGATGTAGAGCTGGCCGTCGGGGCCGGCGGTGAGCGCCGGCGCCCACTGGTTTGCCCGCGCCTCGGAGACCAGGATCGAGGGGGCCCATTTCCCCTGCTCCCACCAGGCTAGGCGGATGTGGGCGAAGCTCCCCTCGAATGCCTGCCATGCCAGCCACACCCGGCCGTTCGCATCGGCGATCACCTGGTGGTTCAGGTCGCTGCCAGGGGTGCGGGTGACACGGACGCGCTTGCGCCAGCGCCCCTCCGTAAACACGGCGGAGTAGAGATCCCAGGTGCCGTGGTCCTCCTGCCCCCAGACCGCCACCAACCGGTCGGTGTCCGGCGCCGCCAGCGCGACGCGCGACACCCGGCCGCGGGCCGAGGGGATCGTGCCCCGACTCTCCCAGCGCCCAGCGGTGTACTGTGCCAGGTGAATAGTGTCTCCCCGCCCATCGAAGGAGACCCAGGCACACCAAAGATCCCCTCCCGGGCCCGCCACCAGCGCCGGAAAGTCGGCATCGCCAGCGCCGGAGACACGCTGCGGGGTGGGCAGGAGGTCGGCCGTGGCAGCAACGTTCGGGACCGGGAGCGGTGCGCCGGCGTCCAGTGCCGCCAGGGACACGCTGCCGGAAGCGGTGCCGGCGGTCACCTGCAGCGCGGCATCCGCTGGGGCTGCCAGAGTTCCCAGCAGGGTGCGGGCGACGGCGCCGGGCTGCCAGCGCCAGGCCCAGTCCGGCGCCAGCGTGTCGCCGGGCGCAAGCCCCCAGCCATGCAGGCGCAGGATCCTCCCCGCGCTCACAGCGAGGTGTCCGGCGCGCTCCGTGTCGGTCGCTTGCGGCTCGGCCGCGCCCGGGTTCTCACGCCCGGGCGGCTCTGGGAATCCAGCCAGCACCAGCCGTATCGTGCGCACCACCGTGGTGCCCGGCTCGGCCGTGGCGCTCGCCCACACGAGCAGCAGCGCCGCCAACCCCGCATATCTCGCCATGCCTCTTCTCTCCCCCCAGGACCGCGTGGCGATCCCTGGCATCCGGGCCCCGCCGGCCGGGATGCAAGAGCGCTGCCAAGCGCCTCCGGCTGCCAGGCGGAACCGGTCCACGAACAGATGTGGCGCTTGACAGGGGGGTAGGCGTGTGGTATACAAGGGAGGGGGCCGACCTGGTGCTCAAGTGGGGAGCACCCATGCTGCGGGCGGCGGGATCGCCACCGTGCCGCATCCCCCCGGAAGGAGCAATCCGGCCATGTCTTTGTCCAGGATGATTGCTGTGGGGCTGACCCTGGCGCTGGTCACGACGGCAACCGCCGCCCGGGCGCAGTATGGCGAGGCGGCCGCCCGCTGTGGCGTGTCGGCGGGCGCGTTTCTCCCGATTGATGGCGACACCGCTGATGCCTTCGGCTCCACCTGGTGGAGTGTCGCCCTGACTTACGACCTGCCGGCCAGCGCGATGGAGAGGCACCGCTTTGGCCTCGGCTGGATCCAGTCGCCCGGCAACAGCCTCCGGCTGGGCAACACGGTGTGGGATTGGGAGTTCCGGATGGTGCCGCTCACCTACACCTACCTACACTTGCCGCGAGGCGGTGCTGCTGGCTTCTTCCTCGGCGGTGGCGGCGGCGTCTACTTCACCCGCACTGAACTGGAGACGATCACCCCGCTCGCCACGGGGGTGCAGGATGACACGCAGACCCGGTTTGGGCTGCACGTCGTCGCGGGCTACGCCTTCAACAGCCGTCTTGCCGCCGAGGCGCGCTTCACCAAGCTCTTTGAGGACGACAACGACAGCAACCTGGACGGGGTGACGCTATCACTGGCCGGCCGCTTCTGAGGGCAGGCGCGGGGAAGTGCTCTGGCGGCGGCACGCGGCCAGCCGCCGGAGCCGCCCCAACTCGAAGAGCGTGGCCAGCGCCAGGTAGAAGAGCACAGTGACGACCCAGGCGCCCTCCTGCCCCGCCCACAGCGGCGGCACCGAGCGCGACCACCAGCCCGCGCTGGTGCCGATGGCGAGCAGGGCCATCACCGGGTTGGCCTGGAGCGTCTCCGCGAGGAGGGCGTGCGCCGGGGCCGACCCGGGATCCCAGTAGACGTAGTAGACCAGCGGCGCCAGCGCCAGCAGAAGCAAGACGCCGAGGGTGACGCTGATTGCCTGGAAGCGGCTGGGCATCAGGGTGGAAAAGAAGCGGGCCGCCGCGCCGTAGCAGGCCACCGTTGCGAAGACCACCGTCAGCACCGCGAGGATCGCGTCGAGCTCCAGGATCCACGTCTGATGTCCCGCCAGCCAGAAGCTGCTGGACAGGAGGACCGCACCCGTCACGAAGAGCAGCAGCACGTAGGCCGGCCCCCAGGCGTAGCCGCCGGTGAAAAGGCGCGACCGCAGCAACCGGCCCAGCCGGCTCCCCGCGGCCGGCCCCTGCCTTCCGGCGGCCGCGGGGAGCCCCAGGGCTTCCGCCGAGTCGCCGGAGCAGAAGAGAAGCGCCAACACGGCCAGCGGCACCAGGAGGCATCCACCCAGAATGGCCGCCGTTCCCTGGATGCCGCCCCCGCCGGTGGTGCGCCCCGCCGATCCGGCGATATTCCCGATGATCCCCACGGCGAGGACGCAGAAGAGGAGATAGGTGAGCCAGCGCAGCGTGCCCGGTCGGTCCGAGACGCCCTCCTCCAGACGATGAATCGCCCCTGCCGTTGCCAGCAGCGCCGCCAGGATGAGCACCACCAGGGCGGGAATCCAGGCCACTACCTGCCAGCGGAACAGCGGTGGCGTCGCCAGGGCGTTGCGGACGGCACCCACCGGGTTCACTGCGGAGAAGACCACTTCCTGGCCGCCCCCAGCCGCCACTCCCGTCACCCCGAATAGGAACAGCCCCGTCAGGTAGGTGGTGGCGGTGGCGGCAGTGGTGCTGCGCAATGCCGCCGAGGCCAGGATGCCGAGGCTGCTAAAGAAGAGACTGCTGGCAAGCAGCAGGAGGTAGACCGCGGCGATCTCGCCCTCGGAGACTCCCCCCATCATGAAGCAGATCCCCGCCAGCGGCAGCGAAGCGGTGATCAGCAGCACGGCGAAGGCGAATGCCGACAGGAGCTTGCCGACGACCACCTCCCGCGGCTTCAGCATCGTGAGGAGAAGCAGCTCGAAGGTGCGCTGCTCGCGCTCGAGGGTGATCTTCCCCGCGGCGAGCGTTGGCGTCATCAGGCAGATCAGGATCGCCTGGGCAGTGAAAAGCGCCGTGAAAAGATACCGCCCCACCGGGTTGGCGGAGATCGCCTGGTAGCCGTGCGCCCAGACCTGGTGCCACATGAAGTAGGTGCCGCAGAGCACCAACGAGAGGAGCATCACGTAACTGAAGAGCATCCAGTAGGCGCGGCGGTCCCGCATCAGTGTCCGCAGCTCCTTGGTCAGCACCGGGTTGTCGAACCGAGCCGTCAAGTTCACGAGACGATCCCCTTGGTCACCCTCATGAAGAGATCCTCCAGGTCGGTCCGCTGCTCGCTGAACGACTGCACGCGGATGCCGCGCTGCAGCAGCGTTCGCAGCAGCGCGTGCTGTGCCTCCGCGTCGCCGCTGAACTCCACCCGGATCGCGTGGTCCTCGGCCACCTGGGCAGTGCGCACTGACGGCACCTCCCTCAGCATGGCCACTGCCGGCTGCGGGTCATCAAGCACCCGAATCTCCAGCACGTGGCCGCCCGCCACCTGCTGCAAGATCTCCTGAACGCCGCCGCTGATGACCAACTCGCCCTTCTCGATGATGCCGATCTTGTTGCAGAAGTCGGCCAGTTCCGGCAGGATGTGCGACGAGATGAGGATCGTCTTGCCCATCCGCTTCAGCTCTTTGAGCAGCTCCTTGATCTCAATGCGCGCCCGCGGGTCGAGGCCAGAGGCTGGCTCGTCCAGGAGAAGCACCTGGGGGTCGTGGACCAGCGTCTTCGCCAGGCAGAGGCGCTGCTTCATGCCACGCGACAGCTCTTCGACGTAGGCATCTTTCTTCGCCGTCAGGTCGGTGAGCTGCAGCACGTCGTCCACCACCCGCGCACGCTTCTCGCGCGGGAGCTTGTAGGCGGCGGCGAAGAAATCGAGGTACTCCCACACCTTGATGTCGTCGTAGACGCCAAAGAAGTCCGGCATGTAGCCGATGATGGCGCGCACCGCTTCCGGCTCGCGGAGGATATCGTGGCCGCCGATCGTCGCCGTGCCGGCGGTGGGGCGAAGGAGGGTGGCCAGCATCTTGATCGTGGTGGTCTTGCCAGCGCCATTGGGGCCGATAAAGCCGAAGATGTCGCCCTCGTCCAGGTGAAGGCAGAGCCCATTCACCGCGGTGATGCTCTCATACTCCTTGCGCAGATGCTGGACATGGACCACAGGCATACCTCCCTGCTGCCGGTCCGCTACGGGCCGCGCGCCTCCTACCGTGGCTCGGCGCGGACCGTAAACTGCTTCGCCCAGTAGGCATCGCCCGTGACCTTCAGGCGCACCCGCAGGCGGCCGCTGCCGCGCTCTACGAACCGCTCGCCACCAGGCACCGCCAGCGTGTCACCAGCCATGGGGAACGTCACCCAGCCGCCGTTTCGCCAATCGTGTAGCGAGACCGTCAGCCGTCTTTTGCGCGTGCCCGGCGATGACCACTGGCCGGACCGGCGGAGCACCAGCCGTCGCCCGCGCAGCGCCCCGGCGGGGAGCACAAACTCTCTCTCCAGGAACGACTCCGGATGGATGTAGGAGGTGCCGTCGGGATAGCCGGTGCTATTCGGCCCGGAAGCGGTGATCTGGCCCGCCAGCGCGGTGATGCCAAATGCCCCGGCGCCGGCCGGTGGGATCGCCAGGGGGAAGAGGTAGAGGGCGATCGCTGTCTCCTCGGGCCGCTCGCCCTCCAGACGCACCGCGCCGCGCCTGGCAGGCCCCCAGGCAATGAGCATCGGCCGAAGCGGGGGGGCCTGGTGGGTCAGGTCGCTCCGTAGTGCATCGACAACGCGGGCACGGAGGCGCTCGCGGGGCTGCGTTTGCCTCGCCCGACCGGACTGGCTGCCACGCGACAGACTGGGCTTTACCGTGACACTGCCGCCCGGCGCCATCGCCCCGACCGACGCTTCGTCTGACCCCACCAACAGGATTCCCCCCTCCAGGTGCTCCCGGGTGCGGTTTACCAGGCGTCCCTCGATCCCGCCGGGGCCGTAGCGCAGCCCACTCTCCACCGTGCCCTCCAAGTTGCGCCGCGCCGGCGCCTCAAAGATGCGCATCGACCACATGTTCATCGCCACCTCTTCAACGCGCGTCTTCCCCGTCTGCACCAGGGTGTAGCCCCTGGGGAACGATGAGGACGCGCCACCCGCGCGGACACTGGAGCCGTCGAACCAGGTCGCGTCGGTGATCCCCACCGTGCCGGGGGCCTCCAGGGTGTAGCGCGTGCGCCGGGGAGAGAAAAGCCCGAGGAGAGTGAAGCCGGTGGCCTGAGTGGAGCCGCGGGCGCACTCCAGCACTTCCAGGCGGTAGAGCCGCACGCGGTTGCCATGCGACGAGTGGGCGAGGAAGTAGGCGATGGCACAGAAGACCAACACGATCGCCGGCGTAGTTGCCCAGGTCAACTCGCGGCGATCCAGGCGGCGCAGTACCAGGTAGTTGAGCGGTACCAGGCAGAGGATATAGGCCAGGGAGAAGAGGACGATGGTGCCCGCCTGCGGCAGGTACATCTCCGACATCTTCTCTATCGCCCCGCGGATATTGTCGCCGTACTTAGCGGCGTTCTGCACGGTGCGCAGGAGGGAGAGCGGCGGACCGCCAGCGAGGATCTCACGCCACAGCGGCTCCTGACCGGCCCAGCCGCGCACCGGCGCCTGATCGTAGTCGAACGCCAGGAAGAGGACACGGCCGTTGCCATGGGGGCGCGATACGATCAGCGGCAGCCCATCCTGGGCCACCCACACCCGCGCGCCCGGGCGAGGGCGACCGCGCGCGACCACCGCGCTGCCGGCCGGGATCGGCGAGCCAAAGCGGCGGCCCAGCGCGTCCAGCGAGGGCACCACCGCGGGCGAGAGCGCTTCCACCGGCAGCAGGTCGGCGAAGGTGGCATCCCGTAGGCGGCCTACCTCCGAGCCACCGGCGATCACCAGGGTGCCGCCGTCTTGCACCCACTCCCGCAGCGCTGTCTTCTGCGCTGGCGTCAATGACCGCGGCGAGACGTTCCCCAGGGCGATCACATCCACCGAAGAGTAGGCCAGGCTGCAGTCGTAGAGGCCGGTGACATCGGTGTGCGCCACGTAGGCGCGGGCGGGCGGTGGCTGCGGTGGTTGCGGGGCCCTACCCGGACCGCCTGGACCACCAGGGCCGGCCCCGGGAAACGGGGAGCCCGGCGGCTGCGGGCCCATGCCCGGACCGCCCGGGCCGATCCCGGGAAACGGGGAGTTCGGGGAGCCCGGTGGTGCCAGCTTGAGCCCCTGCAGGAAGCTGAGGCCCGAGCGGTCCGCGGAGACGGAGAGGAGCAGGCGGTCGTTGGTGTCCAGGCTGTGCAGTGGAACCACCGTCTGGACGCTGCCAAAGCGCACCGGCACGCTGCGGGTAAACGGTTCGGGGCGCACGAAGAGCGTGTGCTGCTGCCGCGCGCCGTGGGCGAGTGTTACCGGGCGCGACACCACCACCTGGGCTGGCTGCCGGCCCACCGTGGCTTCGAGGGAGCCCTCCACCGTCTCACCGGCGTTCTCCAGCACGACGGTGATCGGCAGCCAGTGGGTCGCCTTTACGTAGCCATCCAGGCCCGGCGTGGCATTGAGGGTGACGGTCTGGGCAGCGGCCGGCCCCCCGGCCAGCAGACCAGCGACCAGCGCCACCAGCAGCCTGACCAGCCGTAAGGAAGAGCGAGCCGGCCCGGCCGTCGAGCCCACAAGATGTGCCTCACCCATGGGGAAAGCCCCCTGCCCTAGGCGGCGGATACGCACCCCCGTTATGGCGACGAACCGCGCCGGCGTTGGCGGGAGACTACGCCCGGCGCAGCATCTGCTTGAGCTCGGTGTAGTTGCCGGCGTGGGCCAGCGCGTCGTCGTAGGAGATCAACCCGCGGTGGTAAAGGCTCGCCAGCGCCTGGTTCATCGTGTTCATGCCGAAGTGCTGACCTTCGCGGATCGTGGCGTAGAGTTGGTCGGGAGTGCCGTCTTCGATCTGCTTCTTCACCGTCGGCGAGGCGATCATCACTTCGACGGCGGGCACCCGGCCGCGGCCGTCAGCGCGAGCGATCAGCTTCTGGGAGATCACGCCCTGCAGGCTGGTTGCGAGCTGGATCTGAACCTGCGCGCGCTCGTGTGGCGGGAAGGCGCTGATGATACGCTCCACCGTGTTGGCGGCCGACGTGGTGTGCAGCGTGGAGAGGACCAGGTGCCCCACCTCCGCCGCCGCCATCGCCACGCTCATCGTCTCGGCGTCGCGCATCTCGCCGATCATGATCACGTCGGGCGTTTGCCGCAGCACGCTGGTGAGCGCCGAGCCAAACGACTTGGTGTCGGTGCCGATCTCGCGCTGGTTGATGATGCTGCGGTTGTCGGTGAAAACGTACTCCACCGGGTCTTCGATGGTCACGATGTTGCAGGGGCGCGTGCTGTTGATGTACTCGATCACTGCCGCCAGGGTGGTGGACTTGCCGCTGCCGGTGGGGCCGGTGACGAGGACCAGGCCCTGTGCCTGGGTCGCCAACTCCTTGAGCACCGGGGGGAGGCCCAGCTCTTCCATGGTCAGCGGCTTCAGGGGGATGATGCGCAGGGCCGCGCCCATGCAGCCGCGCTGCAGGTACAGGTTGGCGCGCACCCGGATCAGGTTCGGCACGGTGAAGGAGAGGTCGATCTCCTCGCCATCTTCCAGGCGCTTGAGGAGGGCCTCGGTGCGCAGGGAGTCCTCTTCATCGAGGTCAGGAACGAGGGGGGAGCGCTGTGTCTGCCGCTGCAAGAGGTAGTCGCGGCCGGCGCTGGCAATGATGTTGTAAACAATCTCATGGGTATCGGCCGCGCTGAGCACCGGCAGCTCGGTGCGCAGCACCTTGCCGAAAATCCGCAGCGCCGGAGCGCTGCCGGCCTTGATTACCACGTCCGAAGCCTTGTGCCGGAGTGCCATCTCCAGCAGGCCGTGGATATCCTTCATTCCTGGCTCCCCCTGGGCAACCGCCGACTGTTTCCGGGCACAGAGCCGCCGCTCATCACCGCCATGGCGGCTTGCCAGCCTCCAGCCGGGTACCGAAACCAAGTCATCACCTCCGGCAACCGCGGAAGGAGGAAGCTACTGCCATTCGCGATAGGCGCTCTGGCCCGCGTGCGTGGAGTCGAATCGTGCAGCGCGTCAATCGGTCGCGTGCTCATTATACTATGGTTCCCGGCGCTTTGGCAACCACGCTGCCGCGACCGATCGGGGGCTCCGGGCCGGGTCGGCGTGGCCCAACGCGGGTCAGGACGATGCGTTCGTGAGGGGCTCTCTTGGTGGGCGGAGGGCCAGTGGGAGAGGGCTTCGCTGGTGGCAGGGCGTGTCGTGGCGCCTTCTGCCTGGGCGAAGGAGATCGGAGCCACGGCGCCGAACCGGGGCGGCGAAGGAGTGGGCCGATGCAGCAGATCTCCCGCCGGATCGCCGTCTGTGTGGCTTTGCTGGCGTGCAGCGCGGCCCTCGCCGGCGCGGCCGACATCACCGTGCGAGACGTGGACGGTCTGAGGCGGGCCGTCGCCGCCGCCCGGCCCGGCACGCGCATTCTGCTGGCGCCGGGCGATTACCGCGGCGGCCTCTACTTCGCCAACCTCCGTGGCGCGCCCGGCCAGCCGATCGTTCTGGCGGCGGCCGACCCGGCCCGTCCCCCGCGCCTAGTGGGCGGCAGCAACTGCCTGCAGCTCTCTGATGTCGCCTACCTCGAACTGCGCCACCTGGTGCTCACCGGCGCCAGCGGCAACGGGCTGAACATCGACGATGGCGGCACCTTCGCGACCCCCTCGCACCACCTCATCCTGCGCGACCTCACCGTGACGCAGATCGGTCCCAGCGGCAACCGCGATGGCATCAAGCTCTCCGGCGTCACCGACTTCCGCATCGAGCGGTGTACCCTCCGCCGCTGGGGCGACGGCGGTTCGGGGATCGACATGGTGGGCTGCCACCGGGGCGTGATCACGGGGTGTACGCTGGCGCAAGGGGAAGGCATCGGCGGCGAGGGGATCCAGGCCAAAGGCGGCACTACCCGGATCGTCATCCGCGGCAACCGCTTTGAGGAGGCCGGGGGGCGCGGGGTGAACCTGGGGGGAAGCACCGGGCTGGCCTTCTTCCGCCCGAAGGTGGAAGGCTACGAGGCCCAGGAGATCCGCGTCGAGGAGAACCTCTTCGTGGGCTGCCAGGCGCCGATTGCCTTCGTCGGGGTTGATGGCGCCGTGGTCCGCCGCAACACGCTCTATCGCCCGCGCAAGTGGGCGCTCCGCATCCTGCAAGAGACGACCGCGCCCGGGTTCGTGCCCTGCCGCAACGGCGTCTTCAGCGAGAACATCATCGTCTTCCGCTCCGATGCCTGGGCCGAGGGTGGCGTGAACATCGGCCCGAACACCGCGCCCGAGACGTTCCGCTTTGCCCGCAATGTCTGGTACTGCGAGGACCGCCCCGAGCGCAGCCGGCCGTCGCTGCCCACGGCGGAGGAGCAGCCGTTGATCGGCCAGGACCCGCAGTTCCGCGACCCCGCCGCGGGCGACTTCAGCCTTCGCCCGGGAAGTCCAGCGGCAGGACGAGGCGCGAGCGTCTCAGCGCGGCGATGAGCCGCGCCTGGGGGGCTGGCAGGGGG
>JAAZEB010000120.1 GCA_012512505.1 Armatimonadota bacterium | reverse complement strand
TGCCGAAGAAGCTGCAGCCATCAATCTTGGCGGCGTCCTCCAGGTCTTGCGGGATGGTGAGGAAGAACTGGCGCAGCAGAAAGATGAAGAAGGCGCTGCCAAACCAGGAGCCAACCCACAGCGGCCGCAGCGTGTCGTACCAGCCCAGCGCCTTGAAGATGAGGAAGACCGGGATCATCGTCACCTGGCCGGGGAGCATCATCGTGGCCAGGAGCACGGCGAAGAGCACCTCGCGCCCGTAGAAGCGCAGGCGCGCGAAGGCATAGGCCACCAGGCTACACGCCAGCACCTGCCCGAGGATGTTCAGGATTACCAGGTAGGTGCTGTTCGCCACGAAGCGCCAGAACGGAATGTAGAGGAGCGCCCGGCGGTAGTTGAGCGAGTACTTGGCGTAGGCGACCAGCAGCGGGCTGGAGCGCTCCAGTCGCAGTCGCAGCCGCACCCGGCCGGGCGTGATGACGCCAGAGCGCGCTGTCGGGTCGCGGCGCAGCACCACCACCGGCACCGTGCGGTCTTCCGGGCGCACGAAGCGCCACTCCAGGTTCCGCCAGGTGGAGCGCTCCAGCCAGAACGGTTCCTCGGAGCGGTAGACCCCCTCCGCCGTCTCCAGGTCCAGGAACACCCGGTGCCACGAGGCATCGGTGCGCAGGCTGAGGGTGATCGAATCGATGCCCAGGGGCGTCTCCGCGGCGGCGCGAGCGTCGGTGACCAGCACCCGTTCGAGCACCACCGGGGCAGCAGACAGGTCGTAATGCAGCGCCGGGGCGCGCTCGCCCTCCACTTCGCGGGCAGCGGCGAAGCGGGCCTGCCCCTGGGCCACCTGCCACGCTGAAGCCCCGGCCGCCGCCCCCTGGTCATGGTGGGCGATCCGATCGTTGCGCGCGTCGCGCAGCGTCAGCTCCCCCACGGCCAGCAGGCGGGAGATCCCGGTGCTCACCTTCCGCAGCCGCTCGGCATCGATGCTGGCGGCGATGAAACGCGGGAGGCGCTCCGGATCGCTGGCCACGGCGTCGGGGAGGATGCGGGCGATCTCTTCCCACATGCCGTTGCGCAGCGCCGTCTGCCAGGCCGCGTCCCGCGTCAGCGCCGGCTCCGGCAGCACCGCGGCGTACCTGGCACAGGCGCGCTGCAGACCCTCGTCCAGCGCGCGCGCGATCACCTCCCGCTGGTCGCGCCACACTGCCGGCTCCATCGTCGCCGGGCGCTTCATCTCCTCGTACCAGCCCGGGTCCACGAAGGGCGACCGGGCCGAGTAATGGGGCACCCGCGGCACCCACCGCGGCGGGAAGACGGAGATCTCCCGCTCGTCCTTGAACGAGGTCGTCACCAGCCACACGAACGGGAACGCGAAGAGGACGCAGCCGACCAGCAGCACCAGGTGGATGCCCGCCTTGCGGACGCGCTCTCGCCGCCGTTGGCGTCTCTTGATCTCGCTCTCGACCACTCGCATGGAGAGGTACCCCTGTCCTATGCCTTGTCGGGGCCACGCCTGCCGGGCGGCCACACGGGTTCGCCCTTACGAACACCAGTCGGTCGGGTCCGCCTCCGGCTCCGTGCCGCGGCCGGCAGGGGCGAGGCTTGCCCCCAGCTCCGTGCCGCGCCCCTGCGGCGTCTCCGCCGCCACCAGCTCCGCCGAGCCGCGGCGCACGGCTTCCTCAATGCGCCCGCTCGCGCGCGCCGCGGCACTCTGGACACGACGGTCCGGGTCGTGCTGCGCCAGCCGCCGCAGGTGTGGGAGCGCTCCCGACGCGGGAGCGCCCAGGCGACCGAGCGCGCTCACGACCGCGAAACGCACGTCGGCGAGCTCATGCGACAAGGCGTCCAGCAGAGGCGCGGCTGCCCGCGGGTCGCCATGATGGCCGAGCGCCACGGCAGCCACCGATGAGGCTATTGCCGCATCCCGCTCAGGTCCGGGAGGCATCCGCAGCAGCAGCGCGCGTGCCCATGCCAGAAAGCTCCAGCCAAAGCCCCGCATCACTTCTCTCCTTCGTAGTAGACCCAGCGCTTGCCCAGCCAGAACTGCAGCAGTGTCAGCGCCAGGATGATAAGGAAGAGGATCCAGGCCAGCGCCGAGGCATAGCCCATCTTGAAGTAGCGGAAGGCGTTGTTGAACAGGTAATAGACGTAGAAGAGCGTCGAGTCCACCGGGCCGCCGCTCGTCATGATATAAGCTTGGGTGAAAATCTGGAATGTACCGATGATGCCCATGATCAGGTTGAAGAAGATGTAGGGCGACAGCATCGGCAGTGTCACGTGCCGGAACGACGCCAGCGCCCCGGCGCCATCGATCTGGGCGGCCTCGTAGAGCGTTTCCGGGATCCCCTTCAGGCCGGCCAGCCAGATAATCATCCCCGCGCCAGCGCCCCACAGCCCCATCAGGATGATGGACGGCTTCGACCACGCCTCACTCGCCAGCCACTCCGGCCCCTGGATGCCGAGCGCCTGCAGGCCAACGTTGACCAGCCCGAACTGCGGGTTCAGCACCCAGATCCAGAGGACCGAGCTAGCCACCGCCGGCACAATCGCCGGCAGGTAGTAGATCGTGCGGTAGAACGCCATGCCGCCGACGCGGGCGTTCAGCAGCATCGCCACCCCGAGGCTGACGGCCATCCCCAGCGGCACGCCGAGGACCATGAAGATCGTGTTTTTCAGCGACTTCCAGAACAGCGGGTCGGCCGGCAGCGCTCGGTAGTTGTCCAGGCCGGCCCAGCGCACCGGGTGCAGCACGTCGTACTCGCAGAACGAGAGCAGGATCGAGGCAACGATGGGGCCGGCAGTAAGGAGCAGGAAGCCAACCAACCAGGGGAGCACGAAGAGGTAACCGGCCGCGGTCTCCTGCCGGGCCAAGCCGCCGCGGCGGCGCAGATCCCGCCGCAGGCCAACGCCAAAGAGCACCAACCCCGCCAACGAGAGGAGAGCACCGATCCCAACTGGGAGGCGCAGGTCCAGCGGTGGGTAAGTCTTCTCCTGGTGGACCCGGTCGAGCGCCGCTTGCACGGTGGCGGAGCCCCGGTCAAGCGCCTCCTTGGGGGAGTACTTGTGATGGATCGCCAGGTCCATGGCACGGACGTGCTCATCCCACAGCACCTGGCCCACGGGGGTGACGGGGCGGTAGCGGGAGCGGCTCATCATCTCCAGGGCGAAGCGAAACGCCCGCCGGAAGCGCGGGTGGCGCGGGGCGTACTCGCGGAAGACAGCCTCGTTGATGCGCTTGTTCGGGCTGATCTCCGGCACGTAGAGGCGCCCCCAGGAACGGTTGAGGCGGTACTCGGCGCCGGCGATCAGCAGGCCAGCTTCGACGCTGGACATCCACTGGATGAACTGCCAGGCTTCCTCCGGGTGCTTGGCGCCGCGCGGGATCGCCCAGGAGAAGCCCCCAGACCAGGTGATCGGCGGGCGCCCCTCCGGCGGGGGTGGCGCCGCCACCCCGAAGTTGAAGTCCGGGCGGGTGTTGGCGATGAAGTTCATCACCGCGTTGCCGTCGATCTTCATCGCCACCTTGCCGGTGAGGAGCGGGTCGAGCTCGCCCCCCTGGAAAGTGGCGGTGAAGGAATCGACGGCGGTGGCGCCGCCAAGGGCGTCATAGACACCGGTCACCCACTCCAGCGCCGCCACGATTGCCGGCTCGTTCAGCAGGCTGGTCTTACCGTCCTCACTGAGGAAGCGCCCGCCGTTCTGCCAACCATAGAGGTAAAGCCAGGAGTTGCCATAGTTCGGCACGAAGCCCACCTGCGTCAGGTTGCCGCGGGCATCGCGGCGGGTCATCTTTACGGCATACTGCTTCAGCTCGCTCCAGGTGCGCGGCGGCACCACCCGGCCGGCCGCGTCCACAAACCCCTCGCGGCGCAGCAGGTCCTCGTTGTAGAACAGGAGGCGGTCGTCGGTGGTGTTGGGGATGGCGTAGACGCGCCCGCGGTAGATCGCCTCGTTCCAGCAGGCAGGGTAGTAGTCCTCGGCGCGGATGGTAGTGGTGTCGCGCGCCAGGAACCCATCGAGAGGCAGGAAGGCGCCCCGCGCGGCCCAGCCGCCCACGCTGAAGCGGTCCTGGTTGATCACGTCTGGGGGCGAGCCGCCGGCGATGGCGGTCATCAGCTTCTGCTCGTCCATCTGCCCGCCGGCAGTAGAGGTGACCACGTCGATGTGGGGGTAGCGCCGCTCAAACGCCTCGGCGGCGCGCTTGAACCCCTCGCGGTTCCACCAGCCCCAGACGGTCAGCTCGATCTTGCGCGCGGGCGCCGCGGAGGCCCCGCCCGTGGGCCAGGCGAGGAGGGCCGCCCCCAACGCCACCACGACGAACACTGCCGCCCCCAGCCGGGTGCCGGCCCGGCCGGCTCTCCTCCCGCGATGAGTGCTCATCTTGCGCCCGATTATTGCACAGCCGATTGCGTTTTGTCAAACCTTCGGATCGGTGGCCGCCGGCCGGCGGCGCGCCCAGGGGAAGGAGCCGCCCGCCCCGTTGGCGAACGACACACCAACAAGCGAGGACGGCGCCCACGCGCGCCGACACCAGATCCCGGGAGGTGCCAGGAAAAATGGGGATTGATCGTCGCCACTTCCTTTCGGGGGCTGCCATGGCCGGCCTGGGCCTGGTGGCCGGCCGCGCCGGGCTGCCGGCCGCGGCGGAGGAAAGCGCCGGCCAGGCCGAACTGCGGATCTCCAGCCAGGAGGGCCGCATCCCGGGCGCCACCCTGGAAGAGAAGCTGGACCGCATGGAGCAGTGGGGCATCGTCGGCCTGGAGGTAGGCGGCGGAGGCCTGCCAGACCGTGTCGAGGCGCTGAAGAAGGCGCTGGCCGGGCGCCAGGTGAAGGTGAGCGCGATCTGCGCCGGCTTCCGCGGCGTCCTCATCTCCGAGGAGGAGGTCAAACGCCAAGAGGCCGTCGCCTCGATCAGTGAGATTCTGCAGGCCGCCGGGGAGCTGGGAGCAGTCGGTCTGATCGTGGTACCGGCGTTCAATGGCCAGACGAAGCTGGGCAACCAGGAGGCGCGCCAGGTGCTGCTTGATCTGCTCCCCGGCCTGGGTGAAGTCGCCGTCAAGGCGGGGACCACCCTCCTCCTGGAACCGCTCAACCGGGGCGAGGCGTTCTTCCTGCGCCAGCTTGCCGACGCGGCCGCCATCTGCCGCGATGCCAAGCATCCCGGCGTCTGCATGATGGCCGACTTCTACCACATGGGGCACGAGGAAACCAGCCACGAAGGCGCCATCCTTTCCGCCGGGAAGTACCTGCGTCACGTTCACCTGGCAACCTGGCCCGGCCGCGTGCTCCCCGGCCAGGAGGAGTACGACTATACCAGCGGCTTCCGCGGCCTGAAGCGGCTCGCCTATCGCGGCTACTGCAGCTTCGAGTGCGGCTGCAACGGCGACCCGCAGCAGGAGATTCCCAAGAGCGTCCGCTTCCTGCGGCAGCAATGGGAGCAGGCCTGAGCCGCAGGTGATCGACGGGTGGGGGCTGGCCTAACTCGCCCCACCGCCCGCTCCCTCGCGGCGGAGCCAGGGGCGCGTCAGGGGCCGGCCACGCGGAGGTAGACGACAGCGCCTGGGTAGGAGGCCACCAGTGCCGGCCCCTTCTCGGGGCCGAGCACGCAGGCCGCCGTGGAGAGGCCATCGGCCAGGAGGCCGCGGCGCGCCACCACCGTAGCGGCGACGCGGGTGGTCAGGCCCAACCCGGTGCGGGGATCGACGACGTGCGAGTAGCGACGGCCATCGATCTCCACGAACTGCTCGGTGTCGCCGGAGGTGGAGACTGCCTGGTTCGCCACGACCAGCGTGCGGGCGGCGCCGTCGGGCCCGATCCCTGGCACCTCGATGCGCCACCCCTCTTGGCCGGGGGGCGCGTCTCCGACAACGATGTCGCCGCCGGCCTCGATGAGCGCGCGGGAGACGCCGTGCTGTTTGAGGGCGGCGAGGGCCGCGTCGGCGGCAAACCCTTTGGCGATGCCGCCCAGGTCCAGCCGCATGCCTGGCAGCGCCAGCCTGGCCGTTCGTGGGGCAGCCTCCAGGCGCAGGTGGCGCCAGCCGACCAGGGCGCGGGCCTGCCGCAGCGCGTCGTCGGGCGGGAGACGGCCGGCCTTGCGGGCAGTCCGCCACAGCGCCACCACCGGTCCCACGGTAGGATCGAAGGCGCCTTCGCTTCGGCGTGCGAGCGCCATAGCGTGGCTCAGGACGGTATACAGGTCACGGCTGACACGCACCGGCTCGCCACCGGCTCGGGCGCAGAGGCGCATCAGTTCGCTGTCGGGCCGGTAGTCGCTGAGGATCTGTTCGAGTTCGGCGAAGCGGGCGAACGCCGCCCGGCAGGCGCGCGTCGCCGCTGGCTCGTCGCGGGCGTAGACTACGAGGCGCACCTTCACGCCCATGTGCAGTT
This sequence comes from Armatimonadota bacterium, assembly GCA_012512505.1. Taxonomy (GTDB): domain Bacteria; phylum Armatimonadota; class JAAZEB01; order JAAZEB01; family JAAZEB01; genus JAAZEB01. The sequence goes on along the minus strand of JAAZEB010000120.1, from coordinate 2,291 downwards.
GGGCGAACTCGTAGCGCTCCGGGGGGCGGTCGCGGCGCGGCGCGGCCCAGGCGCCTGCCGCCGGCGCGAGCGCGGCCACGCACAACACCACGTTGAGGTAGCAGATGAGACGTTTCATCGTTTGCCCTGAGGTCACCTTCCCGGCCGCCGGTATCTTGTTGCTTGCGGCGATCATAGCACACGCGGCGGCCGCCTGGCTAGCCCCGGCACCGGCCACCGCCGCGGAGAAGCGCGCGCCCTACACGGAGAAGATTCCTGGTTCCACCGTCTCCTTCGAGATGGTGCCGATCCCGGCGGGCACCGTGAAGGTGGCGGACCCAACCAAGGAAGGCGCCGTGCGCGAGATCAAGGTCGGCCCCTTCTGGATGAGCAAGACGGAGGTGACGTGGGAGGCGTTCGACGTTTTCGCCTTCAAGCTGGATGATCCGGCGGAGCAGGCGAAGGGCGGCGCCGCCGCCATCGCGCGCCCCAGCAAGCCCTATGGCGCGCCGGATCGCGGCTTCGGCCACCAGGGCTACCCGGCGATGAGCCTCACCTATCACGCCGCCAGCGAGTACTGCCGGTGGCTGTCGGCGAAGACCGGCCACCGGTACCGCCTCCCCACCGAGGCAGAATGGGAGTATGCCTGCCGGGCCGGCACTCTCGCCGCCGCCCCAATCGCCGACAAGGCCGTGCTGGACAAGATGGCCTGGTACTACGACAACAGCGACGAGAAGACCCACCCGGTCGGCAAGAAGGAGCCGAACCCCTGGGGTCTCTTCGACATGCTGGGCAACGTGGCGGAGTGGTGCACCGGCCTAGACGATACCCCCGTGGTTCGCGGTGGCTCTTACTGGGACCTGGCGGAGCAGGTGCATCCCGGGGCACGGGTGCCGGAGTCGCCTGACTGGCAGATGAGCGACCCGCAGAACCCGAAGAGCAAGTGGTGGCTTACCGACGGCCCGTTCATCGGGTTCCGGGTGGTGCGCGTCGAGTAGCCCGGCGATCCACGAAGGAAGACGCGAGAGCACGTAGATGAGGAGCCGCGACGCCCGTTTCCGTGCTCCTGCGTGTCGCTTCGTGGATCCCACCCCCAGAGAAGGAGTGGTGCCATGAGTGCAGAGAGAACCGAACCGGCTGCCCAGCCGCTATCGCGGCGGGATTTCCTGAAGACCTCCGCCACAGTAACCGCCGCCGCGCTCGCCTCGCGGCTGCCGCTGGCCAACTACGCCCACGCCGCCGCCAACGAGACGATCCGCGTTGGGGTGATCGGCTGCGGCGGGCGTGGCGGCGGCGCCGCGGAGCAGATCGTCGGTGCCGCCCCGGGCGTGGAGATCCATGCCCTGGGCGACCTGTTCCCCGAGCGCGTCAACGGCCTGCGCGGACACCTTCAGGATAAGGTGGGCGACAAGATCAAGGTCACTGACGACCGCTGCTTCACCGGCTTTGATGCCTACCAGAAAGTCATCAACAGCGACGTGGACCTGGTGATTCTGGCGACGCCGCCCGGCTTCCGGCCGACGCACTTCAAGGCGGCGGTGGACGCGGGCAAGCACATCTTCACCGAGAAGCCGGTGGCCGTGTGTCCGGCTGGCGTGCGCATGGTGCTGGCTGCCGCGGAGGCCGCCAAGCAGAAGGGCCTGGGGATCGTCGCCGGCACCCAGCGCCGCCATCAGAACAGCTACCGTCAGTGCATCCAGCGCCTGCACGACGGCGCGATTGGCGAGATCGTGGCCGGCCAGTGCTACTGGAACCAGGGCGGGCTGTGGGTGCACCAGCGCGAGGCCGGGTGGTCCGACATGGAGTGGCAGATCCGCAACTGGCTCTACTTCACCTGGCTCTCCGGCGACCACATCGTCGAGCAGCACGTCCACAACCTGGACGTGATCAACTGGGTGCTGCAGGCGCACCCGGTGAAGTGCCTCGGCATGGGCGGCCGGCAGAGCCGCACCGACCCGGCGTTCGGCCACATCTACGACCACTTCACCGTCGAATACGAGTACCCGAACGGGGCGCGCGTGATGAGCATGTGCCGCCAGATCGACGGCTGCGCCAACCGCGTGGATGAGTTCGTGATCGGCACCAAGGGCACCGCCCACCCCAGCGGCTCCATCCGTGGCGAAACCGCCTGGAGCTTCCGCGAGCGCGGCAACGACCCCTACGTGCAGGAGTTGACCGACCTGATCGTCAGCATCCGCGACGGTCAGCCGCTCAATGAGGGGCAGCAGGTGGCGGAAAGCACTCTCACCGCGATCATGGGGCGCATGTCCGCCTACACCGGCCAGGAGGTCACGTGGGATCAGGCCCTCAAC
>JAAZEB010000119.1 GCA_012512505.1 Armatimonadota bacterium | reverse complement strand
GTAGTTGGTCAAGAAGGAGGTGAACGGCGCCCCGGTGGTGATCGAGAAGAAAGGCGCGCCGAAGATCCACGCCACGACGATGTACTGGAGGGCGAGGCGCACCTCGCGCGGGGCGTAGCCCTTGCGTCCGGGGCGCGGTGAACGCGGCGGCTCGTCATGCTCCATCAGATCGAACGTGCTCCTCCACCCTCAATGCGTTCCCAGGCCGAAGAGGCCGCGGGGCGGAAACGGATGCTCCTGGGCGATCAGGCGCTCCAGCAGTTGGTCGCGCAGCTCCGCGCGCACGGCGGCGCAGGCGGGATCGCCCGCGCGGTTGACCCGCTCCTGGGGATCCTCCGCCAGGTGGAAGAGCTGCTCGCCGCCACCAGCAGCGAAGAGCGTGTAGCGCCACTCCGCCGTGCGCAGGGTGCGCGCCCATCCGTCCAGGCCCCGATCGCTATAGCTAGCGTAGCTTTCCGTGTAGGCGGCGTCGCGCCAATCGGCCGGGGGTTCCCCCCGCAGCCAGGGCACCAGCGACCGCCCCTCCACCGGCGTCTTGCAGGTCACTCCGGCCAACTCCAGCACCGTCGGGAAGAGATCCAGGCTCTCGATCAGGGCGGGGCACTCGCCCGGCACGATTCCCGGGCCGGCGGCCAGAAGCGGGGTGCGGATGCAGGCATCGTAGTGCCACGCTCCCTTGAAGGGGAGCCCGTGGTCACCGAGCATGTCGCCGTGGTCGGAGGTGAAGAGCACCACGGTGCGGTCGTCCAGGCCCCGCGCCGTCAGCGTGGCGAGCACACGGCCCACCTGGTCGTCGATGAACGCCACCGAGGCGAGGTAGTGGGCGCGGATCTGCCGCCAGGCGGCCTCATCAAGGCCGGCGAACAGCTCGCGAATGCTGACACGCCGGAAAAGCGCCGGCGATCGCGGGTCTTCCGGCCACGTCGGTGGGATCGGGGCCGGCACCTGTGCGGCATCAACGCGGCGCAGGTAGGAGGCCGGGGGATCATAAGGGTCGTGCGGATCGACGAAGGAGACGGTGAGGAAGAACGGCTCGGCGGCGGACTGGAGGTAGGCGCAGGCGCGGTCGCCGATCCAGCGGGTCTGGCAGCAGTGCTCCGGCACCACCGAGGACCAGGTGAGCGGCGCCACTGCCTGCGGCGGGTGTTGGGTGCGGGCGGCCTGCACGCGCGGGAGCAGGTTGATCCGCTCCGGACCGTATTGCCGCAGACACGGCACCGGCCACACCGTCGCCAGTGCCTGCTCGTAGCAGTCGGGATGCGCGCGCGCCACCCAATCGAGCCAGTCTCCCGCGCGGATATCTTCGGTGACCTCGGCCACGTCGAAGCCGTACTGGCGCACGTCGTTGTGCGCCGAGCGGTGGTGGCACTGCAGGTGGAACTTGCCGAAGCCGGCGGTGTGCACCCCCGCGCGCTGCAGCACCTGCGGGAAGGTCGGGCAGTCGGAGCCCAACTCGTAGCCGTTCATCAGCACGCCGTGGACGCGTGACGACCGGCCGGTGAAGAGGCTGGCGCGCGAGGGCATGCAAACGGGGTTGTGGACAATGTGCCGGTGGAAGCGCATGCCGCGGCGGGCCAGGCCGTCGAGGTGGGGGGTGGGACAGGCGGCGGCCGCTCCTTCCAGCCAGCAGGCGGAGAGCTGGTCGGCCAGGATCAGCACCACGTTCATCCCGTTGTTGGCTCCTCCCCACGCCGCGGGCGAGGCTCACGCCGGTCGCTGCCTGCCGCTGCTGCAGAAGGAGTTCTGGGCACCGCCACCCGCATCCTCTCCCGGCGCTCGCGGGGTGGTGGCGTGCCGTTGACGGGTGCCGCAGGCGGTGCTATAATCGCGCCAGTGGGGGGATGGCGGAACTGGTAGACGCAGGGGACTTAAAATCCTCCGGTCGTGAGACCTTGCGGGTTCGAGTCCCGTTCCCCCCACCAGCCACCTCTCCCCTTTCTTAGTACCTCTCACTCCTTCGGCAGCCGCCGGTCAGCGTGTCGCCGGCCAGAGCCTGTCCTAAGGCTGCCGAAGGGTCGTTGGGTAGTTCTGCCCGCCCCGGGCGAGGAGCACTGACGAGTTCTGGCGGCTCGACCCACGGGCAAGACTGGGTCTGGCACGCACGACAAGTCAGGGAAGCGGTCGACGCAAGGCAGCAAGTGCCCCGAACGCCCTCACGTGCGGGCCCGGCGCAACGGGGGAATGGGGTGGCTGCTGCCAGGCGCCAGGAGAACAAAAAAAGGGCCACCTCGATGGTAGCCCCTTACTTGATGATTCCGGTCATCCTTGGTGCGCCCGGAAGGATTCGAACCTTCGACAAACGGATTAAGAGTCCGCTGCTCTGCCAGCTGAGCTACGGGCGCATCAGCAACATCGTCATTATAGCAGGCTCCCGCAGAATCGTCAACCCTCAATCCAACAGCAACAACCGGGCGTTGCTCTCTCGCCCGCGGCATGCTACAATGGGGTGCCGGCACTCCTGCCGCACACGCGCCCGTTTTCGCAAGGACCACCCGATGCCCCAGCTCCCCGATGCCCCAGCAGATACCCCGGCGCCGCGGCGCCTCCTCACCATCGGCGTCACCCAGTTTGTCGCCGCCGCCTTCGTTCCCCAGCACCTGGTTGCCGGCTTCGGGGGTGCCATGCCAGCGCGCGGCCAGGAAGGGATCGAGGGGCATCAGCAGGCTGTCGCCCGCCGGCCCGCCGGTTACCGCGCCGAGGTGCCGGTCACCTTCACCTACGACTGGGAAGAGTACCGCCTCGTCGTTCGCGGCCGCATCGATGGCCTCACCGAAACCGAGGACACCTTCGAAGTGGAGGAGATCAAGACCACCTGGAGGCCCGTTGCCGCGATCCGCGAGGAAGACTACCCCATCCATCGGGCGCAGCTCCTGCTCTACGTCTACTTCCTGATGGTCCACCATCCCGGCAAGCGCGTTGTCGGCAAGCTCACCTACCTGAACTTGGACGACCTCTCCGAGCGCTCTTTCCCCCTAGAGATCCCCATCGAGGAAGGCGAGCGCTTCTTCACCCGCCTGGCGCTGGCCCACCTCCAGGCGCAGCGCGAGCGCGACGAGTGGCGCCGCGTCCGCGATGCCTCCCTCGCTCGTCTGCAGTTCCCCTACCCCGACCGGCGCCCGGGGCAGGAAGAGCTGATGGCGGCGGTGGCGCAAGCACTCGAGGAGGAGCGCGACCTCTTCGTCGAGGCGGCCACCGGCATCGGCAAGACGATTGCCGTCCTCTACCCGGCGCTGCGGCGTCTGGGCCAGAGCGAGCGTTTCACGCGCATCTTCTTCCTCACCGCCAAAACAGCCGGCAAGGCGATTCTGGAGAGCACCCTGCGGACGGCGCACGCCCGCGGCCTGCGCCTGCGCACCCTCTTCATCGAGGCGAAGGCCCGCGCCTGCCTCTCCCCGGGCTGCCAGTGCCACCCGGATACCTGCCCCTACGCCCAGGACTACTACGCCAAGGCGGCCCGCGTCCTCCCCGAACTGCTGCAGCACGAACTGATGACCGCCGCCGTGGTGCGCGCCTATGCCGAGCGCGACCGCCTCTGCCCCTTCGAGCTGTCGCTCGATCTCGCCCTGCAGGCCGACCTGATCGTCTGCGACTACAACTACGTCTTCGACCCCCGCGTCTATCTGCGCCGCTTCTTCGCGCCGGGAAGCCCGCCGGACCACCTCTTCCTGGTGGACGAGGCCCACAACCTGGTGCCCCGCGGCCGCGAGATGTACTCAGCAACGCTGGGGCAGCAGCAACTGACCGAGTTGGCGGCGGCGGCCTGGGCGGCCGACCCGGAGCTTTCACAGGCCTGCGCCGACGTGGCCGCGTTTCTGGAGGAGTGGCAGCGAGAGCTGCGGGAGACGGGGCAGTCGGCGCTGCGCCTGACAGCGCTGCCGGAGATGCTCCCGCCCGCCGTGGCCCGCCTGCTGGAGCGCGCCAGCGCCTTCCTGGCCACCAACGCCCCCAGCATGCTGTGGGACCAGGTGCAGGAGCTTTTCTTCACCCTGACCGCTTACGCGCGCGTGGCCGCCCTGCTCAGCGAAGAGTACGCCCTCTACGTCAAGATGGAAGCCGGGTGGGCGGTGCTCCACCTCTTCTGCCTCAACCCCGGGCCGCTGCTGCGCCGCCGCCTCGATGGCGCGCGCTGCACCGTCTTCTTCTCGGCAACCCTCTCGCCGCACGAGTACTTCCGCGAGCTGCTGGGAGGCTCCCCCGAGGCACTCAGTCTCCGCCTCCCATCCCCCTTCCCGCCGGAGAACCGCCTCTACCTGCACGTGCCAGGCATCGACACGCGCTACCGCGCCCGGGAGAAAAGCGCCCACGCCGTCGCCCGCTGTGCCGAGGCGCTGGTTGCCGCCCACCCCGGCAACTACATCCTCTTCTTCCCCTCCTATGCCTACCTGAACGCCGTGCGGCCGCTGGTGAAAGACCTCCTGGCCGGCCGGGCATCCGTCTACACCCAGCGGCCGGCGATGACCGAGGCGGAGAAGCGCGACTTCCTGCGTAAGGTCACCGCCACCGGCACTGGCCGCTCGCGCGTTGGCCTGGCGGTGTTAGGTGGTCTTTTCGGCGAGGGGATCGACTTGCCCGGCGAGCAGCTCGTCGGCGTGCTGATCGTCGGCCCGGGCCTGCCGGTGGTCAACGAGGAGCAAGAGCTAATCCGGGGCTACTTCGAGGCCCGCTGCGGCGAGGGCTTCCGCTTCGCCTACCTCATTCCCGGCCTGATCCGCGTCATCCAGTCGGCCGGCCGCGTCTTCCGCACCCCGACCGACCGTGGCGTCGTCCTGCTGGTAGACGACCGCTTTGCCACCGAGCCGTACCGAGACCTCCTACCGCCGGACTGGTTCCCCTCCGGCGCCGGCCTGGCGTGCGCCGACTATGCCGAGGTCCTGGCGGAGTTCTGGGGGGATGACGGGGCCGGCCCGCGCGGCCAGTAGCCCGCCGCGGGCGGCTGCTTCACGGCCGGTGCGGAGGGGCGCACGGCAGCGTGCGGCCGGCCAGCGCGGCCTCGTGGGCGGTGATGATGGCGCGCATTGTCGCCAGGGTCTCCGCCGTCGTCAGGGTGCCGCTGCCATGCCCGCGCAGGGTAGCCACGAAGTCCTCGAGGATGCTCACCGGGGCCGGCTCGGGGGTCACCGGCTCTTCGCCTCGCTCCACCGTCACCAGGGTGACGCTCTGGTCGCAGGTGCGGTACTCCAGCGTGCCGAGGGTGCCGACCACCATCACCCGGCTGTCGCCCCAGAAGGCGGAAGCGTCCGGCTGCAGCCAGCTTGGCTCGATGTACACCGAGACCTCGCCCGCGAAGCGGTAGAGCGCCTGCGCCGTATCCCAGAAGTTATCGAGCTGAAGGAAGCGACGCTTGCTCAGGTAGGCGGTCACCTCCAGCGGCTCGCGCCCGGTGAACCAGCGCGCCAGGTCCACGTCGTGGCAGCCGAGGTCTACCAACACGCCGCCGTTGCGCTCGGCGTCGAGCATCTCCGGGGTGCGGCTGGGCAGGCTCAGCTTGTGCGGCCCGGTGGCGTAAACGCTAACCACTTCGCCGATCTGCCCAGCGTCGATCCGCCGCTTGATCTCCACCAGCGGGGCGTAGTAGCGCAGCTCCAGGTAGGCCCACACCTCGATGCCCGACGCTTGCACCGCCCGCTCCACCTGCTCCAGGTGTGGCCGGCGGGTGACCAGCGGCTTGTCGGCAAAGACGTGCACCCCACGCGCCGCGCACTCGACGATCACCGCCGCCTTGTCGGCGTTCGCCGGGCAAACCGCTGCGAAGTCGGGCCGCAAGGCGTCGAGCATCGCGCGGTAGTCGGCATAGGCAGGCACCCCGAGCTTCGCCTGTCGGTCTGCCAACCGCTGGGCGTCGCTGTCGGCGATGCCCACCAACTCCACCCCGGGGAGTTGGCGGAAGCCGGACACGGCGGCGTCGATGTGGGCATGGGCAAAGCCGATGGTAACAAAGCGCATCGCGGGCCTCTTCTCCTGTGGCAAGTGGCTGGCACCCCCGGCGCAGCCACGTTCGCCGCTACAGTTCGGGACGGGCCGAGGACCTCCTGCCAAAGCCCTAAACTAAGCGAGCGCCTGCCAACAGGATCTCACCGGGCTGCCGCTAACATAGATCCATCATGGAATTGACAGTTGGTCTCTTCGTCATCGTTCTGCTGCTTGGCTTCTGCTGCGAGTTCGTGGATTCGTCGCTCGGCATGGGCTACGGCACGATCCTCTCTCCGACCCTCCTGCTGTTCGGGTTCGGCCCGGAGCTGGTGGTGCCGGCCATTCTGATCACCCAGGCGGCCGGTGGGCTGGCGGCTACCGTCTACCACCACCGCTATGCCAACGCCGACTTCTCCACCGGATCGCGCGACCTCCGCATCGTGGTGCTGCTGAGCTGCCTGGGTATCCTGGCCACCGGCGCGGCCGCCTTCATCTCGGTGAACATGTCGAAGGAGGTGATTCGCACCTACATCGGCGCGCTGATCACCGTCATGGGGCTCCTGATGCTCAGCAACCGGAAGTTCCAGTTCTCCTGGCGGAAGATGGTCGGCGTTGGGCTCCTCAGCGCCTTCAACAAGGGGATCTCCGGGGGCGGCTTCGGACCGGTGGTCACCGCCGGCCAGGTGATCTCCGGGCAAAACCACAAGAACGCCATCGGGGTGACCACCTTCGCCGAGGGGCCGATCTGCGTGGCCGGCTTCCTGTCGTATCTGCTCGCCTCGGCGGCCAAGGCGTCCTCCGTCAGCCTGTGGTACCTGCCGTTCCCGGAGTTCATGCAGCTTTGTGCCGCTGCCGTGCGCTGGGATCTGGTGCTAGCGCTCGGCCTGGGCACGATGATGGCCGCCCCGATCGGTCCCCTGTTCACCCGCAGCATGAACTCGCGTTGGGTGGTCCCGGTGTTGGGCGCGATCATCACCGTCCTCGGCGTGCTGACGCTGGTCCTGCGGATCAAGACGTAACGGGCACCCATCCGGTGATCGAGGCGGAGGGAGAGGGATGGCCTATCGTGACCTGAAGCAGTTTGTGGAGGTGCTGCGCCAGCAAGGCGAGCTGAAGGAGATCGATGTAGAAGTCGATCCCCACCTGGAGGTGGCGGAGATCACCGACCGGGTGGTGAAGCGCGGGGGGCCGGCGCTCCTCTTTCGTCGCGTGAAGGGGCATCGCTGGCCGATCCTGATCAACGCCTTCGGCACGATGAAGCGCATGGCGCTGGCCCTGGAGACGGACAGCATCGACACCCTGGCGGCGGAGGTGGCCGAACTGCTGACGCCAAGGATCCCCGCCTCCTTCCTGGGCAAGCTGCAGATGCTCCCCAAGCTGAAGCTGTTCGCCGACTTGGGCACCCGCACCGTAACCAACGCCCCCTGCCAGGAAGTGGTCGTTACCGACAACCCCTCCCTCGACCTGCTGCCGATCATCCAGTGCTGGCCGCTGGATGGCGGTCCTTACATCACCCTGCCGCTGGTGATCACCAAGCATCCCGAGCGGGGTACGCGCAACCTCGGCATGTACCGCCTGCAGAAGTTCGACTCGCGCACCCTGGGCATGCACTGGCAGCGGCACAAGGGGGGTGCCCAGCACTACCGCGTCGCCGAGACGCTCGGCCAGCGCCTGGAAGTGGCGATCGCCCTCGGCCCAGACCCCGCCGTCACCTACGCCGCGACGGCACCCCTGCCGGATGAGGTAGACGAACTGATGCTCGCCGGCTACCTGCGCCGCAAGCCGGTGGAGCTGGTGAAGTGCCGCACCGTTGACCTGGAAGTGCCCGCCAACGCGCAGATCATCCTGGAAGGCTACGTGGAGCCGGGCGAGCGCCGCCGCGAGGGGCCGTTCGGCGACCACACCGGCTTCTACTCCCTCGCCGACGACTACCCGGTGTTCCACCTCACCGCGATCACCCACCAGCGCGACCCGATCTACCCCACCCTGATCGTCGGCGTCCCCCCGATGGAGGATGGCCCACTCGGCAAGGTGACCGAGCGTCTCTTCCTCCCCTTCATCAAGCAGAGCGTGCCGGAGATTGTCGACCTCAACCTCCCGGTGGAGGGCGCCTTCCATAACCTGGCGATCGTCTCCATCGAGAAGCGCTATCCCGGGCACGCTCGCAAGGTGATGCACGCCCTCTGGGGCCTGGGCCAGCTCATGTTCACCAAGATCGTGGTGGTGGTGGACCAAGAATGCAACGTCCACGACCTGGGCGAGGTGCTCTGGCGGGTGGGCGCCGCGATCGATCCAAAACGAGACGTGGTGCTTAGCGAGGGCCCAACCGACGTGCTAGATCACGCCGCGCAGATGCCGGATTGGTCTGGCAAGCTGGGAATCGACGCCACGCGCAAGTGGCCGGAGGAAGGCTACTCCCGCGAGTGGCCGCCGGTCGTGGCGATGTCACCCGAGGTGAAGGCGCGCGTGGATGCGCTGTGGGAGCGCCTGGGGCTCTGATCCACCCCCTACAAAAAGACGGACGGATGGCGCGGGCTGCCATCCGTCCGATGAAGAGGAACAGGGCCAGTAGTTCCTCCTACCGGCCTCTATTATAGCCGCTTGCCTGCCTCTTGCCCATGTGCTAATAGGCCCCTTCTGGGTAGCCCGGTTGTCCTGCTTCGATGGACGAGGCGCCGGGTGACCTCCGCCTGCCCGCAGGGATCACCCGCGTACTCCCGTTAGAGTCGCCTCACGCTGCCAGGTGGGTGGTGCGGGCGAGGATGTCCTCCTGCACTTCGCGGCCCAACTCCACGAAGCGGGCGCTGAAGCCGGACACACGCACTACCAGGTCGGCGAACTCCTCGGGGCGCGCCATCGCCTCCCGCAGCCGCTCGGCGGTCACCACGTTGAACTGTATCTCCTGGCCGCCGCGCTCATGGAAGGCGCGCAGTAGGCCCACCAGCCGCGCGCGCCCCTCCGGCGTAGCCAGCGCGTCCGGGTGGAACTTCTGGTTGATCACCGAGCCACCCACCACCTTCTTCCAGTTCACCTTCGTCACCGAGGCGATGACCGCCGTCGGCCCGAGGGTGTCGCGGCCGTAGGTGGGCGAGGCGGCATCACTCAACGGCTGTCCGGCCCGCCGGCCGTCGGGGGTGGCTGCCGTCTCCTGGCCGGCGTAGATGTTGGAGACGTTCGCCGCGATGAGCGGCAGGAAGCGCCCGCCATCGTAGGTGCGCTCTGCCAGAACAGCATCGCAGAAGGTATCGGCCACCCAGACTGCCAGGTGATCGCCGGTCGCGTCGTCGTTGCCGTACTTCGGGGCGCGGTTCCAGGCCCACGCCCGCAGCGCCTCATGACCGACGAAATCGGCACGCAAGGCGGCGACCAGCGTCTCCATGGAGAAGCGCCGCTCGGTGAAGACGCCCTGCTGAATGGCCGCCAGCGAGTCGGCCGTGGTGGCGATCCCCATGCCCGCCACGCCGTGGGTGGAGGGGTAGCGGGTGCCACCGTCGTTCACGTCGCGGGCGCGCGCCACGCAGTCGGTCATCAGCGCCGACAGGAACGGGTTGGTGAACTCCCGGGGATCCACCTGCCGGTTCAGCTCCCGGAAGTAGTGGGCGTAGTCGCGCACTCCCTGGCGGATCTGCACCTGCAGCGCCGCCAGCAGCTCCTCGAGGGAGCCAAAGCGCGTGGGATCCCCCGTCTCGGGGCCGCGCCGCTCGCCGGTGCGCAGGTCACACCCGTTGCCCAGCACCAGCTCCAGGCACTTCGCCAGGTTGAAGCGGCCGTCGGCCCAGGGCGGCTGCCGGCCAGGAACGAACGTCTCGATGCAGCCGACGAGGGCGTAGTCGCGTGCTTCCGCGGGGGCAATGCCAATCGCCTCCAATGCCGGCACCAGGACGCGGTCGTTGAAGAGGGCCGGGTAGCCCACGCCGGTGGCAATCGTCTCCAGACACTCGTGGTAGAAGCGTTCCGGGGTGCCGGCGTGGAAGCGCGCGGAGAGGTTCGGGCCCGGAATCTGCAGCGTCCGCGTGGCGGCCAGGCAGTAATAGGAGAGGTCGTTGGTGCCATCGCCGCCATCCGGGCGCACCCCGCCGATGGCGATGTTGGCCACGTCGTCGTGGCCCCACTGCGGGGCGCGCTCGCCGATCTTCGCCCACAGGTGGGTCACCCACTGCTGCGCCTCCTCGGGCGTCAGCGTGCCGCGCGCCAGATCCGCCAGGTAGAAGGGGTGCAGGTACTGGTCCAACCGCCCGAAGCCGTTGGCGTAGCCGTAATCGAGCGCCAGCAGGTGATGCACGAACCAGGTAAGCTGCACCGCATCCGGGAAGGAGCACGGCGCCTCGCGGGTCAGCCGGTCGCAGCGCGCCGCCATCTGCTCCCAGCGCCCGGTGGCATCGCCCGCGGCGCGCTCGCGGCAGGCAGCGCCATAGCGCCCCAGGAAGCGAAGGGCCGCCTCCAGGGTGATCGCCATCGATGCCAGGAAGTCGCGTTGGTCCGCATCCAACCCCTCTGGCTGGCGCAGGCGCTCGGTCACCTCGGCCCGGATCCCGGGCAAGCCCAGGCGCAGCAGGCGGGGGAAGTCGATCACCACGTGGTCGGCATGAGTGGCAAACCCCCGGCGCCCAACCCGCTCCAACTCTTCCAGATCCGCTGCCGTGGCCGGCGCCTCCGCGCCAAACACCGCCGCCAGCGACCCCACCAGGCAGTCCTGCTCGTTCAGCACCGGCTCCAGGGCATCCAGCATCGCCGCGAACGCCTTGGCGCGCCGCAGCGTCATCGGCTCCCCCACCGTCTCCCGATACGACCGCGCCTGCGCGGCCGGCCGTCGATCCTCCCCCGCCGGGCGACCCTTCGCCCGCACCTCTGCCAGCAGATCCCTGGCGTCCGTCATCACCGTACGCGTCATGCCTTGCCGCAACTCCTCCTCTCGCGCGGATCAGGTTAGGCACGGCCGGCCCGGATTCCCTCCCCGGGGTAGCCCGGCGTCGGGCAACAGTGCTGCCGTGGCAGGCACCCGGCGCCAGCCCGCCGAATAGGCTGGCATGAACGCCTCCATCTCGATCACCGTTCGTGAGAGCGAAAGCTGCTTCCACCTCAGCGGTGGCACCTGGGCCTACGCCCTGTCCCGCGCCACCGGGCTGCTGGAGCGCGCCGTCGTCCGCGGCGAATCGTGGCTGGCCGGCCCGGTGCCCGACCTGAGGGCCGCCACGGCTGTCGACCCACGCGCGGAGGCCTACCACGCCCGTCACGCCACCGCCGACGTGCGCCTGGTCTCCGCCGCGCCCGACTGCGTCGTCATCGAGAGCGAGGGCGGCTTTGCCCGCGTCGATGGCTCACCGCTGCCGCTCGTTCGCCACCTGCGCTACACCTTCGCGGCCGACGGCACGGTGCAAATCGACGTGACGGTGCGCGCGCGCGCCTCGCTGCCACTGCGCTGGCTCTCGCTTGGGCGAGGCGTGGTGGAGCGTTCCACCTGTGCCTTCCTGGCGCACGAAGGGGATGTCGCGGAGAACCCTAACACCTGCCGGCCGGCGTGCCACGACCTGGCAAGCGGTGACTACGACGCTGGCGGCCGCTTCCTTCCCTGGATCCAGTTCGGCAACGACCGCGGCGGCCTGGAAGTCGTGTTCCCTCACTCGCACTTGGCCGGCTGGGGCTGGACCGACACGTGCCCCTATCCCACTGGCGATCCCCTCGGGCGTGCCGGCGAACTGATGACGGTGCGCGTTCAGGCGGGCCGGCCCTCCTGGGAGGCGTTTGCCCTGCGCAACCTCCACGAGCCGGTCGCCGAGGGGTGGCACTACGCGGATACCTTCTACCTCTCCCTGCTGCCGGGCAAGGAACCGCGCCCCGCGGCGAACGACGTGCGGGTGTGGTGGCTAGGCCCGCACCAATACTCCCACGGCTGGCGCTGCCCCGACGAGGAGAGCATCGCCCGTTGGGCGGCGGCCGGCGCCAACCTGGTGATCGGCGGCGCCAACTGGCGCTCCGGCGACTACTCGCACCCTGAGCACCCCGAGGAGACAGAGCGCTTCATCGAGACGTGCCACCGCTACGGCCTGAAGGTGCTCCCCTACCTTACCTTTACCGACCTGGAGTTCGGCGCACCAGCCTTCGCCGCGCACGGCAAAGAGTGGCGCATCGAGCCGGTGGCTGAGTTCAACTACCGCACCCACCTGATGTGCTATGGTGCCGAGGGGTGGCAGGAGCACTGGCAGCGTGAGGTCGCCGCCGCCTGGGAACGCTTCCCCTTCGATGGTCTCTACCTCGACTTCTGGGCGGGCAAGCTCCTCTGCCGCAACGAGCGGCACGGCTGCGTGGGGCCGCACGGACGCTTCAACGCCCCTGGCCTGCGCCGGATGGCCCGCTTTGCCGCGAGCCTGGTAGCCCAGCGCGAGGGCCTCCTCGTTGCCAACTGCAACATCCTGCCGCTGGCAATGCTCAACAACTGGTTCGATATCCGCCTCCTCGGCGAGTGGGCCGATCCGGAGCAGACGGACCCGGTAGCCCAGCGCGCCTTCTACCACCCGCACCGCTTCGGCGCGGCCAACCTGCTGCTGGTCGGCAAAGTGCCGGTGGTGGACCAGCGCTGGCTCGGCTTCGCGGCGGCATTCCAGGGCACGCCGGTGCTCAGCGGGGGGCGCACGCCCGCAGAGCGCGAGCTCCTCTCGCGCCGCGCCCGGCTGCTGGCATCCTTTGGCACCGGCAAGGCAACCGCCCGCACGGCCCACGAACTGCCCGCGCTCCCGGAGCTGGAGGGGGTGTCGGCCAGCCTCTACTTCCGGGAGGACAACGGCGAGGCACTCGTCACCCTCTCCCGCGCGGCGGCAGAGCCGGCCTCGATCTCACTGGCGGTGCTGCCGGCGCTGTGCGGGCCGCTCCCTGGCCGCTGCCTGGTGGCCTGTGTTGAGACCGGGGAGCTGCTGGGCGGACGGGCGCTGGCGCCGGAGGAACTGCCCGGCGTGCGCCTGGAGGTGCCCGGCGAGTCGCTGCGCACCCTCTGGGTGAAGCCGGACCCGGGTCGACCGTGCCTGCTCTACACCCTCTCGGGGAATGAGCGTCCGGCCACCGAGTGGAACGCAGACGAGCGCACCCTCACCTTCACCGTGGCACACCCCTCCCTCGCGGCGGCGGAGGTGATGCTGGCCGGTCCCACGCCGGTGACGCTGCTGGCCGGCGGCGAACCGGTGCCGGTGGCTGGGGCCTGGCCGGCACACGCCACGGTCCCGTGCAACACGGAGGTGCGCGCCACCTTTGCCCCGGAGCCGCTTCCGCAGCTCAGGATGCGCTTCACCCGCTTCGACACGCTCCCGGAGCCCCCGCCGCTGCCGGAGGGCTATGTGATCCGACCCTACCGCCCGGGCGACGAGGCCGGCTGGGCCGCCGTCCTCACCGCCACCGGCAGCCTGGGCCAATGGGATGCCCAGCGCGTCATCCGCCTGCTGCAAGGCGAGCGCCACGCGGTGCCGGAAGGCTCCTTCCTGGCCACCTGGCACGGACTCCCGGTGGCCACCACCTGCACCGTGGTCGGGCCGAACGAGGAGACGCCGGAGATCGGCTGGGTAGGTGTGCTGCCGGCGCACCAGGGGCACCGCCTCGCCTTCCCC
>JAAZEB010000118.1 GCA_012512505.1 Armatimonadota bacterium | reverse complement strand
ACGCAATACTCCCCCCGAGATCGGGGGGCTGGGGGGCCAGCATGGAAGCGATACGTGCCGCGAAAGCAGAGCTGCGCCGGCAGGCGGGAGCTCTGCGTGACGCCCTGTCGCCAGCGGAGCGAGAGGCGGCCAGCCGGGCGATCCACGAGCGCCTGGTGGCCCTGCCGGAATGGGCGGCGGCCCGGTCGGTGTTCCTCTACGTCTCCTTCCGCAGCGAGGTAGACACGCGGCACCTGCTGCAGACTGCCCTGGAGAGCGGGCGGGAGGTACTGGTGCCGCGCGTGGAGCGGGCGCGAGGGGAGATCGAGGCCTGCCCGATCACCTCCCTGACAGAGCTGGTGCCCGGCACCTGGGGCATCCTGGAACCCCGCAGCCCGGCCGCCGACCCCACCCGGATCGACCTCGTGGTAGCCCCGGGGTTGGCGTTCGATGCCCAGGGCACCCGCCTCGGCTACGGCGCCGGCTACTACGACCGCTACCTGCGCCGCGTTCGTCCCGCCTGCGTGCGCGCCGCCCTCGCTTACGAGGCCCAGATCGTGCCGGAGGTGCCCTGCCTGCCGGGCGACGAGCGCCTCCACCTCGTCGTCACTGAGGCCCGCGTGCTGCGCGCCGCCTTCTCGTAGCAACCCACCCACGGCCCCGGGAACCTACCCCCGCACTTCGGGGTCCATAGACGCGTGGGGACGGGTGCGCCCCGGACCGCCGGGTCCGCGCGGCAGCGCGATCCGGTCGCGGTTGGCCGGATGGAGAACCACCACCAGGCCACCGCCCGCCGGGGGAAGGGGCGCCCGCCGCGCGGCCGCCTCTTTGGAGGCCCGGGACAGGCGGCGGCAGGGCGGCCTGGGCGGCCTGGAACGCGCTTGACATTCGCTGCACCGGTATGTTATAAGAGTTGCTGACACGGTTGCCGCGCGGTCATTCGTGCCCGTGGAACACTGCAGCCGGATCGCCGGGATCTGGAGGCAGGGGCATGGGGACGCTACAGGCCCGGAGCCACCTGCACCACGTCGGACCTCTGTCTCCGGTTCTCCACCCAGGATGCGACGGTCAGTCCTCCTCGCTGCCGCTTGCGCCCCACCACGGCACGGCGGGCAGCAGCGACTCACCGTCTCCGATTACGAGTCGTTCAGCAGGCTGGCCGCGCCCGCCCGCTGGCCGCTTGGGTACCGGACCGGCACCGCCGCCGTCCCGGCGGCACCTGGCGGCGCACCACAGTTCAGGAGGGAGCTCTCTTGATCCAGGTAGAGAAGCTGACGAAGTACTACGGCGAATACGCCGCCATCGAAGACGTTTCGTTCGCCGTGGAGAAGGGTGAGATCGTGGGCTTCCTCGGCCCAAACGCCGCAGGCAAGACAACCACGATGCGGATCCTCACCGGCTTTCTCCAACCCACCAGCGGCAAAGCGAGAGTTGCCGGCTACGACGTGGTGACCCAGTCTCTCGATGCCCGCCGGCGCACCGGCTACCTGCCGGAGAACGTGCCCCTGTATGATGACATGACCCCCCGCCACTACCTGCGCTTCGCCGCCCGGATCAACGGCGTCGAGGGCCGGCAGGTAAACAAGCGCGTCGAGGAAGTGATGGAGGCCACCGGGGTCACCGACCACGCCGACGTGCTCATCTCCAAGCTCTCCAAGGGGTACCGGCAAAGGGTGGGGATCGCCCAGGCGCTGATCCACAACCCGGACGTGCTGGTGCTGGACGAGCCAACGGTGGGGTTGGACCCCAACCAAATCCAGGAGATCCGGCAGTTGATCAAGGGGCTGGCCGGTGATCACACGATCATCCTCAGCACCCACATCCTGCGCGAGGTGGAGATGCTGTGCGAGCGGGTGGTGATCATCCGCGAGGGCCACGTCGCGGCGATGGACACGCCGGAGAACCTGGCTCGCAGCCGCGCCGGCGCGCAGCAGGTGAAGCTGGTGGTGCGCGGGCCGGAGCGGGAAGTGCAGGCCAAGCTGGCGGCGCTGCCCGGCGTGCTGCGCGTGCAAACGGCCCACAGCGCCGACGGCGTGGTGGAACTGGAGGTGGAAGGCGAGCAAAAGCGCGACGTGCGCGAGACGCTGGCCGCCGCCGTGGTGAGCAACGGTTGGGGGCTGCAGCACCTCAGCGAAGCCCGGGTGGACCTGGAGCGGATCTTCCGCGAGATCACCCTGGAGGAGAAAGGAGTCGCGGCGTGAAGAACGCGATCATCATTATGCAGCGCGAGCTGCGCTCGTACTTTACGTCTACCATTGCCTATACGGTGGCAGCGTTCTTCCTGTTCATCTGCGGGTATCTCTTCTTTTCGGTGCTCGCCGCCACCCAGGAAGCCTCGCTGCGCTACATGCTGCACAACGCCGCCGTGACGATGCTGCTGATCGCGCCCGCGCTGACGATGCGCCTGGTAGCCGAGGAACGACGCAGCGGCACCATTGAGCTGCTGATGACCGCGCCGGTTACTGATACGCAGGTGGTCATCGGCAAGTACCTCGGCAGCCTGGTGTTCTTCCTCTCGATGTTGGTGCTGTCGCTGCAGTACCCGATCATCCTGATGCGGCTTGGCTCCCCGGAAATGGGCCCAATGTTCACCGGGTTCCTGGGGATGTTCCTGCTGGGCGCCGCCTTCCTGGCGATCGGCCTGGTGGCCTCCTCGCTGACCAAGAACCAGATCGTGGCGGCCATTGGCGCCTTCGCGGTGATGCTGCTGCTTTGGATCGTGCAGTGGGCCGCCGGCCCCACCGCCACCGGCTGGCTGCCGGAAGTGCTGCGCCAACTCTCGGTGCTTGGCCGCTTCGACAACTTCGTCAAGGGCGTGGTCGACACGCGCGACCTCGTGTTCTTTGCCTCGCTGATTGGGTTCTGCCTGTTCCTTTCGGTCCGCGCGCTTGCGGCCGTGAAGGCCCGGTAGACATTTCGGATTTCGGATTTCGGATTTCGGCTGCGACGTATCGAAAAACCGGAATCTGAGGGAAAGCGAAGCGATGTCTTCTCGCATACACCATACCGAGTTGACCCGGCGCGACCAGATCGGCATCGCCCTGGGATGGGCCGGCCTGGCGCTGCTGGTAGTGGGCCTGCTCGGGCTTGTCGGTAACGCCGCGGTGCTGGTCACCTGGGTGAAGATCGCCCTGGGTTTGGGGATCGTGGCCACCGGGGCCTACCTGTCGATCCGCAAGAACGCGGCAATGGCCTGGCTGTCCGGGGCCAAGGGGGGCGCCAACGCCACGGCGTTTACCCTCATTCTGCTGGCCATCCTCGGCCTGCTCAACTACGTCTCCGGGCGGCACTACAAGACCTGGGATCTGACCAAGCAGCGGCTCTACTCGCTGTCGCCCCAGACGAAGGAAGTGGTGAAGAACCTCAAAGAGGAGGTGCAGATCACCGGCTTCTACTCGCTGGCGGGGCGCGGGGCCTCCGAAGGATACCGCGCCAACGACCTGCTGCGGCAGTATAAGGACCTGTCTCCCAAGGTGAAGGTGGAGATGATCGACCCGGTAGCCAACCCGGGCAAGGCCACCACCAAGGGCTTCACCGGCTACGGCAACGTGATCTGGGTGGAGTGTGGCGGCCGC
This sequence comes from Armatimonadota bacterium, assembly GCA_012512505.1. Lineage (GTDB taxonomy): Bacteria > Armatimonadota > JAAZEB01 > JAAZEB01 > JAAZEB01 > JAAZEB01. Next base: position 3,605 of record JAAZEB010000118.1, on the reverse strand, counting down.
AAGGAGCAGGTGTACACCGTCGGCGAGCAGGAGGTCTCCAGCGCGATCCTCAAGGTGACGCGCCCCCAGAAGAAGAAGGTCTACTTCCTCTTTGGGCACGGCGAGCTGGATATTGAGCAGTACGAGAGCAACGGCCTCAGCGACGCCAAGGCGGTGCTGGAGAAGCTGAACTACGAGACCTCCAAGCTGATCCTGCAGACGGTGAAGGAGGTGCCGAAAGACGCCGCCGTGGTGGTGATCGCCGGCCCGAAGAACGGCATCCCAGCCAACGAGCAGGCGATCCTCGCCAAGTACCTCGAGAACGCCGGCAAGCTGATGCTGCTGATCGACCCGAAGACGCCGGTGCCGACGCGCCTGCTGCAGCCTTACGGCATTGAGGTGGGCAACAACGTGGTCTTCGACCCGCGCCTGGGCGACGGTCGGGCGCTGGTGGAGCGGTTCGAGCCGCACAACATCACCAAGGACCTGCAGATCGCGCTCTTCCCGCTGGCTCGCTCGGTGAGCCCGGCTGCCACGCCGCCGGCCGGGGTGAACGTCACTTCCCTGGCGAAGACGCCGGACCTAGCCTGGGCCGACACGAAGGTGGACGGGCCGTTCAAGCGCGATGCCGACGATATGGGCGGCCCGATTTCGCTGGCCGTGGTGGCGACCAAGGAGAAGGTCACCAGCACCCCCAACCAGACGAACGACACCAAGGAGTCGACGCGCCTGGTGGTGGTGGGCAACTCGTCGTTCGCCAGCAACGCGGCGTTCCAGGCGATGAACCTGAGCGACGCGGCGTTCTTCCTGAACGCGGTGAACTGGCTGGCGGAGGAAGAGGCGCTGGTGAACATCCCGCCGAAGACGCCGGAGCGCAACACCGTCACCTTGCTGCCTAACCAGGCCCGCTGGATCGCCCTGACCACCATCCTGATCATCCCGGTGGGGGTGCTCCTGTTCGGTGTCGGCGTCTGGTGGCGGCGGCGCTAGTTGGGTTGGGGCGCCGTCGCGACGCGACGGCGCCCTTCCGGTTCTGAGGTGAGCCTATGAACTTCCGACATACCATTGTGGCAGCCGTCGTCCTGGTGGCGCTGGGCGCGTGGGTCTTCTTCTTCGAGCGCGGCAAGGCGCCCGAGGAAGGCTCCGCCGGCACCCTTGCCAGCGTGCTGGGGCTGCGCAAGGACGACGTCTGGAAGGTACAGATCGATCGCCCGGAAGACCCCCTCTGGCTGGTGAGGCAGAAAGACGGCCGGGGCGAGCTGTGGAAGCTCGAAAAGCCGCTGAGCGCGGTGGCCGATGCCGAGGAGGCCCGCCGCATCGTGGGTGACGTGGCGGATGCCACCGTCGACCGGATGCTGCGCGAGGATGTGAAGGACCTGAAGCCGTTTGGCCTGGACAAGCCCGCCTGGGAACTCACCCTCGCTACCGACGACGGCACCACCCGCACCCTCCTGGTGGGCGGCAAGGACCCCGGCGGCTCTAACCTCTACCTGAAGCGCAAGGACCGGCCGGAAGTGCTGGTCGTCTCCTCCTATGCCATCGATGGGCTGCAGAGCAAGCAGGCGGATGAACTGCGCGACAAGACGGTGATCGCCTTCGACAAGGAGCGTGTCCAGAGCTTCGAGCTGACCTCTGGCGGGAAGACGATCCGCGTCGAGCGCGCCGGAACCGACCAGTGGCGCATCACCCAGCCGGTCAAGGCCAAGGCCCGCACCGAAAAGGTGAACTCGATCCTGATGAGCTTCCAGAGCCTGAAGGGGAGCAAGATCATTGAAGATGCCCCCAAGGATCTGAAGCAGTATGGCCTGCAGCCGGCGGAGGCGAAGGTCGCCGTCTGGGTGCGGGGCGAGAAGGAGCCGCGCGTCGGCCTGCTGGGCAAGAAAGATAGCAGCGGCGACGTCTACGCCAAGGCGGAGCAGAACCCGGCGGTGGTGACGGTCTACTCCTACGTCCTGAGCGACGCCCAGAGCAAGCTGGAGGACATTCGCGAGCCGGAGCCGGTGAAAGAGGAGAAGAAGCCGGAGAACGCCCCGGCGAACAGCCCGGCGGCCAACGCCCCGGCGAAGCTGCCGACCGCCGGCGCGCCGCCCTCCTCCAGCCAGCCGGCCGCTGAGGAGCCCGGCCCCACCCTGCGGATCGACAAGCCGATCCCCGCCAAGAAACCGGCGGATAAGAAGCCGGCAGCCAAGAAGCCGGCGGCTAAGGAACCGGCCGCTAAGAAGCCGGCGGGCAAGAAGCCATAGCCGGCAGCCGTGCAGGCCCGGGGTCCCTGTGGGGGTGCCCCGGGCCTTGTTGCTGTACAGGGAGGCGCTGGAGCGCGAGATGGGGGCGATTTGACGGTCGATTCGGCCGGTGTTATAATGGATCGGGCGCTCGCCGAGCGGCAGCCATCCTTCGGCGACGCCGGGCCGCTCCCCCGCTTTCGTGGCAGCAGCCAGCCTTCCACACCACCCTGAGGGAGAGAGTAACTTGCTGAATGGCAAACGCATCCTGGTGATGGGCCTGTTGGACACCCGCAGCTTCGCCTGGGCGATCGGTTCCAAGGCGGCCGCTTTGGGCGCCGAGGTGATCTACACGGTGCAGAGCGATCGTTTCCGTAATGTCTTCCTGCGGCGCGCCTTCGAGAAGGAGGGGCTGAGCATCGACGCCTACCCGATCCTCCCCTGCGACGTGACCGACGACGCCCAGATCGCCGCGCTCTTCCAGCAGACCGGGGCGCTGGACGGCCTGGTCCACTGCATTGCCTACGCCCGGCCGGAGACCTGCCTGGCCCCCACACTGGCGGAAGCACCGCGCGCCGACGTACTGCGCGCCTTCGAGATTAGCGCCGCCTCGCTGGCTTTCGTCGCCCGCGAGGCCAAAAGCGTCCTGCGGCGCCGTGCCGGCATCGTCGCCCTCTCCTTCGACTCGCAGCACGTCTACCCCAACTACAACTGGATGGGCGTCTGCAAGGCCGCGTTGGAGGCCTCGGCCCGCTACCTGGCGCGCGACCTGGGGCCGGCGGGCATCCGCGTCAACTGCGTGAGTGCCGGGCCACAGCAGACAATGGCTGCCTCGCACATCCCCGGTTTTGCCCGCCTCGCCCGCTCCTGGCCCCGGCGCGCCCCCGCCGGCTGGGACCGTGATGGCGACCGCCACGCCGTCGCCGACGCCACCGTCTTTCTGTTGAGCGACCTGGCCCGCCGCATCACTGGCGAGGTGCTCTACGTGGACGGCGGCCACCACGCCATGGGCCTGGATCTAGTGCGCGAGCCCCGGCCCCGGAAGCGGGCGTCGGCCTCGCCCGAAAGCCCCGCCGAGCCGCCCCAGCAGTCCTGAGGGGTTGCTCGGTAGCTGCTGCCTTCAGGTGGGCCGCTGCTCCTCGCTCAGGTAGCCGTCGGTGAGGCGCAGGACGCGCTCGGCCTCGGCGGCCAGGCGGTCGTCGTGCGTCACCAGGATGAAGGCGATGCCGAAGTCGCGGTTCATGGCCCGCATCAGGTCGTACACCTGCCGGCCGCTGACGCTGTCGAGGTTGCCGGTGGGCTCGTCGGCCAGTACCAGACGGGGCTGGTTGGCCAGGGCGCGCACGACGGCGGTGCGCTGCTGCTCGCCGCCGGAGAGCGCCGGCGGGCGGTGTCGCCGCCGGT
>JAAZEB010000117.1 GCA_012512505.1 Armatimonadota bacterium | reverse complement strand
CGCGGCACTGCCCGCGTACTACGTGGCCCACCCCGACACCACCGAGAAGATCCAGCCGAACGCCGCCGACCCCGGCCCGCAAGCCAAGACGCTGCGGATCGCCATGGCCCGCGGCGAATACGAGCCGGTGCAGATCGTCGTCTGCGCCGTGCGCCGGGAGCTGCGGGGCGTGCGCGTCACCGCGGGCGAGCTACGCGGCCCCGACGGCGCGCGCATCCCCGGCGAGCGCGTGGTGGTGAACCCGGTCGGCTTCGTGCGCTGCGCCAAGCCCGGCCCCGGCGCGTCGCTGGCCGGCCTGATCCCCGACGTGCTGCTGCCGGACCGGGCGCTGGAGGTGCCGGCCGGGCAGCGCCAGCCGTTCTTTATCACCGTGCAGACCACCGCGCAGGATGTGCCGGGCGAGTATCACGGCCACGTGCGCGTCACCGCCGAGGGAGAGCCGGCCACCACTCTGCCGCTGGTGGTGCGCGTCTACCCGCTGACGCTGCCGGTGAAGTCGCACCTGCGCACCGCGTTCGTGCTTTGGGGCTCCTACCGCTCTTTCCTGGAGGCCACCGGGCCAAACGCCTACCTCGATACCTACCTGCGCTACGCCAAGGTGATGCTGGCGCATCGCATCAGTCCGATCACCATGTGGTCGCCCACGAAGCGCCCGGATGGCACCTGGGACTTTGCCGACACCGACCGGCTCCTCAGCGAGTTGGTGCCGCTGGGGCTCACCACCTTCAACATCGGCGGCAATGGCGAGGTGACCGGCTCACGCAACACCGACTTCACCCGCGCGGCCGCCGCGCACCTGAAGGCACGTGGCTGGTGGGACCTCCACTACGTTTACGGCCACGACGAGGCCAACCCCAACCGCCTGGAGGAGCTGCGCCACGACTACTCCACCCTCACCGAAGCGGTGCCCGATCTGAAGATCATGCAGACCGGGTGGTCGCCCCATCCGGAACTGAAAGGGCGCGTGCGGATCTGGTGCCCGCTGACCGCCAGCGCCGACATGGAGGCCATCCGCGCGGCGCAGCGAGAGGGCGACGAGGTTTGGTGGTACGTCTGCTGCGGCCCCACCGCGCCTTACGCGAACCTCTTCGTGGACTACCCGGGGATCCACCACCGCATCCTCGGCTGGCAGACATTCCAGCACGGGATCACCGGCTTCCTTTACTGGGGGGTGGATGTCTGGCCGGGCAACACCCTTTCGCTGAAGGAGTACGACGCGGCCGGCTATGCCAACTGGAACCCGAACTCGTTTGGCGCCTACAATGGCGACGGCTACCTCCTCTACCCGGGGAGGGGCGACTCGCCCGGGCCCTCGGTGCGCCTGGCGCTATTGCGCGACGGCTTCGAGGATTACGACCTGTTCACCGAGGCGCGCGCCCTGGCAACGCGCGCTGGTTCCGCCGGGCGGCGGCTACTGCGCCTCCTGGAATTCCCAGACTCGATTGGGAGCCTGAACGACTTCCATGCCGACGGCCAAACTCTGTGTGCCCGCCGCGAGGCGATCCTCAAGGCGGCTGAGGCATTGGCCGGCCGATGATCGCACTCCTGGTTGGTGCGATCTGTATCCTGCCGGACCGGAAGTGTAGGGGCGAAGCATTCGCCTGGCTGGTCCCGGTGCGTGGTTGAAAGGCGATCGCGACGAATGCTTCCTCCCTACATCGCGGTGCCTACCAAAGGAGCTATGATGACACTGATGCTGTTGGGCCTCCTGCTCATCGCCTTGCCAGCGATGGCGCAGGAGGCGGAGAAGGTCGGCAAACGCCCTTACGAGATGGAATGGGCGAACCGGCACGAGGATGACCACCCCCCGCTGGTGGACTTTGAGGACCTCAGCGGCTGGCGCGTGGAGTGCAAGCACGCCGAGGCGAGCATCGAGCGCACGCGCGAGCAGCAGATCTGGGGCCGCTACGTCGGCAAGCTCACCTACCGCGGCATCCCCGGCGGCGGGCCGGAGGTGCGCATCGTTCCGCCCGAGCCGATCCCGATCACCCAGCCGTTCGATGCCGTCACCCTCTGGGCCTATGGCGATACCTGGGGCTGGGCGCCCGACCCCAACCGGCCGCACGTCGGCATCTCGGCGCTGTTCGAGGATGCCCAGGGCGAGGAGTTCGGCGTGCTCCTCTACCACGTGGACTGGAGCGAGTGGTACCTGCTCCACAAGCGTCTCACCCCGGAGCAGATCGCGCGCGTGCGCGATGGCGCCCGCTTCATCGGCCTCTCCATCACCGGCGGCCGCAATAAGCAAGACCGCGTCCTCTACTTGGACAACCTGGCCGTCTTCACCGAGGAGTTCGCCCCGCTGAAGTTCGAGCCTCGCCCGCGGCGCGGCATCCCGATGTTCCCCGGCCAGTCGGTCGGCACCAACACCGGCCCCGGCAAGCTCCCCTTCCCGACGCGCCCGCAGACGATCCTGCCGGACAACCTCACCACCGGCTTCAAGACCTCGGTGCGGATGGTCCCAGGGCAGGGGGAACCCACCTTCGTCTTCACCTACGCCGGCCGGGAGGGCACCCTCGTTTACCGGCTGACGCCGAAGACGGGCACCTGGAGCGACCTGACCGCGCAGTGGCGCGGCCGCGGCACGACGATCCGCCCCTGCGTGGATGGCGGCGTGTGGCTGCAAACCGCTAAGGGCCCGGTGCTCCCCGAAAAGGCCCAGCACCTCGGCACGCGCCTGAAAGGCGACACCGTGGAGTCGCGCTGGCGCCTCTCCGCCGGGGAGGTGACGGCGGAGGTGGCCTACACCTACCGGATCTGGAACAAGTCTCTGGTGATCGACGTGATCTGCCGCGGCGGCAAGGTCGGCGAGGTACGCTGCGGGCGCGCCGTTGGCCTGCAAAACCCCCAGCTGGTCACCAACCCGTTCTACCCGGCCGAGGGCGGCCGCCCGGCCGTGGCCGTCTCCGGCCCCGCCAACCGGCCCCTCTTCCTTACCGCCAACGTGGACTGGTATCTCTCCAACGGCTCGATCCTCTGGGCCAACAACGCCATCGAGCCGAGCGGCGTCGTCTACAACGGCGGCACCCGCTACCTCCCCCTGACCAACGGGCAGCGCGTGGATTGTTACGAGCGCATCTTCCTCACGCTTTCCCCCTACTACCACGAGATGCTGCCGACGATCCCCAACCCGAAGTCGCCCTGGAAGCACGTCACCGGCACCCGGGTGTGGCGGGCACACGCCGCCGGCAACCGCGAGAGTGATGCCCAACACTGGACCGAGTGCCATCGCTGGGGGATGCGCCAGGTGGTGATCACCGACCACGAGACCGGCTGGCGCGACGGCGGCGAGAGCTTCACCTTCCGCACCCGCCCGGCGCCCGGCAAAGGCGGCGACAAGGGCCAGTATGACTATGCCCGCCTGATGCAGGACAAGCTCGGCTTCGTCTATGGCCCCTACAACAACTTCACCGACTTCGCGCCGGTGAACGAGTACTGGTCAACCGATATGATCGCGCGCACCCCGGACAACCAGCTCCAGCACGCCTGGATGCGCTGCTACGCGCCGAAGCCGGCGCGCGCCGTCGAGTACGCCGCGAAGTTGCCTTACATCATCCAGAAGAAGTTCGGCTTCAGCACCGCGTACTGCGACGTGCATACCGCCGTGGCGCCGTGGCACCGCACCGACTACGACGCCCGCGTGCCTGGCGCCGGCACCTTTGCCGCCGTCTTCTACGCCTACGGCGAGATCATGCTGCACCAGAAGAAAGCCTGGGGCGGCCCCGTCTACTCCGAGGGCAACCACCACTGCTTCTACAGCGGCCTCACCGACGGCAACTACGGTCAAGACCAGGCCTACCGCCCGGCGGAGAACCCCTGGCTGGTGGACTTCGACCTGCGCAAGATGCATGACCTGTGCTGCAACTTCGGCATGGGCAACCCGGACATGTTCTACGCCAACGCGAAGATCCCCCGGGACACCCCCGAGCAGCGTGATGCCTGGATCGATCGCTTCCTGGCGGCGACGGTGGCCTTCGGGCACCCGGGCTTCCTCGCCTACGAGGGCGGCCTGCAGAACGCCCTGCGCAGCTACTACATGCTGCAGCAGCTCCACAGCCGCTACTGCCTCTCCAACGTCGCCAGCATCCGCTACGTGAACAGCGCCGGCCGGCTGCTGACCACGACCGCCGCCGTCGCCAGCGGCGCCTACAAGCGCTCGCAGGTGGTCACCCGCTACCTCGACGGCACGGTGACCGCCGCCAACGGCAGCCCCACCGAGCGCATGGTGGTGCAGGCGTACGGCCGCAAGATCGACCTGCCGCCGAACGGCTACTGCGGCTGGACCCAGGACGGCGCCATCGAGGTGTGGAGCGCCGATCCCAAGGGGCACCGCTCGGACTACGCCGCCACGCCGGAATACCTCTATGTGGACGGGCGCGGCCGCTTCATGCGCTTCCCCAAGGCCGCCGGCAACGGCATTGGCATCTGCCGCATCCTGCCCAAGGGCGAGTACGAGGTGCTCCTCTATGGTGGCGCCGACTGCGGCTTCGCCATCAACGCCACGCGGGCCACTGCCCTGGACAAGGCCGGCAAGCCGATGGGGCCGGCCAAGCTGCGCACGGCGCGCGGCCTCACCTACGTGGTGCCGGTCGAAGGCGCTTTCAGCTACCTGCTCTCGAGCACCCCGGCCGCGTCGGCCAAGGCGGCCGACCTCACCTGTGATCGCGAGGAGGTCTTCGCCGGCGAGCAGGTGACCATCCGCGGCAAGGACACGCACACCGTGCGGATCGACCCCAACGCCAAGGTTGGCGAGCGGGTGTGGATCCAGAAAGAGGGGCGCTGGATCGACTTCACCGTGGTGCCGTTGACCACCGCCACCCTCTCGCTGGAGGGGAACACCCTGGTGGCTCGGCTGAGCAGCAACCTGCCGCGGCCGGCGCTCTTCACGGTGACCGCCGCCGGCAAGGAGCAGCAGGTTCGCCTGGAACCGGGCCAGCCGACCGACGTTCGCCTGGACTTGGGCGTGCCGCAACAGGAGTCGGCCGAGGTGCTGACGCTGACGGTACGCACGGGCGAGATGGCGCAGCGCCTCGAGCGCGGCCTCACCACCGTCGAGTCGGCCGCTCCGCTGCTGCCCTGGCCCCAGGAGTTTGCCAAGGGGATGTGCCTGCGCGGCGGGGAGGAAACCGCCGAGCTTGGCGAGAGCGGCACCGGGGTTGCCCCCCGGCGAGTGAGCTCCGGTGAGGTGGAGAAGGACGGCCTGTTCATGCACCCGCCCTGGCAGGGCGGCACCGGCTATGCCTTCGCCCGCTACGAGCCGGTGACGCTTCCCGCGCAGCCGCCCGCTGCTTTCCGCGCCTTCGTCGGCAAGCTCGACGGCAGTGACCTGGGCGACGGCATCCTCTACAAGGTTGCCGTCATCGACGCGGCCGGCACCGAAACGGTCGTCGCCGAGCAGACGGTGACCACCCACGCCTGGGTGCCGATCGAGGCGGACCTCTCCCGCTGGGCAGGCCAGCGCGTTGCCCTGAAGCTGATCGTCGACCCCGGCCCCGCCGACAACTCCACCGGCGACTGGGGCTGCTGGGGCGAAATGCGCCTGGAAACGCGCGACCCGGTGCTGCACCGGAACCTGGAGCAGAACGTCGAGGTCTACCGCCGCGAGCCAAGCCCGCACCCGATCGCCGGCATCACCCAGGAGGAGCTGCGCAACGCCCGCTCCGGCCGGCTGTATTATGATGGCAAGGGCCTGACCGGCACCGGCGAAGAATACGGCTCCTTCGCCGTGCTCAACGGCGTGCTGCTGGGCAACCTGGCTCCGGCTGCCGGGGTGGAGACGGAGGGCGTCTTCGCCACCGACGTGAGCATCCCGCTGACCCCGGAGGCGATCCGCACCTTGAGCTGGCGCAACCGGGTGGCCATTCGCAACCCGAAGCGCGATAGCTTCAGCATCCGCCGCTTCCGGCTGGAGCTGGAGCTGGCCGATGGGCGGCGGTGCTCCTCGGACATCGCCGCCGCCACTTACACCCAACCCGGCGACTGGCGCTACGCCGAGGGGATCGGGGTCCCCTTCGAATCCGAGATCCAGGTGGATCTCTGGTTCCGGCCGTAGCCGGTGCCACGCTGGCACTGAGGGAAGGCGGGCAGTTCCGTGAGGCTGCCCGCCTTCCGCAGTCCTGGGCAGCCCCAACCGGCCGACACCACAAGGAATCGGGCACTCCACCGCGAAGCGGAGAGCATCTGGCCCGACCTACCCCTGGCGCCCGGTGCCCCACCGGGCACGGCGGCTCCCGCGGGCGGAGCGATGGGAGGGCGACGGTTGCGGCGCCTACTTCCACGAGTGTCGGCGGCCGTTCTGCTGACGACGGTGTGCCTCTGGCTGCCGTCGCCCGGCATCCCGGGCGCCTGCGTCTCGGCAAAGAACGCCCTCCTGGTGCTGGTAGCCATCCTCTACCTCGGCAAGACGCTCTACGACACCCTCTTTGCCCCTCGCCCCCGGCCGTAACCGGGCGCCGCCCTTACCCGCTGGGCCGTTGTCGGCCGGGCAGGAACGCGCGCGCCGTGGGGCGTAAGCTGTGTCAGCACGGGGTCCGTCACGGCCCCAAGCGTTTTGGCGGGGAAGCCGCGTCGCGGCGGCGCTCCGCCAGTTTCCGGGGAGGCGCCGGGTGAATCCGGCGCCTGGAGCAGGGAGCAATCGATCATGGCAGAGAGGGAGAACGCCGGCCGCGATCTGGACGCGGCGCTCGCGGAGAGAGTAGAGAGCCTGCTGCGGCAGATGACACTGCCCGAGAAGATCTCGCAGATGCGGCAGGTGAGCCTGAGCACGCTGGAGGTGCGCGACGGCGCGGTGACGCCGGAGTCGCTCGAGCGGCTGTTCGGTGACACCAGCGTGGGCACCATCGAGAGCCCCTTGGGCGCGCCGGTGGCCGAGGTGGCGCTGAAGGTGCAAGCCGCCCAGGAGTATCTGCGCACGCGCACGCGCCTGGGCATCCCGGCGATCCCGATCCAGGAGTGCCTGCACGGCCCCCTGGCCCACGGCACCACCATCTTTCCCCAGGCGATTGCCCAGGGCGCCACCTGGAACCCGGAGCTGATCGAGGCGATGGCCGCCGTCATCGCCCATGAGTCGAGCGCCATGGGCGTGGCCCAGGCCCTTTCGCCACTGTTCGACCTGGCGCGCGACCCGCGCTACGGCCGCGTGGAGGAGTGCTTCGGCGAGTGCCCCACCCTGGTGGCCAGTCTGGGAACCGCCTTCGTCCGCGGCTTGCAGGGCGGCCCGATGACCGCCTGGCAGCAGATCGCGCCGGATCGCCTCGCCGCCACGGCCAAGCACTTCGCCGGCTACAGCGTGCCACAGGCCGGCATCAACATCGCGCCCTCGTCGCTGGGCGAGCGGGAGATGCGGTCGCTGCACCTGGCGCCGTTCGAGGCGGCGGTGCGTGGGGCCGGCATCGCCAGCGTGATGCCCTCCTACAACGAGGTGGATGGCATCCCCGCGCACGCCAACCGCTGGCTGCTCACCACCATCCTGCGCGAGGAGTGGGGCTTTGAGGGCTATACGTTCTCCGATTACGGCTCAGTGGAGATGCTGAGCAGCCTCCACCACGTCGCCGCCGGCCAGGCGCAGGCCGGGGCGATGGCACTGGAGGCCGGCCTCGATCTGGAGGCGCCCGGCATCTGGGGCTTCGCGGCGCTGCCGCAGCTTGTGGCCGAAGGCTTTATCTCCGAGGCGCAGATCGACCGCGCCGTCGCCCGCATCCTCCGCACCAAGATCCTGCTTGGCCTCTTCGACCAGCCGCGCGGCCTGCCCCCGGCCGAGCTGCCCACCTGTATCCATATTCCGGAGCACGTCGCCCTCGCTCGCCGCGTCGCCGACGAATCGATCATCCTCCTGAAGAACGAGCAGGATCTGCTGCCGCTCGACCCGGCGCGGGTGCGCTCCCTCGCCGTGATCGGCCCCAACGCCGACCAGGTGCAGTTTGGCGACTACTCGCCCAGCAAGAGCAACGCCGATGGCGTGACCGTGCTTCAGGGCCTGCGCAACCTGGTGGGCGACCAGGTGACGATTCGCTATGCCAAGGGATGCAGCCTCGTCGGGCTGGAGACCGACGGCTTCGCCGAGGCCGTGGAGGCCGCCCGGCAAAGCGACGTTGCCGTGGTGGTGATCGGCGACACCAGTATGATCCTCAGCGGGGTAGGGTGGGGCGACCCCACGGTGCCCGCCTTTGGCACTGTCGGCGAGGGCTTTGACGTGAGCGACCCGGTGCCCCCCGGAGTGCAGGGCGAGCTGGTGAAAGCGATCTGGGAGACCGGCACACCGACCATCGTGGTGCTGCTGAACGGTCGGCCCTACTGCATCCCCTGGATGAAGGCACACGTGCCGGCCATCCTCGAGGCGTTCTATCCCGGCGAGCAGCAGGGGAACGCAATCGCCGGCGTCCTCTTCGGGGAGGTGAACCCCTCCGGCCGGCTGCCGGTGACGATCCCTCAAAGCGCCGGCCACATCCCCACCGTCTACGACTACAAGCCCAGCGGCCGCGGCTATTACCACCAGCCCGGCACCCCGGAGCAGCCTGGCCGCGACTACGTCTTCTCCTCGCCCGACCCGCTGTGGCCGTTTGGCTTCGGGCTCAGCTACACCACCTTCGAGTACTCCGATCTGGAGATCCTCACGCCGACCGTGGCGCCAGAGGGGGAGGTGCGCTGCCGCTTCACGCTGGCGAACACCGGCGAGCGCCCCGGCCAGGAGGTGGCCCAGGTCTACTTCCGCGACCTGGTGAGCTCCACCACCACCCCGGTAATGCGCCTGGCCTGCTTCACCAAGGTGGCGCTGCAGCCTGGCGAGCGCCGGGTGATCACGCTGAGCTTCCCCGCCTCGGCACTGGCGCTCTGGAACGTCCAGATGCAGCGCGTCGTTGAGCCCGGCGAGTTCGCCCTCATGGTCGCCGCCTCCGCCGAGGACGTGCGCCTGAGCGGCACGTTCACCGTGGTCTGAGGCCGGTATCGGAGTCGGAAACCCCTCCTACGGTGGGCACGCGGTCGGATCGCCGGCGTCCCGCCGGCCGCCGTAGGAGGCTTCCGACGCCGGGGAGATGTGACTCCTCCAGGAGGGATGGCCGGAGTGCCCGAGCCATCGGGCTTCACACTGTTAGGATGCCGCATCGCTGCGGCGCTCCGTCACTCTCCCAGGCAACTGGCCGGAGTGCCCGAGCAATCGGGCTTCCGCTGGGCGGCCGCGTCGCCGTGGCACCCCCGCTGCTCTACCCGGGAAATGGTCTCTTGCCACCCGCCTAGCTCTTGGACTAGCGACGGAACCCCATTTTCATCCCCTTGGGTGCCCGCCGGGCATGAGGGACTCCTACGTCGGGTACGGGATCCCCCGCCTCAGCCGGCCTGCTCGGGCTCCTGCGCCTCTTGCAGTTGGGCGATCACCTCATCGGCGCGCTCGAACGCTTCGATGGCTTCCTGCCGGTCGGCCGGGGGGCCCACTTCCTCCGGGAAGAGCGGCGGCTCGTCGTCGGTGCCGCTGTACATGGCGGATTCCATCTCCCCCGGCAGCCGCTCGATGCGCTCGGGACCTGCTTCGCGCTCCTGCTCTGCGCTGCTCTCCATGCCCGCTGCTTACCCGGTGCCGGCCCGCGGGAAACGGGGCCGCCGGCCGTCTCAGGCGCGCAGGCCGTCGATGCGCTGCAGCAGGTATTCCAGGTCTACCGGCTTATGCAGCACCTCGGCAGCGCCTTCCCGGCGCGCTTCCGCCTCCAGTTCCTCGTCCACGTACCCGGTCAGCATCACAATCGCGCCGTGGCCCCGGTCGCGAATGCGCCGCAACACCTCAATGCCGCTCATCCGAGGCATGCGAATATCCAGCAGCACCAGGTCATAGCGCTCGGCATTGCCCTCGCGAACCGCTGCCAAAGGGTCGGAGACGCTGCGCACTTCGCAGCCGGAACACTCCAGCACGTCGCCCAACACCAGGCAGGCATCCTCTTCGTCATCTACCAGCAGCACTCGGCACGGCGTCGGCATCTCCTCTTGGGCTCCCATCTCACTCGTGGCGTGGAGGACCGCGGGGTCCCAGGCAGCCGCCAGCCTTGGCGCGGGGAGTAGCCTCCAACCGCGGGCGAAAGGGCCGCCAATGGCCCGCCAGGAGGCGCTATCGCCGGTTGCTCGCGTTCATTCGCCGCTTTCCGGTCATGCCTCTCGAGAGGGCGCTACTCCCGCCCCTGAGGTTCCCCGCCCGGGTTCGCTCATCCTCCCACGGCGGTCGCGCCGGCCGTCGGTGCGCTTGTCGCGTGACCCCGCTTGCGTTATAATGATCCGGGAGAACACCACACACCATGCTACCCATCGCCCAAGAGCTGTCGCGGCGCCTCGAAGGGGAAGTCCACTTCGACGCCTACACGCGCGCGCTCTACAGCACCGACGCCAGCATCTACCGCATCGATCCCCTGGGGGTTGCCTTCCCCCGCCACACCGCCGACCTGGCCGCGATTGTGGCCCTGGCCGCCCAGGAGCGCGTGCCGCTGCTGGCCCGCGGCGCCGGCACCAGCCTCGCCGGCCAGTGCGTCGGCCGGGCCTTGGTGCTCGACTGCTCGCGGCACATGGATCAGATCCTGGAGATCAACCCCGAGGAGCGCTGGGTGCGCGTGCAGCCCGGTGTGGTCCTCGACCGGCTGAACGCCGCCCTGCGCCCGCACGGCCTCCTGTTTGGCCCGGACGTGGCCACCAGCAACCGGGCCTGCCTTGGCGGCATGGTGGGCAATAACTCCTCCGGCGCTCGCTCGCGCGTCTTCGGGGTGACGGCCGATTGCGTTCTCGAGCTGCAAGTGCTCCTGGCCGATGGCAGCCTTACCACCCTGGCGCCAGTCTCCGTGGCGGAGGCAGCGCGGCGCGCCCAGGGGAGCGGCCTGGAAGCCAGCCTCTATCGGGAGGTGCCGCGCTTGCTGCGGGAGCACGGCGCGGAGATCCGCCGGCGCTACCCGCCGCTGCAGCGCAACGTTTCCGGCTACGCGCTGCACACGGCCGAGGCCGCCCTCACCGAACGCGATACCCTGGACCTGACGCGCCTGGTGTGCGGTTCCGAGGGCACTCTGGCCATCGTCACCGAGGCGAAGCTTGCCCTCGTGCCGCGCCCCCGGCACATCGCCCTTGGCGTCGTCGCCTTCGGCGACCTCCTGGCGGCGCTGGAGGCTACCGTCGCCCTCCTGGAAACCGGGCCGAGCGCCATTGAGCTGGTAGACCGCCTCATCCTGGACCTGGCCAAGACCTCGAAGGAGTACTCGCGCGAGCGCCTGCCGGTCTCCGGCGACCCGGATGCCCTCCTGTTGGTGGAGTACCACGGCGACACCCCCGCCGATGTGGCCGCCGCGCTGGACCGGCTGGAGGCGGTGGTGCGCCGCAGCTTTCCCGGCGCCGAGTGCGTTCGCGCGGTTGACCCGGCGATGCAGGCGGATATTTGGAAGGTCCGCAAGGCAGGCGTCGGCCTGCTGCTCGGCATGAAGAGCGACCGCAAGCCGATCGCGTTCGTGGAAGACACGGCCGTGCCCCCCGAGCGTCTGCCGGAGTACGTGCGCCGCTTCCGGGAGGTTGTGCAGCGCCACGGCACCACCGCCGGCTACTACGGACACGCCGCTGTCGGCTGCCTGCACCTGCGCCCGCTGATCGACATCGGCCACCCGGAGGACGTGGCGCGGATGCAGGCAATCGCCGCCGACGTGGCCGACCTGGTGCGCGAGTTCGGCGGCGCGATGACCGGCGAGCACGGCGACGGCCTGGCGCGCTCTCTCTGGCTGGAGCGGATGTACGGCCCGGAGCTGCTGGGGGCGTTCCGCGCCTTGAAGCGCCTCTTCGATCCACAGGACATCCTCAACCCGGGCAAGATCGTCGATGCGCCTCCGATGGACGCCAACCTGCGCCCGCACGGTGCCCGCCCCCTGAAGATCCAAACACACCTCAGCTTCGAGCGTGAGGGCGGTCTGCTCCGTGCCGTGACGCAGTGCAGCGGCGTCGGCATCTGCCGCAAGCACGAGGGCGTGATGTGCCCCTCCTTCGTCGCCACCGGCGACGAGCGCCACTCCACTCGTGGCCGCGCCAACGCCCTGCGCGCCGTGCTGGCCGGCGAGTTGCCCCCCGAGATGCTCACCGGCGAGGAGCTGCACCAGGCGCTGCAGCTATGCCTGGCCTGCAAAGGATGCAAGACCGAGTGCCCCTCCAACGTGGACATGGCCAAGCTGAAGGTGGAGTACCTGGCGCACTACTACGCGCGCCATGGCACCCCCCTCTGCGCCGCCCTCCTCGGCCGCATCGACCTCCTCAGCCGCCTTGGCTCCCTCACCGCCCCCCTGGCCAACCCGCTGCTGCAGAGCCGGCCGGTGCGCGCCCTCCTGCAGCGCCTCCTGGGCGTGGATGCCCGCCGGACACTCCCGGCCTTCGCCGGCCGGACGCTTCGCCAGCGCTTCGCAAGCCGCAAGAACGGGAGAGCGGGAGAGATAGACCCCCCAACCCCCTCGAACTCGGGGGGGCTTCCAGGGGTTGATGCCGCTCGTACTCACTCTCCGGTCGTGGCGCTCTTCGCCGACACCTTCACGAACCACAACGCGCCGGACGTGGGGGAGGCCGCCATCGCCGTCCTGGAGCGGCTGGGCTACCGCGTGCTGCTGCCGAAGCGCCCCTGCTGCGGCCGTGCCGCCCTCTCGCAGGGCCTGGTGGAGCGGGCGCGCCGGCTGGCGCGGGCCAACCTGGAGCGGCTCTGGCCCTACGTTGAAGCCGGGATCCCGATCGTCGGCCTGGAACCCTCGTGCGTTGCCACCGTCCTCGACGAGTACCTCGACCTGCTGGAGGATCCCCGCGCCGAGCAACTGGCAAGGAGCCTCCTGCTGCTGGAGGAATTCCTCCTCCGCGAGCGCGACGCCGGCCGGCTCGACGGGGTGTTTCGGCCGCGGCCAGAACCGGTCTGGCTGCACGGCCACTGCCATCAGAAGGCGCTCACCGGAACGGCGCCGGCAGTGGCCGCCCTGCGCCTAGTGCCGGAGCTGGAGGTGCACCTGATCGACGCCGGTTGCTGCGGCATGGCCGGCGCCTTTGGCTACGTGCATTACGACCTCTCGATGGCGGTTGGCGAGGATCGCCTCTTTCCCGCCATCCGGGCGCTGCCGCCAGAGGCCCTGCTGGTAGCCGAGGGGATCTCTTGCCGGCAGCAGATCGCCCATGGCACCGGGCGGCAGGCACTCCACCTGGCCGAACTGCTGCGCGACTCACTCTCGCCCCGCGGCGAGCCTGGAGGCTGATTAGTGGTTGCCGTCTACATCCTGCTGGTCCTGATGTCACCCGCCCTCGCGGGGATCGTCTTCTGGTTCCTGCTGGAGTGGCGCAAGCACAGCGGCGGGGGCAAGGAGACGGTTCGCCTGCGCCAGGAACTGGAGGCTCTGCGCCGCGACTACGCGCAGCTCAAGGCGGATCACACCGACATGCTCCTGGGCCTGAACGCCGCCGTCTCGCGCCTCGACGCGCGCCTCGATCAGCTCACCGGCATCGAGGAGCCAGCGGCCGAGCCCCCGCGTCAGGAACCCCGCCAACGACAGTTATAGCCAAGGGAGGCCTGATATGCCCGATGCGCTCTTCATGGCCCTCTGGATGGGGTTCCTCATCGCCGCCGTCGCCTTCGTGGGCGCCCTCCTCTTCTGGAAGGCGATCCAGGGCGACATCACTTTCCAGGAGGCCGCCATCGCCTGGATCCCCCTGGCGGCCTGCTTCCTGCTCCTCTACATCTCGCGCGGCACGGTGCTCTCGTGGCTGTTCGGGATCGCCGGCGTCGGCTATCTCGCCTGGATCGTCCTGCGCCGCCATCAGGAAGAGCAGCAAATCGAGGAGGACCTGGTCGCCCAGGAGATCGAGAAGTGGGGCCAGGCGGTGGAGGCCGACCCAGCGAACGGCGGCGCCCACCTTTACCTGGGGCACGCGCTGGTGCAGCGGGGCGATCTGGATGGCGCTGCGGACCACTACCGGCACGCCCTGGAGCTGGACCTCAACAACGTGCGCGAGCTCCTGATGTTCCTGGCCCGGCGGGGGGACGCGGAGGAGCGTGAGATCCGCGCGCGCCTGCCCGACCTGGAGCGCATCACCCGCCAGGTGCGCGAGCGCTCCGCCTTCGGCCCGGCGGCGGCAAGCTCCCCCTCGCCCGCCGATCTCCGCGCGGAGAGGGAGGGCGCGCCGCCTGCGGGTGACACGGAAGAAACCGGCTCCCCATTTCCCCCCGAGTCTGGGGAGGAAGGAGGGCGCCAGTCGGCCTCCTCGACAGCGCCGGCCGGCCGGGTTCTTTTCGGCTACGAAACGGACGAGGAGCGCTTCGCCGACCAGGAGCGGCTGGGGCGCCTGGCCGAGCTGCGCAAGGTGGTGGACGACAGTCCGGACGACCTCTTCGCCCGGCAGGCCTACGCAGCGGCGCTGGCCGAGGCCGGCTACACAGAGCGGGCGTGCGAGGAGTATCAGCTCCTGCTGGCAGCCGACCCAGACAACCAGGATGCCGCCGAGGCGCTGGCGCGCCTGACCGCGATGGCACCGGCCGAAACGAATGAAGCCCCGGCGGCGGACACCGCGGAGGCAACTGCCGGCGACGACCAGACCCCGCCGCGTCTTACGCGGATGGCACGGCTGCGCGCGCTGCTAGAGGCTGGCGAGTCGGATGTCGAGGCACGCCTGGCCTATGCCCAGGCGCTGGAGGAGGAAGGACTGTCGCAAGACGCCTACGCGCAGTACCGGCGAATTCTGGAACGCGAGCCGGAGCACCCCGCGGCCGCGGCCGGTGTCTCCCGCCTGGAAGACAGCATGCCGGTCGGCCTGCAGGTGCCCGCTGACACGGAAGAACGCCCCTTCGCGCCACCGGAGCGACCGCAGCGCGCCTATGGCCGTTGATGAACGCCCAACCCCGGACGACCCCTCTAACCCGTAGGCGTGCGGCGGTGGACCGCCACCTTGCCGGGGCAACGCCCCGCGAGCGGCCCCCTTCCTCCGAACTTGGGGGAGGGGGCCGCTCGCGCTTCTGCTTCCCGCTGCCCACGCGGGGCCCGGGGCCCCTATGTCCCGCGCTCGTCTAGCGGCACGTAACGGATATCGGTGAGGCCGGTGTACTGAGCGCGCGGGCGGATGATCCGGTTCTTGGTCCACTGCTCCAGGATGTGGGCCGTCCACCCAACGGTGCGGCTCATGGCGAAGATCGGCGTGAACAGCTCCGCCTCGATCCCCATCGCGTGGTAGCACAGGCCCGAGTAGAAGTCCACGTTCGGGTAGACGCGGGTATTATCGCGGGTCACCTGCTCCACGGCGCACGCCGTCTCGAAGAGGCGGGTATCGCCGGACTTGCGGGTGAGCATTTCGGCGTACCGCTTGAGGACTGGGGCGCGCGGGTCATCGGTGCGGTAGACACGGTGCCCGAAGCCGGGGATCTTCACCTTGCGGGCCAGGGCGTCCTTCACCCAGCCCTCGGCGCGCTCCGGCCCGCCGATCTGCTGCAGCATCTTGATCACTTCCTCGTTGGCGCCGCCATGCAGCGGGCCCTTGAGGGCACCGATTGCCGCCGTCACCCCCGAGTACATGTCGGCCATCGTCGAGGCCACCACGCGGGCGGTGAAGGTGGAGGCGTTCCATTCGTGGTCGGCGTGGAGGGTCAGCGCCACGTCGAAGGCACGCACCCAGTCTGGATCCGGTTCGGTACCCTGCAGCGTGTAGAGGAAGTTGTAGGCGATGCTCTTCCCGGGAATCGGATGGACCGGCTCCTTGCCATGGCGGAGGCGCTGATGGGCGGTGATCACCAGCGGAATCCGTTCGGTGAGGCGGATTGCCTTGCGCAGGCAGGCATCGAGGCGGGTGCAGCCGCTGTCCGGGTCCCAATGGCCCATCGAGGAGACGGCAGTGCGCAGCACCTCCATCGGCGTGGCCGCCTTCGGGAACATGCGCAGGATCATCACCGTCTCCACCGGCAGTTCCATGCTGCCGGTGAAGCTGTCGAGGAACGCCTCGAACTCCACCCTGCCCGGCAGCCGCCCATACCACAGCAGGTAGGCCACCTCCTCGAACGTCGAGTGCTCCGCCAGCTCCACCGCGTCGTAGCCGCGATAGACCAGGCGGCCCCGCTCGCCATCGATGAAGCAGATGGATGACTCGCCAGCCACCACGTCCTGCAAGCCGGCCTGGACGACAGCGTCCTTTTTTTCTTCAGACATGGCTCCATTCCCCTCCCCTGGGCAGCCAACGCTGTGGTCTGCCTGCTCGTGTCCATTGGTCGCTGCTGCCAACGCCTCTACGGCCCCACGTGGCAGACGAATCGTCCGCGCCACCCGCACTGCCTTCAAGCGTCCGTCACCGATCCAACGCCGGATCGTCCGCTCGTGTACCTGCAGTGCAGCGGCTGCTTGCTGGATAGTCCAGAACTCATCCACAGCCAGGCCTCCTCCATGTTCCATTATAGTCAGCCCTGCCCGCCCTTGTCAACCCCTGCCCGGTAGCCATTCGCACCCACAGCGCCGCGTTCTGCCGCCCGACGGGGCGTCCGCCGGCTCTGGCAAGGCCGCTGCCCGCGTTTGTATCATTGTGCCCGTCTGCATGGCCGCACGCGGTGGGCGACGCGGCTGGCCACCCCGGCGCTCAACAGGCGCTGCCGCGTCGTTGACGCCGCTACCGCCTTGTGGTACCATGTGACCATGAAGCCATCCAGTACCCCGCGCGATGATCTGCGGAACCTGGCGATCATCGCCCATGTTGACCACGGCAAGACCACCCTCGTCGATGCTCTGCTGCGGCAGAGTGGCCTCTTCCGTGATAATGAGCAGATCCCCGAGCGCGTGATGGACAACATCGACCTGGAGCGCGAGCGGGGGATTACCATCCTGGCGAAGAACACCGCCGTCACCTATAGTGGTGTGAAGATCAACATCGTCGATACGCCCGGCCACGCCGACTTCGGCGGCGAGGTAGAGCGCGCCCTCAGCCTGGTGGATGGCGTGATGCTCCTGGTCGATGCCGCCGAAGGACCCTTGCCCCAAACTCGCTACGTGCTGAGCAAGGCGCTCGCCGCCGGCCTCCCGCCCCTCGTCGTCATCAACAAGATTGACCGGCAGGACGCCCGCCCCCACGAGGTGCTCGATGAGATCCACGAGCTGTTCCTCGACCTGGACGCCACCGACGAGCAGATCGAGTTCCCGGTGCTCTACACCATCGGTCGCGACGGCGTGGCTGGCACCGACCCGGCG
>JAAZEB010000116.1 GCA_012512505.1 Armatimonadota bacterium | reverse complement strand
GTGATCTTCTGCTCCTTGCCGGTGCCCTTGTCCCGTGCAGAGACCGAGACGATGCCGTTGGCGTCGATGTCGAAGGTCACCTCGATCTGCGGCATGCCGCGCGGTGCGGGAGGAATATCCTCGAGGTTGAACTGGCCCAGCAGCTTGTTGTCCGCGGCCATTTCCCGTTCGCCCTGGAACACCCGGATGGTCACCGCGTTCTGGTTGTCCTCGGCGGTCGAGAAGGTCTGCGACTTCTTGGTGGGGATGGTGGTGTTGCGGTCGATCAGCCGGGTGAACACGCCGCCCAGCGTCTCGATCCCCAGCGACAGCGGCGTCACGTCCAGCAGCAGAACATCTTTCACCTCGCCGGCGAGCACGCCCCCCTGAATGGCGGCGCCCACGGCCACCACCTCGTCCGGGTTCACGCCCTTGTGGGGCTCACGCCCGGTGAGCCGGCGCACCAACTCCTGCACCATCGGCATCCGGGTGGAGCCGCCCACCAGCACAATCTCGTCAACCTGCTGCGCCGTGAGGCCGGCATCTTGCAGCGCCTGCTTGAACGGGCCTTCGCAGCGCTGCAGCAGGTCGCGCGTCAGGTCCTCAAACTTGGCGCGGGTGATCGAGGTGTCGAGGTGTTTGGCGCCCTCCTGCGTGGCGGTGATGTAGGGCAGGTTGATGTTCGTCTGGGTGACGCTGGAAAGCTCCACCTTCGCCTTCTCCGCGGCCTCACGCAGGCGCTGGAGGGCCTGGCGGTCCTTGCGCAGGTCAATCCCCTCGTTGCGCTGGAACTCGTCGGCCAGGTAGTTCACCAGGCGCTCGTCCCAGTCGTCGCCGCCCAGGTGGGTGTCGCCGGCGGTGGACTTAACCTCGAAGACGCCCTCACCCACGTCGAGGACGGACACGTCGAAGGTGCCGCCGCCCAGGTCGAAGACGAGGATCGTCTCGTTCTTCTTCTTCTCCAGGCCGTAGGCCAGCGACGCGGCGGTCGGCTCGTTGATGATGCGGCGCACGTTGAAGCCGGCGATCTCACCGGCGGTCTTGGTGGCGGTGCGCTGCGCGTCGTTGAAGTAGGCGGGCACGGTGATGACGGCGTCGGTGATCTTCTCGCCCACGAAAGCCTCGGCATCCGCCTTCAGCTTCTGGAGGATCATCGCCGAGATCTCCTCGGGCGCGTACTGCTTGCCCTGGATCTCGATCATCGCCATGCCGTTCTTGCCCTCCACCACCTTGTAGGGCACCATCTTGCGCTCCTCGGGCACCTCCGCGAAACGGCGGCCCATGAAACGCTTGATGGAGAAGATGGTGTTCTCGGGGTTGATCACCGCCTGCCGCTTCGCCGGCTGGCCGACGACACGCTCTCCCGTCTTGGTGAACGCCACCACCGACGGCGTGATCCGCCCGCCCTCGGCGTTTGGAACGACGGTGGGTTCGCCCGCCTCCATGACCGAGATCACGGAGTTGGTCGTCCCCAGATCGATACCCACAATCCTGCCCATAGTTCCCTCACCTCTTCGCGCGGGCGGTCTCCGCCCAGCCGTTCCCAGTTCCTCACGCGCTCGCCCGGCGCCACGCCGCAGCCTGCCCCCGGGCGCTCCTGGGTTTAGTCCATGCCTAGTATACCACTTGACAATGGTGTTGTCAACACTCTTTCGGAGGGTCTTTGCGCTCAGTTATACCCAGATCCACAGCGGCTCATCCGGCCGGCCCCAAGGATGCGCTTCGCGGGGCGCACGCTTGCCCTGGCACGGCGCCAATGGCCAGGCAGAGTGGGTGAGGCGAATGGGGTAACGCGCGTGGACTGCCGTTGGCCCTCGGGGGTTGGGGGCCAGCCCATCATCAGGGGCAGGCGGCGAGAGGGTGATGCCAATGCCCGATGACTCGGGCACTCCGGCAACCCCCGGAGAAAGCAGCGGAGCGCCGCAGCAATGCGGCTTCCCACCGTGCGATGCCCGATTGCTCGGGCACTCCGGCCAGTTGCCCGGCGTGCGCTGGGCGGCGGCCGCGGCGGGGCTACCCGGCCGTGGTTAAGCCACCGTTCAGGCGCTGCAGCCGGGGGCCTTCCACCTCACAGCCGGCCTGCCGGAGCGCCGCACACTCTTCCTCGGTGAGAGGCACCTCCGACCGCCCCTCGGTGATCGGCTTGACGTAGAAGCGCGTCTCTTGCCGGCCGTGCAGGGAACTCAACACCACGCCATTCTGGTGGCCGTCGAGCAGGGCAAGCGCGAAGCTAAACTGCCCGCCCACGTCCTCAAAGGCATCGAAGCGGAGGATCCCCACTCGCTGGATGCACCCGGTCAGGCGTTCTTCCAGGGCACGGCAGGTGTCGGCCACTTCATCGGCGCGGGCCGTGGCTGCCGCCACCCGATCGAGGTGCTCGAACAAGGTTCGCTCCAGCCCCTCGCCGGAGGAACCGGCCATCAGGCGCTTATAGCTCTGGCCCAACCGCCGCACGCGCACCACCAGCCACCCCTGCACCACCAGCATGACCAGCAGAACAGCCCCTGCGACCACCAGGGCCGGCTCCGTCACCTCCGCTGGCAGCGCCGCCGTCATCCACACCACCTGCACTGAGTGCTCCTCTCCCGCCGCGCGCTCGAACTCACCGGCGCCCGCTCCCAGGCGCCCGCGGCGGCCCATCACCCTCCCACCAGTGCCCCTGCCGCCAACGGCGGACACTGGCCGGGCGGGCCGGGGATCCAACCGTTTGCTTCGACCCGGGGCGCCCGCTTTCCTGGAAAATCCAGGCTGCCGCTGCGCCCCGAGGACGCCGACGCCTCGAAGAGCCAACGAACGGAGCAACCCGCCGGGCGTCGGGGGTGCGCGGATAGGTGCTTATGCCCCGGGAGCAGCGTCGCCGAACGCCGCCGCGACCAGTGTCGGCAGCGCCCGGCCCGCCGGCTGCAGGAGGAGATAGTCGGCATCCTCGGCGTGCCCGGTGGCTGCCGGGTTCACCACCACGCGAACCGCCGCGCCTGGCGCCAGATCGACGAGGCTAGCGGCGGGGTAGACGGTGGCGGATGTGCCGACCACCAGGCAGAGGTCGCACTCCGCGAAGGCCCGCGCGGCGGCCTCCCACACTCGCCCCGGAAGCGGTTCGCCGAACCAGACCACGCCGGGGCGAGCGTGGGCGCCACAGGGGCAGCGGGGCGGTACGCTGCCGTGGTCTAGCTCCTCATCGCGCAGCAGGCGCCCCTCGGCAAAGCAGCGGTTGGCGAAAAGCTCGCCATGCACGTGCAGCACACGCCGGCTGCCTGCCCGCTCGTGGAGGTCATCCACGTTCTGCGTGGCCAGGGTGAACCGCGGCACGTGCTGCTCCAGACGCGCCAGGGCCAGGTGCGCCGCGTTCGGCCGCGCCTGCAGCACCAGGCGGCGGCGCCACTCGTACCACTGCCACACCCGCTCCGGATCGGCGGCAAACCCCTCCGGCGAGGCCTGCACCATCGGATCGAAGGGTGCCTGGCCCCCCGATCCCTCCGAACCCGGGGGACCTGGGGGGCCGATCCTCACTCCCCGAAACGTTGGGATGCCGCTCTCGGCGGACACCCCGGCGCCGGTGAGGACTGCCACCCGCCGCGCGTCGCGCACCGTCTGCGCCAGCGCCTCGGGAACGTCCGCTGTTTCCGGCCGAATGATGCAGGTGGCACGACCCATGGGGCTCCCTTCGCTGCCAGGGGAGTGGCGTGGCGCGCGGTCACCCCGGCCTGCCACCCCTTCCCTGCTGGCGCCCGCCTACTGCCGTCGGTAGGCGATCACGCCCGCCGCCGGTCGCTCGGGGAGGGTGACCAGCAGACCCTGCTCCATCAGGACGTGACCCCGCTCGGTGCGCGTCTTGCCGGTAGTCAGGTCGGTGAGGGTGTACTCCGTGCGCGGCGAGAGGCCGCGCAGGCGGAGGCGGGCACTCTCGTAGGGGCTCTCCGCGCGGCGAAATGCCTGCACCACACCGGTGCCCTGCTCCGGCCCGTCAAACTGCCAGGCCAGCCACACGCTTTCATCCTGGCTGTAGGGGGTCAGCGGGTAGTAGTCGCCGTAGTAGTGCGGGGCGAGGTACTCCCGCCACTGCTCCACCAGGCGGCGTACCTTTCGGTAGTCGGTCTCGCGCACGCGCATATCCAGCCCGGAGCCGAGGCTCGGGGCGGCGTTGCTGAAGAAGCCGTAGGCGTCAACGTCCAGCTTTCCCTCGCCGTAGTAGGCGGCGGAGCGGGCGAAGCAGGTTCCGGTGCCGCTGTAGGGGATCCAGAAGGAGATGCCGTAAGTGTGGCACTGGGTGCCCACCGGCTCGTAGGCGTAGTCGGTGCGCCACAACGGCACGGCACGGCGCAGCGTCTCCAGGTCGTTGCGGCGGCCGCCGGAGGCGCAGGTATCGATGAGCAGGTTCGGGTGGCGGCGGCGCAGCTCATCCCAATAGGCCAGCAGGCCGGTGACATGCCGGATCTCGGTGATCCCCTGGCGATCCTCGGCGTCGTTCGCCCGCCAGAAGGGAAGCGGGTCCATGTTGAAGTCCTGGCGGTAGGTGTCGATCCCCTCCTCGGTGATCAGGTGATCGACGTGGTTGGTGAGCCACTGCCAGGCCTCCGGATGGCCCAGGTTGAGGAGGGTGCCGCCCAAGACCCACTCGGGATGCTCCGTTGCCAGCCAGGTGCCGGCAGTGACCCGCTCCGGCTCGAACCAGACCACCGTCTTCAGCCCTTTGGCATGGGCGTAGTCGCTGACGGCACGCAGGCCGCGGGGGAAGCGCTTCCGGTCCACCTCCCAGGTGCCAACGTTCGGCCAACCCGTCTCGTTGACGTACCAGCCAGCATCCATCCACCAGTAGTCGAGGGGCAGCTTCTCCTCCAGGTAGCGGTCGATGAACATCCGCTGGTTCTCTTCGTTGGCGTGGATCATCTCGCCGTACTGGCGGGAACTGGAGGCGACGAACTGCGGGGGCGGCAGCTTCCCGCCAGGGCGCGGCAGGTTGTGGGCGATCATCCAGCGCCGCCACACGTTCTGGGCGCGGATCCAGTCGCCACCCTGCCAGAACTGGAGGGCAACCAGCGGCGTGCGCACCTCTTCGCCGGGATGCAGGCGGAAATGGGTCAGCTCCTGGCCGACGCGCAGGCGCAAGCCCCGTTCCCCTTCCCGCGCAAACGTCGCGGCCCACTGCCCCGGCCAGCCGATGGCGAGGAGGACCCCCTCACCTCCCCACTCCAGGTTGAAGTAGCACAAGTCGCTGTTGGTCGGCCGGCCACCAGCGGCGGTGATTCGCTTAGTTGCCTCCGGGCCGAGCGGCGTTTGCAGCGGAGCGTAGTCGTCGCGCCGGCACGGCGAGCCAACGCCGTGGCGCAGGAGGAATTCGCCGGCCTCGCCGCGCTCCAGGTGCAGATCGAGGGCCTGGATCTGCTCCAGGATCGGCGTGTCGGCCGCGCCGGTGTTCTTCAGGTACACCGTCCACTCAACGGTGGGGAAGTCCTGGTAGCTCACCAGAACGCAGCGCACCTCCAGGCCGGTGCCGGGGTCACGCCAGGTCAGGGTACGTTGGGTGCGATTGCGGTCCAGGCGTTCCTCAGCCTGGGAGAACTGCCAGCGGGCGAGGAGCTCACCCGAGGGCTGGCCATCGTAGAGAAACGAGAGAGGGGGGGCCTCTGGGCGGCCAAACGCCGTCTCCACCCAGCGGCGTGCCCAATCTTTCTCAGCGGCAGTTGGCGCCACCGCGTCGGCCGGCAGCGCCACTACGGCCACCAGGGCGGCGGCCACCAGCAGCAGCGAGAGATCCATGGCAGTCCCTTTCGTGCATCCGACACCAGGTCGGGCGTCGGCGGGGGGCGCCCGGCGGTCGATCCGGATGCACGGGGACTTTTCGGCAGCGGCTCTGGGAGTTCCCCCAGAATCAGATGGGCAAGCACCTCACCGTGCGCCCCCACGTCGCCGGGCAAACGCCCAGCCGACCGGCGTTGGGCATCAACGCGGCGAGGAGTGGCGCCCGGCAGGCGGCTACCTGGGGGGCCGCGGTGGGATCAAGCCGGCCAGCGCCCACGGGTGACGGACAGCACCAGGTCGGCCACCAGCAGCAGCCCCGCGGCCGCCACCGCCGCCAGGGTGCCCGTCACCCGCCTCACGGCGGAGCCGGCCACCTGGTACGCGCGCACTTCGCTCTGCACCGATGCCACAGATTGGTCCGTCATGCTCAGCACTCCTTGGGCGGCCAGCGCGAGCCGCCCTCGCGATCGGGATAGATCCCTTGCGGCCGGCCTCCGTGCCGGCCCATCCGCTATTCCACGCCCCCGGGGTCAGAAACATCCCGGACCCCGAGAGCACCCACTTTCACCTACGTCGGCACAGCCCCCCGGCCAAACGTCAGCCCAACCAGCCAGGCCAGCGGCCCGAGCAGCCCCTGCCGCACGTCGGCAGCCATCGTCGTCAGGGAGGGCGGGCCCAACACAGCGCTCTCGCGCGCCCCCTCCGCCTCGGCGCTGGTGGTGAACGACCAGGCAATCTCTTGGGGGCCGCGCGCGGTCTCCACCGCCATCGAGACGCGGTAGGTCGTGCCGGGCTGCAGCGGCGCGCGCGGCAGCAGGAACACGGCATCGCTGTTAGACAGCGCCGCGTCACTGAGACGGTGGCGAGCATAGCAGCCCACCACTCCCCGGTGGGGGTCCTCCAGCCGCAGGGCGTGGACCGCCTTCACGACCGCGGGGAAGTGGGCGCTCACCGTGTATCCGACCGGGGTGGGAGCCCCCTCCGGGATCGGGCTGGGCAGCTCCAGGCCGGGCCAGGAGAGCGGCACTTCCTGCGCGTCCGGCGGGGGATAAGCAGCCACCCGCTCGGTGAGCGGCGCCGCCGCCAGCGCGTAGTTGAGCACCTGGACGCGCCCGTAGAGGCCGAACCCGATGCCGCTGAGGGCGGGATGGGTGATGAACTGCCGATGGTAGACGCTGGCCAGCCACATCTCCAGCGCCGCTTCGGCGCCCTCCTCCATCGCCATCACCTCGCCGCAGCCCCCCACGTAGCCGAACGCCCGCGCTCGATCCCAGGGGTATTCCCCCACGAAGCCGGCGCGATCCGGCCGCTCCTGGTGCGAGTAGTCATGGCGGTCCGCATACTTGGCGTGCCCCTGTGCCGCCCGTTCCAGCGCCGCCACCACGTCCACCGCCGGCAACCCCATCCGCTGGCGCACCGCGTTCAGCCGCTGCAGCACCGCCGCCCGCGCGGCGCGAAGCTCCGCCTCCTCGCTGTTCGACCGCAGCTCCGGCGTTGCCGCACGCCCTCCGCGCACGGTGACCGTCAACTCGCCTTGCTGCCGGTCGCGCAGCCACCAGGGGTGGTTGGACATCAAGTAGAGCACACCGGATGCCGGCGCCCGGCTCTCCGCCCGGGTGCCGAGGGCAAACTGCGCCGGGCCGGGAAGGCCAGCCACCCGCCCTAGCAGCACGCCCAACCGCCGCCCCTCGTAAACGCAATAGGCGGCACCGTCGGCATCGGCCATGTACTGTTTGCGGTCGGTGACCAGCGTCCACTCGCCCGCCGCGCTAATCACGAACGGCTCGCCGGCTTCCAGGTAGACCCCAGTGTCGACGGCAGATGCCCTGGCAGGCACGCGGACGGTCACCTGGTGCGTCGAAACGGTTTGGGCGGCGCCCGCCTCGGCCGGGCGGATGACGGTGAGGACAGATAGGAGGGCGGCCACCAGGGCGGCGGCGAACAGCGCCCGCGCCTGAGCGCTAGCAACTGCCCGCCGGTGGCGGGTGCCGGTCTGGGTTGGTCCTGGCCTGGCATCCATGGCGGCTCTCCCCACGGCTGCTGGATGAGGGCAGCCTACCTCTGGTAGGATGAGTTTACCAACCGAACCTCAAGAGAAGCTCAAGAAGCAGTTGGGGCAAGCTCAAGTTCTGAAGATCAGTTCCTCAAGGGATCTAGGCCCGCACCACCGAAGTGCACCGCGAAGTCCCTCATTTGCTCCGGGGTGGGTCGTCCAACGAAGACTCAAGCTGTGCGGCGTGACATACGAATAGTAGCTCAGCAGAGTCTGCATCAAGGGGAGAGGCACACCGGCAAACCCATTGGAAGGAGGCACGTGTCTGGTGGGCATTGCCCGGCCACGGTGGCGTCTCCCGAGAGGGATCGTGTACGCCCCATGGCTAACCAGGTATCTAGAGTGCTGCTGGTCGAGGATGACCCGGACCAGGCCCGCCGCGTCACGATGATGCTGGTCGAAGCGGCCTGCGGTCGCTTCACGGTGAGTGACGTCGGCTCCCTGGCCGCCGCGCTGGCGAAGCTACGCGACGGTGGGATCCACGTGGTGCTGCTTGACCTGGGACTGCCAGATTGCCAGGGCATCCAGACGTTCACCCAGGTTGTCCGACAGGCGCCGCGCCTGCCGGTGATCCTGCTGGTAGAGCCGGGCGACGAGCCGCTCGCCGCGGCGGCCGTCCGTGGGGGCGCGCAAGACTCCCTGCTGAAGGATGAGCTTACCGGCCCGTTGCTGGCCCGCGCCGTGCGCTATGCCATCGAGCGGGAGCAACTGAAGGCGCGGGCGGAGCGCACGATGGCGTTGCTGTGGGCGGAGCAGATGCGCCTCTCGACGATCATCGCCCGCAATGCCGCCGGGATCGTCATCGTGGGCGCCGACGGCATCATCCGGCTTGCCAACCCGGCGGCGGAGAAGCTGTTTGGGCGCCAGCAAGACGAGCTGACCGGCCTCCCGTTTGAGCTTCCGGCACCGGCCGGTGACCCGGCCGAGCGGACCATCGTTCGCCCGGACGGGCAGACGGTCACCGTCGCGATGCGGGTAGCCCAGATCCACTGGGACGGCGAGCCTTCGTGGCTGATCTCGCTGCACGATGTCACCGCCCGCCGCCGGGCCGAGGAAGACCTGCGGCGGCTTAACGAACAGTTAGAGCAGCGCGTCGCCGAGCGCACCGCCGAACTGCAGTGGGTGAACCAGGAGCTGGAGGCGTTCGGCTACTCGGTCTCGCACGACCTGCGCGTGCCGCTGCGAGCAATGGACGGCTACGCCCGTATGTTGCAGTACGAGTACGGTGCCCAGCTCCCCCCGGAGGCCCAGCGCTACCTGCGGCAAGTGCGCGAGGGAGCGCGGCAGATGGGCCGACTGATCGACGATCTGTTGGCATTGTCACGCCTGGGCCGGCAGGCGCCCAAGAAGCAGCCGGTGGACCCGGCGGCCCTGGTGCGCGAGGTACTGGCGGCACGGCCGGCCGGGCGGGAAGTGACGGTTGTGGTGGGTGACCTGCCTCCGTGCCAGGCGGATGCCGGCCTGCTGCGCCAGGTCTTCGCCAATCTGCTGGACAACGCTATCAAGTTTACGCGCCGGCGAGCGCAGGCGCGGATTGAGGTGGACTGTGAGTGGCAGGCCGGCGTGCCCGTTTACTTCGTGCGCGACAACGGCGCGGGTTTCGACATGCGCAATGCCGGCCGGTTATTCGGCGTGTTTCAGCGCCTGCACACCGCCGACGAGTATGAAGGCACCGGCGTCGGCCTGGCTACCGTGCAGCGGATCATTCACCGCCACGGCGGCCGAATCTGGGCCGAAGCTGCCCCCGACCAGGGGGCAACCTTCTACTTTACCCTGGGCAGGGAGGCAGCCGATGCCTGACCGCCCCCGCAGACGATCGTCGCCGGCTGCCGCGGCGACCGCCATCTTGTGAAGGGATCCTGATGCCTGCACCGTTATCCATTCTCAGCATCGAGGACCAACCCACCGACACCGAAATCATTCTGTTCGAGCTGCGGCAGTGGGGCCTGGAGGTCACCTGCACCCGTGTCGATACCGAAGAGGCGTTCCTGGCCCACCTGAGCGCCGATCTCGATATCATCCTGGCCGACTACGCGCTGCCGCGCTTCAGCGCGCTCCGCGCCCTGGAGCTGCTGCGGCAGCGCGGCCTCGACATCCCGTTCATCATCGTCTCCGGGGCGATCGGGGAGGAGACGGCGGTGGCGGCCATGCGCCAGGGCGCCACCGACTACCTGCTGAAGGATCAGCTAGGCCGGCTGGGGCAGGCGGTGACGCAAGCGGTCGAGGCCCGCCGGCTGAGGGAGGAAAAGCGGCGGGCCGAGGAGGCGGCACGTGCCGAGCAGGCGTTCCGCGCGGCCGTGGAGCGGTCGGTCGCCGCCGGGATCACCGCCGTCGACCTGCAAGGGCGGCAGACGCACGTCAACCCGGCGTTCTGCGCGATGGTCGGCTGGCGCGAGGAGGAGCTGGTCGGCGCCACGCCCCCGTTCGTCTACTGGGCGCCAGAGGCGCACCAGGCGTGCGCCGCGGCGCTGCAGGCGATGCTCGATGGCAGCCCGGCCGCCGGCGGGGTAGAGGTACGCTATCGCCGGCGCGATGGCAGTCGCTTTGATGCCCTGCTAGTGGCGTCACCCCTCAAGGATGCCGAGGGCAGTACGGTGGGGTGGCTAACGGCGGTTCACGACATCACCCCGCGGAAGCAATCCGAGGAGGCACTGGCCTGGGAGAGCGCCGTGAACGCCGCCCTCGCCAAGCTGTCGCGGGCGCTGATAGAGACGGCATCCATCGATGAGATGTCGCGGCTGATCCTGCAGCACGCCTGCACGCTCACCGGCAGCCGCATCGGTTTCATTGGTTACATCGACCCGCAGACCGGCCGCTTGGTCTGCCCCGTGCGCTCGGACGGGGGCGTGGAGCTGTGCCCGGCAGACAGCGGTGACGAGGCGTTCCATGGGTTTCACGGGCTGTGGGGATGGGTGGCCACCCACCGCCAGTCGCTGATGACCAACCAGGCCGCCGCCGATCCCCGGGCGGTGGGAGTGCCCCCGGGCCACCTGCCGATTGAGCGGCTCCTGGCCGTGCCGGCTCTGCAGGGCAACACCCTGGTGGGGCAGATCGCCCTGGCGAACGCCGACCGCGACTACACGGAGCGCGACGTGGCGGTGGTCGAGCGGCTGGCCGCCCTCTACGCCATCGCGCTGCACCATCAGCGCTCCGCCGACGCGATCCACTTCCAGGCGCGGCTGCTGGACGCGGTGGGGCAGGCGGTAGTCGCCACCGATGCCACCGGCGCCATCACCTACTGGAGCCCAGCAGCCGAACGGCTGTGTGGATGGTCGCGTTCCGAGGCGCTGGGCCGCCCGATCACCGAGGTGATGCCGATAGACGGGCTGCCGCGGCAGACGCCGGAGACCCTGGCGCGCCTGCAAGCGGACGGAAACTGCTCTGGCGAGTTCCTGGTGCGGCGCCGCGACGGCACGGCGTTCCCCGCCATCGTCACCGACGCCCCGATCCTGGACGCCGAGGGTCGGCTGACCGGGATGATCGGGGTCTCCACGGACATCACCGAGCTGAAGCAGGCCGAGCAAGAGCTGCGGCGGGCGAACCGCGCCCTGCGGATGCTGAGCGCCTGTAACCAGGCCCTGGTCCACGCCACCGACGAGCAGAACCTCCTCAACCAGGTTTGCCAGTTCCTGGTGGAGGACGGCGGCTACCAGGTAGTCTGGATTGGCATCCCGGCGGATGACGACGCGTGCAGCGTGATCCCCGTCGCCGTGGCGGGGTTGCCGCCGGCCGCCATGCGCCGCCTGCGTACCTTCTGGGGAAAGATGGAGCTGGGGGTCGGACCCACCGGAACCACCATTCGCACCGGCGCGTCCTCAGTATGCCGAGACCTGGCCCATTGCCCGGAGTGCGCGCCCTGGCAGGACCTGGCCTCTGCCCAGGGGATATGCGCGGCCGTGTCACTCCCCCTGGCCAACAAGTCGGAAGTGCTGGGGGCGCTCACCCTCTACGCCACCGAGCCGGACACCTTCGACGCCCAAGAGGTAGCGCTGTTGGAGGAACTGGCGGAGGACCTGGCCTACGGCATCACCGCGCTGCGGATGCGGCTGCAACACGAGCAGGAAGAGGAAACGCGGGCACGGCTGGCAGCGATCATCGAGGCGATGCCGCACTTGATGGCCAGTGTCGATGCGCAGGGCCGCCTGCTGACACTGAACGCCGCTGGCCGTGAGCTGTTGGGCCTGGGCCCGGGAGAGGCAATCACTGGCCTGACGCTGGCAGACCTGTACCCGGAGCGGGTGCGGGCGCAGATCCAAGGCGAGGGGGTAACGACGGCGCTGCGGGAGGGGTCCTGGAGCACCGAGACGGTGCTCCAGAAAGCCACTGGCGAGGAGGTCGCCGTCCTGCAGGTGATGCTGGCGCACAAGCGCGAGGATGGCTCCCTGGAGTTCCTCTCGGTGATCGCCCAGGATATCAGTCAGAGCAAGCGGCTGGAGGCCGAGCTACGGCAGGCGCAGCGGATGGAGGCGATTGGGCGTCTGGCCAGCGGCGTCGCCCACGACATCAACAACCTGCTGACCCCGATCATGACCTACAGCGAGCTGCTGAACCTCCGTCTGGCCGACCACCCGGGCCTGCGCAGCTACACCGAGCAGATCACCAGCATCGCCGAGCGGGCCGCGGCCCTGCCACGCCAGCTCCTGGCATTCAGCCGCAAGCAGGTGCTGCAACCAGAGGTGCTGGACCTCAACCGCGTGGTCGGCGACATGGAGAAGCTGCTGCGGCGCACGATCGGCGAGACGATCACCCTGCAGTTTACCCTCGATCCCGCTCTGGGGCGGGTGAAGGCCGACCCCAGCCAACTGGAACAGGTGGTCCTGAACCTGGCGGTGAACGCTCGCGATGCGATGCCGCAGGGCGGCGTGCTATCGATCTGGACCGCCAACGCGGAGTTCAGCGGCAGCGCCGGCGACCCGCTCGGGGTGCGCCCCGGGCCCTACGTGGTGCTGACCGTCCGCGACACCGGCTGCGGCATGGACGAGGCGACGGCGACCCACATCTTCGAGCCGTTCTTCACGACCAAGGAGCCGGGCCGGGGCACCGGCCTGGGCCTGTCCACCGTCTACGGTATCGTCAAGCAAAGCGGTGGCGAGATCGAGGTGGAGACCCAACCGGGGAAAGGCTCCACCTTCCGCATCTACCTGCCGCGGGTGGCGGAGTGCGCGGCAGCCGGGAAAGACGGTTTGGAGTCGGGCAACCATCCCCACGGCAGCGAGACGGTACTGCTGGTGGAAGATGAGGAGGCGGTGCGGGAGGCGGCGCGGGAGTTCCTGCAACTGGGTGGCTATACGGTGTTGACGGCCGCCGACGGCTGGGAGGGCTTGCAGATGGCGGCAGAGCACTCCGGGCCGATTCACCTGCTCGTCACCGACGTGGTAATGCCCCGCATGAGCGGCCGCGAGCTGGTAGAGCACCTGCGCAGCATGCGGCCGGAGACGCGGGTGATCTACATCTCAGGCTACACGGAAGACGCAATCCTGCGCCATGGGGTGCTGGGTCACGACGTTGCCTTTCTGCAGAAACCGTTCACCCCGGGCGCGCTGGCACGCAAGGTGCGCGCGGTACTCGATCCGCCCGAGGCCGCTCTTCCGGGTGAGGCGGACACTAACTGAGGGGCTCCCGATGAAAGTGCTGGTCGTAGATGATGAGGTGGACCTGGCTGAGGCAGTGCGGGAGGTGCTGTCCGCCGAAGGCTTCACCGTGCGCCTGGCGCACAACGCCGAAAGCGGCCTAGCGCTGCTGCGGACCTGGCAGCCGGACGCGGTGCTCCTGGACATCATGATGCCTGGGAGCATGACTGGACTCGATGCGCTGCGTGCCCTGCGCCCCGAGTCGGACGTGCCGGTGATCCTGATGAGCGCCCGCGGCCAGGAGCACGACAAGGTGCTCGGCCTGGAGTATGCCGACGACTACCTGGTGAAGCCGTTCAGCAACGCGGAGATGGTGGCGCGTCTCCGCGCCGTGCTGCGTCGGGCCGGTGCCCGCGCGGCCGACCCCAGCGCCGGTGTGAGCCGCGCCGGCGAGCTGGCAATCAACCTGGAAACGGGCGAGGCCGTCTTCGGTAACCGTCCCCTGCCGCTGACCCCCACCGAGTACCGCATCCTCTCCATCCTAGCAGCGCGTCCCGGGCGGCTGTACCCGCGCGACGAGCTGATGGCGCGCGTTTGGGGCGAAGACGCCTACGTCGATCCACACGCCCTAGACGTTCACATCCGCGGCCTGCGCAGCAAGCTGGAACCCAACCCCTCCCGGCCGGCACACGTCGTCACCGTGCGGGGGATGGGCGTTCGCTACGTGCCCTGACGCCCGCCGCCAGCCAGGAAGCCGCATCACCGTGACGCCCCGCCCGTTCCCGGAGAGCCTCTGGCTGGAACCGAGCCCGCGGCGGGATCGGGGGCAGAGATCCCTCCTACGCCTAGCACGCGGCCGGATCGCCGGCGTCTCGCCGGCATCTCTCTGGGGACGGGTTCTCAGCGCACCTCCTCCAGCGGCTTTGGCTCCGGCGCGTCGCGGTGCGCCGTCAGGACCGGAACGATCTGGTCTAGATGGGCGAGGAAGGCGTCGAGCACCTCGGGGTCGAAGTGCTGGCCGCGCCCCCCGCGGAGGACGGCGACCGCTTCTTCGATGCTGAAAGCCTGCTTGTAGGGGCGCTGGCTGGTCAGCGCGTCGAACACGTCCGCCACGGCGCAGATGCGGCCGAAGAGGGGGATGTCGGCGCCCACCAATCCGTGCGGATAGCCGGAGCCATCCCACTTCTCGTGGTGTGACAAGGCAATCACCGCGCCAGCCTGCAGGAGGGCGGAGGGCGAGCCGTCGAGGATGCGCGCCCCGATTATGGTGTGCTGGCGCATCACCATCTGCTGCGCGGAGGTGAGCCGATGCGGGCAGAGCAGGATCGAGTCTGGCACGCCGATCTTGCCCACGTCGTGCATCAGGCTGCCCAGGCGCACACACTCCACCTCTTCGTCGGAAAGGCCCAGGGCACGCGCGAGCACGGTGCAGTAGCCGGAG
Source organism: Armatimonadota bacterium (assembly GCA_012512505.1). GTDB lineage: Bacteria > Armatimonadota > JAAZEB01 > JAAZEB01 > JAAZEB01 > JAAZEB01. The sequence goes on along the minus strand of JAAZEB010000116.1, from coordinate 34,314 downwards.
ATGCGCAGGATGTGAGAGCCGGTGTCTTCGTCGCGGAACTCTGAGGCCAGGGCGAGGCGGTGGATCGTGTCCACGTGCGCCTGATACGCCTTCTGTTCGGCCTCCGTCACCTCCGCCAGCGCCTGCCGCAGGGCGGCGGTGCGCGCCTGAACCGTCTCCTCTAGCTCCGCCTGGTGCTGCTTCAGGGCATCGCGCGCGCGCTTCATCTTCAGCAGCGAGGCCATGCGCAGCCGCAGCTCGTACGGCTCGACCGGCTTGCCCACGAAGTCGTTGACGCCCACCTCCACCGCGCGGAGGCGTGCCGCCCGGTCGTTCAGCGCGGTGACGATGATGATCGGCAGGTCGTCCATGGCGTAGCGCCGACGGATCCGCTCCGCCACCGCGAACCCATCCAGGTCCGGCATCGTGACATCGAGCAGCACCAGGTCGAACGGCTGCTGGAGCTTGCCGAGGGCCGCCAACCCGCCGGCGGCCGTCTCGACCGCGTAGCCGAGCGAGGTGAGCAGCTCCGCCACCGCGCAGCGCACCGCCTCCTCATCATCTACCACCAGGATGCGCGTGCGAACGCCGGCTTCCGTGGCCTCACCTTGCCCCGGCGCTGGCATCCCCCTGCCCTCCTCCATGTAGGCTCCTCTCCCGACCGCAGGGCCATTTCGCCGAGCGCGCCCGGGCCGGGCGCCAGGGGAACTGCGCCAGGGGGTCTGCTGGGCGGCAGCGGATCGCGGAAACGTTCTAATAGGCCACGGCAGCAGAGCACCGCGAGGCCCAATTCTGGTTTCTTTACGGGGGTGGGCCCGGGATCTCCTGTCAAGCACGCGGGAGAATAACAGGGGCAGGGAGAGTGGAACGCGCCAACGGCACCGAGGGCCTCAGGCGTTGCCTGACAGCACCCCGATCCGACACAGGCCCTCGCGCAACGCAGCGAGGCGCACCGGCTTGCTCAGGACAAGGTCGCAGACGCAGTCGGCCTCCGGGGGTGGGATCGCCGACAGCATCACCACCATCGCCTGCGGTGAGACCTCCCGGATGCGGCGGGCCAGCTCCAACCCGCTCATGTCGGGCATCGAGTTGTCCGTCATTACCACGTCCGGCTGGCAGCCACAGAAACGCGACCATCCCTCCTCGGCGGTGCGGGCCCACACCACGGTGAAGCCCAGCAGCGAAAGCACCTCCTCTATCGCCTGCGCAACAAGCTCATCATCATCCACCAACAACACAAGCGGCTGGCTCATCGCTTCCCCCATTCCAGGCGCAACAAGAGGCAGGAGTAGGTAGGCTGTCTCGTCGCGGCCGGCCACAAAGGCCCACGGCGCGGTCGGTACCGGGCGCGACGTCGGCCTGCCGGTCCAGGTGCCTGGCAGCACTTCAAACGGTTGGGCTGGCTATGTGCCCTCGATTCTCTGACGGAATCGAACACTGTTTGTGAAAACTGGGCGTTTGTGGGGCACTAGTAGGGGCGAAGCGTCTGCGCGGCAGATGGTGAGCAAACGCAGTACGCCCGGTCGTGCAGATGCTTCGCCCCTACGGGATGCGCGGCCGCCGGCAGGGATCGGTGTAAGCGGCCGTGGGACTTGGTATGATCGTTAGCAGCGGAGGGAGAGGGACGATGCCGGTACGCAAGGCGGAGGCGGAGTGGCGGGGTGATCTAAAGCGGGGGGAGGGAAAGCTGTGGCTGGGGCGTGGCGTGCCGCTGGGAGACTACTCGGCAGCCTCGCGCTTCGAGGCGGGCAAGGGGGGCAACCCGGAGGAGCTGATCGGCGCGGCCCATGCCGGCTGCTTCAGCATGGCGCTGGCTGGCATCCTCGCGGAGGCCGGCCACACGCCGCAGCGCATTCACACCACGGCCGCGGTTCACCTGGAGAAGGAGGGCGACCGCTTCTCCATCACCCGCATCGACCTGCACACCGAGGTCGCGGTGCCGGGCATGAGCGACCAGGAGTTCCAGGAGAAGGCGCTGCAGGCCAAGGTGGATTGCCCCGTCTCGCGCGCGCTGGCGGCGACGGCGATCACCCTGGAGGCAAAGCTGGTGCCGGGCGAAGGAGGCTGAGATGGCTCCCCATTCGTTGAGCGATCTCCCCGACACCGGGGATATGCTGGAGATCCTGCCGGAAGTGGAGGAAAGTGGCCGCGAGGAGATCGCCCACTCGGAGGTGGTGCAGGCGATCCTCCAGGAGATCCAGGAGACGCTGGGAACGGTTCCCGGCTTCCTGCGAGCTGCCGAGGGTGACCCGGAACTGCTCGCGGCGCAGTGGCAGCTCGTGAAGCGCTACACGGTGGAGGCCACCCGGATCCCGGCGAAGTACCGGGCGCTGATCGGCCTGGCGGTGGCCTCGGCGGTTCACTGCCGCTACTGTGCCACCCACCACCGCGGGGTGGCGCAGGCACACGGGGCCACCGCGGAGGAGCTGGACGAGGCGGCCGCCCTCGCCCAGTACACCGCCGGTCTCAGCGCCTTTGTCGATGGGCACCTGCTCAGTCCCGAGGAGGCCGCCGCGGAGACTGCCCGCATTCAGGAACATCTCCAAAGGTAAGGATTACCAGCCGCAGCAGACGATTCGCGATTCTCGCTGCCGCGTGGTATCATAGGGCGCGTGGAAGCTGCAGACTCATCCGCTCCTTCGCTGCCGATTGAGGCGCTGCGCCCGCAGGTGGACGCACGGCTGCCGCACTGCCACCTGGTGGTGAGCGCGCCGACCGGCAGCGGCAAGTCTACCCGAATCCCGGTCTGGTGTGCCGAGGCGAGCGGCCGGCCGGTACTGGTGGTGGAGCCGCGCCGGGTGGCGTGTCGGTCGCTGGCGCGCTGGGTGGCCGCGCAGACGGGCGAGCGCCTGGGGGAAGGCGTCGGCTACACGGTTCGTTTTGAGGACCGCGCCAGCGCGACAACGCGCGTCCACTTCATGACGCCGGGCGTGGCGCTGCAGTACGCGGCCGGGGGTGAGCTGGCGCGCTATGGCACCCTCATCCTCGATGAGTTCCACGAGCGCGGTCTGGAGACCGACCTATTCCTGGCCGTCGCGCGCCGCCTGTGCCCCACCGCCCGACTGGTAGTCATGTCGGCCACCTTCGACGGGCAGCGGCTCGCCCGTTTCCTGGCGGGCGAATGGCTGCAGGCAGAGGGCCGCGTTTACCCGGTGGCGGTGCGCTATCTGGGCGGGCCCACGGTGCCCAGCCCCTGGCATCTCAGCGAGCGGGTGGTGGCGGGCGTGCAGCGGGCACTGCAAGAGACGACAGGCAATGTGCTCGTCTTCCTCCCCGGCAAGGGTGAGATCGCCGACTGTCTCGCCCGCCTGCAGGGCCTCCGCGGCGTCGAGGTGCTGCCGCTGCACGGCACGCTCACCAATGCTGAGCAGGATCGCGCTTTCGACCCTGGGGGGCGGCGGGTGATCCTCGCCACCAACGTGGCGGAGACCTCGGTCACCCTGCCGGGCGTCACCGCCGTGGTAGACAGCGGCCTGGTGCGCCAGCGCATCCACCGGGGCGGGCACTCCACCCTGGCGGTGGTGCCGATCTCGCAAGCCTCGGCCGAGCAGCGGCGCGGGCGTGCCGGCCGGGTGGCGCCGGGCCACTGCTACCGGCTATGGGACGAGCGCGCCGTCCTGGAGGCGGAGACCCCACCGCAGGTGCTGCGCGAGGAGCTGATGTCATTCGTGCTCGCCGTGGCGGCCACCGGCTTCCGGCCCCAAGAGCTCTGTTTCCTCGATGCCCCGCCCGACTTTGCCGTAGAGCGCGCCCAGGAGCAGCTCCAGGCCTGGGGTGCCCTCGACGACGCGGGCCAACTCACCCCGTTTGGGCGGCGCCTCTTCGCCGTGCCGGTAGATGCCGCCCTGGCCCGGCTGCTGATCCAGGCGCCCCCGGCACTGCGGCGCGACGTGGCCGACCTGGCCGCCGCCTTGGAGAGCCGCGCTCCCCTCTTCCGTCGCGGCGGCGAGGAGAACGAGGACGAGCCGCAGCCCCAGTGCGACGCGGTGCGGCTGATCCTCGCGGTGCGTCAGGGCGGCGACCGCGCGCTGCACCCCGACGCCCTGGCCGAGTGCCGGCGCATTGCCGACCAACTGCGCGGCCTCTATGACCTACCGCCGGTGGCGCGCGACCCGGCACCGCCCGACCGCGCGGCGCTATTGGCCTACCTTCTGCGCCAGTGGCCGGAGCGCGCCTACGTGCGCCGCCGCCAGGGGGATGCCTGGGGCAACGGTCAGGATGAGGTGCGGTGGGGGCTGCGACCGGCGCGGGGCCGGCGGCGGCCGGCTCCAGGCGCGGAGCCGGAGGGTCCGCAGGCGGCCCTGATGCTCGACATCGAGGCGGTGGGCGGCAAGGGGTTGCGCACGGAGCTGCGGGCGCGCTTTGCCATGCCCTGCACCTTTGCCGATCTGCGCGCCGCCGGCCTCGGACGACCCCGCCCGGAAAGCCCGACACTGGTTGAGGGGCTAGTGGTGGCGGACGTTGCCATCGAGTACGCCGGCCGCGAGATCGGGCGCGAGACGCGCGAGCTGGAGGGGCCACTGCTGCGGCAGGCGCTCGCCGACCTGATCCTGGCCGGCCGGCTGCTGCCGGAAGTCTCCCCTGCCCTGCTGGAAGCCACCGAGGCCTGGAACCTCCACCAGGCGCTGGCCGGCGGTGGCGAGGTACCAATCACCCCGCGCGACTGGCTGCTGGAGCGCCTGGAACGCCTGGGCGTGGAGGGGCCGGCAGACTGGCAGCTCCTCTCGCCCGCCGACCTGCGCTTCGAGGGCCTGGATGCCCCGGCGCTGGCGGAGCTAGACCGCCACTTCCCGCGCACCTTCTCCTCCGGCCTGGCGGTCTACCGCGTGACCTACGATCCGCGCGCTCGGGTGGTGACGCTGCACTGGCAGAGCGGCATGCGCAACGCTTCCCTCAGCGAGTCGGCCCTTCCCCGCTGGCCAGGCTGGACGGTGAAGCTGAACGAGCGCGGCCGCCTGGTGACGCTGCGCGAGCGGTGAGGATGCCCACACCCCCCGGTTGACAGCACCCGCGCGCTTGGCTAGAATGGCAGCAAGCGCCCGGGCCACTGCCGCGGCGTCGGAGGGAAGCCACATGCCTGCCATTCGCCACCGCGTCTTGGGAGGTCTCGCCGCCATCGTGCTGCTGGCGGGAGCCGCCGCCGGCCTCCGGGGCGAGGATCCAGCGCCCACCCCGCCCGTCCTCGATCAGCCGCTGATCGCCGGTTGGAGCTTCGACGAGTTGTTCGGCAGTACCTGTGGCGATGCCAGCGGCCACGGGCACCACGCCTCCCCGGAGCATCCGGGCGCGGCGGGGCTCCAGCGCGTGCCGGGTCTTTTCGGCACGGCAATGGCGTTCTCCGGCAACCACCGGCTGCGCGTGCCCGGGAAACCGGAGTTTGGCGAGCTCCCGGCGCTCTCGTTCAGCGTCTGGGTGCTTCCCACCGACCTCAGCGGCTACCGGGAGATCTTCCGCAAGGAGGATGGCGACCAGCGGGTGCTCTTCTCCTTCCAGCAGGATGGCACGGTCCTCTCCCTTGGGCTGAACGTGGGCGGCTACGTGGAGTGCGATGCCCCGCTTGACCCCACACGGGTGCTGGACGGGCGCTGGCACCACTGTGCCGCCACCTTCGACGGCCAGACAATGCGCGTCTACCTCGACGGAGAGGAGATCGGCTCGTTGGCGCGGCGCGGCACGGTGAGCGCCGGCGGGCCGGCGTCCGGGCACCTCGGCTCGTCCGACGGCGGCGAGTGCTTCCAGGGCGCGATGGACGAACTGCGGATCTACGCCGCGGCGCTGAGCCCGGCGGAGATCGCTCGGCTGCACGCGAGCGGCCAGGCGGCGATGGCGGCGCTTGCCAAGGCGGTTCCTGGCGACGAGCCACCGCCCGAGGCGCCGCTGCTGGCACACTGGACCGCCAACGAGGGCGCCCTGGCCCCGGAGGTAGCCGACGCCAGCGGCGGCCCGGCCCTGGCAGTGCGGCCGACGGCGCCGCCGCCGCGCATCCGGGGCGTCCATGGCAACGCCCTCAACCTGGCGGGCACCCACGCGCTGGCAACAGCCGGCTGGCCGGAGATCGAAACGCTCCCGGCGCTCACCTTCTCGGCCTGGGTGCGCCCGGTGGAGCTCGGCGGGTTCCGCGAGATCTTCCGTAAGGAGGATGGCGAGCGGCGCCTCCTCTTCTCCTTCCAGGAGAACGGCACGATCCTCTCTCTCGGGCTGAATATCGACGGCTACGTGGAGTGCGACGCTCCGCTCGACCCCACACGGGTGTTGGACGGCGAGTGGCACCACTGTGCCGCCACCTTCGATGGCCAGACGATGCGCGTCTACCTCGACGGGGAAGAGATCGGCTCGTTGGCGCGTCCGGGCGTCATCGCCCTGCAGCCGGGCACCCCGGCGTTCCTTGGCTCCAACAACGGGGCTGCGGAGCACTTCCAGGGGGGCCTGGATGACCTCCGCGTCTACCAGGCAGCCCTGACCCCGGATCAGGTGCGGCGGCTCTGCCAGGCCGGCCAGGCAGCGCTCGATCGCTTCGCGCGGCAACTGGAGGACCGGCTGGATACGTTCCACACGCCGGGCACGGACTTCGCCGAGACGCTGGCCGGCACGCGCCGTCGCTTGCGGGAGCAGCGCATCCGGCTGGATGCCGACCTGGCTACTGTGCTGGCCCGCAAGCTGAGGAGCGCCTTTCCCGACGAGTTCGCCGAGTTCGTGGCCTACACCGGGGCCAGCCCGCTGGAGCTAGTCGCCGCGGCGGACGACCGCTTCCAGGAAGCGCACACCGAGCGGCTGGTGGCGCTGATGCTGGAGTACCGGCCGCTGACCGAGGTGCAGTGGGCCAGGCAGACGCCCGCGGAGGTGCGCCGCTGGGAGGAAGCCGGGGAACTGGAGCAGCGTTTTGAGCGGCTGAAGGCGCAGGGGGCAGCGGCCCGCTACTCGCCCGAGTGGGTGCGGCTCATCCTCGCTGCCGGGCGGCGGGTGCAGTTCCGCCCCTACCAGGCGGAAGCGGTGGCCCCCTACGTGCCGCCGGAGACGCCCCCCACCCGGGATCGGAGCCCGGCAGAAGCGCGGCAGGTGCTGGAGCGCGACTGGCTGCACCAGGCGGACGGCAACCCCACTCCGGAACGGATTCGGAATGAGATCACCTGGGCGCGGCAGGTGGCCGACCGGATCGAGGCGAGCTTCCCCGGCCGGGTGAGCTTCCAGCGCGAGCGTGCCCGCCTCGCCGCCCTGGAGAAGCAGATTCAGCCCGGCACGGCCGCCGACCCGGCGCTCTACTTCCGCGTGCGGCAGGTGAAGCGCGCCCTCCTCTTCGCCAACCCGGTGGTCGACTTCGACCGCGTCCTCTTCGTGGAGATGCCGTACCCCCAGGGCTCCGAGTGGCCCCACGAGACGCGGCACCGCCTGGGCTACATGGCGGTTCCCGGCGGCCGCCTCCTCGTGCTGAAGGGGCTCTCGCCGGCGGGCCAACTCACCCAACTCATGCCGAAGGCGCCGCTGCACGGCTCCTTCTGGCGCCCCGACCTCTCCTTCGACGCGCGGAAGGTGCTCTTCTGCTTCAAGCCGCACAACGAGAAGTCGTTCCACCTTTACGAGATCGGGATCGACGGCTCTGGCCTGAGGCAGCTCACCGACGGCCCCTACGACGACCTCGACCCGATCTACCTACCGGACGGACACCTCCTCTTCAGCACGACGCGGGCGCACACCTACGTGCGCTGCATGCCGCCGACGAATGCCTTTGTCCTGGCGCGCTGTGACGCCGATGGCCGCAACATCTATCTGGTCTCGGCCAACAACGAGCCGGACTACCTGCCGTCCGTCCTGGAGGACGGCCGCGTTCTCTACACGCGCTGGGAGTACACCGACAAGCCGCTGTGGCGGGCACAGGGCCTCTGGACGATGAACCCGGACGGCACCCAGGTGAACACGCTGTGGGGCAATCAGAGCGTGTGGCCGGACGTGCTGAAGGACGCGCGCGGCATCCCGGGCAGCCACCGGGTGATGTTCACCGGGAGCGCCCACCACGACTGGTTCAGCGGCGCGGTGGGCATCGTGGATCCCTCCCGCGGCCACAACTTCCCCCACGGCCTGACGAAGGTGACCGCCGACGTGGCGTGGCCGGAGGTGGGCAACGGTCCGGTAGACCCGATCGAGTCGCCCCATTACCACGCCAGCGGGCAGTATGCGGCCTACTATTCGCCCTACCCACTGAGCGAGCGCGACTTCCTGGTGTCGGCCAATCGGGGAGGCAAGTTCGTGCTCTACCTGATGGATACCGACGGCAACCGCGAGCTCATTTACGAGGGCACGCACCACGTCTTCCACGCGATCCCGGTGCGCCCGCGCCGGCGGCCCCCCGTCATCCCAGACAGCGTGCAGTGGCCTACTCCCCAGCAGCGCCACAACCCACCGGAAGGGGTGCTCTACAGCCCGAACGTCTACCAGGGCGCGCCGGCGAAGCTGCGCGGGAAGGCGAAGTACCTGCGCATCCTGCACATCGAGCCGAAGACGTACACCTACTGGCACCAGCGGCCGTACATCTCCACCGGCCCGGTGGTCTCGATGGTGCAATCGGAGGGGGTAAAGCGGGTGTTGGGCACGGTGCCAATCGCGGCCGACGGCTCCGTCGCCTTCCGGGTACCGCCGGGGAAGGCGCTCCACTTCCAGCTTTTGGATAGCGAGTATCGCGCGCTGCAGACGATGCGCAGCTTTGCCAGCGTGATGCCGGGCGAGCGGCGGGGCTGCCTCGGCTGCCACGAACTACACTCGGTGGCCCCTGCCAACAGCGGCAAAGCGCGGGCGCAAACGCCCCGGAAGATCACCCCGCCGCCGTGGGGAGAGGATACCGTCAGCTACAGCCGCTACGTGCAGCCGGTGCTCGACCGCTACTGCGGCGGCTGCCACCAGGGGAACGGCCCGGCGCGGGAGACGCTGGACCTGACGCGCCGCCCGGGCTTCCTGATGTTCGACGAGCCGTACGTGACGCTCATCGGCCGGCCCACCTGGTCGGTACCCTACGAGGCGCCGCAGGACCCGCCGCCCGGGTTTGGCATCGCCGATACGATCCTGGTGGAGGCCTACGCCACGACCGACCCCAAGGCCTACCAGACGCCGGAGCCGATGACGCGCCTTTCCTACGCCAGCCGGCTGGTGGCGATCGCCTCTAGCGGGGAGCACTACGGGGTGAAGGTGGACGAGGTGAGCCGGCAGCGGCTCATTGCCTGGGTAGACGCGATGTGCCCTTACCTGGGGGACGAGGAGGTGCGCCAGGAGCCGGATCCGGTCTTCCAAGGCGTGGAGTGGCTGGCGATCCGCCCGCGCATCCGCACCGCCCCCCGCATCATCCGCCCCGGTCCGGTGGACTAGGTCGACCAGGATTCGAGGGCAATGCCGAGCCCCTCGAAGTGGCGAGGGTTGTTGGTGACCAGAGTCGCGCCGGCCTGCAGCGCGCTCACGGCGATCAGAAGGTCCGAGTCTTCGATGGGCCGGCCGGCACGGTGCCGCTGCGCCCAGAGGTCGACGGCCACGTTCCCGTCGTCGGGTGTGAACTCGTAGCAGTTCCAGCGAGCGGTCAGATCGCGGTAGAACCGCATGGCCCGGTGCGATCCCTTGAGACGCAGGTAGCGTGTCACCTCGAAGTGGACCACGGGCGACAGGACGAACTCATCCCCGCGCCGTATGGCATCGCGGAGCTGTTCGCCGACACGTGGTGACTTCCGGAGGAGGTAGTTCACGATATCGGAGTCAAGGAGCAGCGTCATTGCTGTTCGTCCAGGTCGAGGCGGCGGAACCGAATAGGGTGCTGCCGCCGGAACTCAGGGAACTCGTCCAGGATACGCTTCTCCTCATCTGTGAGAGGCGTCCGCTCCCACTCGTCCAGCACGGCGAGCATCTGCCGCTGCTTCGGCGTGAGGCCGTCTTCACCCTTGACGTCGTCTGGCGCCGGAAGGACCGTCACTCGCAGCCTGCGGCCCTCAAGCTCGTCGGCGTGCTCCAGGATCTCTTCCCAGGTGCCCTCTAACTCCAGTGCCGGTTCTGACATGGATACCACCTCCCTCACCGGTTGTAGACGTGGTCTCGACGGTCGATGAGCAGCACCACGAGCAACTCGCCCTTCCCCGACAGAACGAGGGAATCGAGAGCGGCCTCTACCGATCGCTGGTGGTTCGGGCTGAGAGCATCGAACTGGCGCTCGGCGTGCTTCTCGAAGACGATGGTGGGAGGCATCAGGCAGCGCCCTTGAGCCTAGCAAGGCTCGCGGAACGCGCCCGGATGTCGTCGAGTGTGGCGACCGGATCCCCGGCGGCGATTCGAGCCTGTGCCGCCCGGATCTGAGCCAGCGTCTCCTCGTCCACGTCCTCCTCCGGAGGCATGGCATCCCACCTGGCCTGCAGGTCATCCAGCCGCTTCGGCGCCATCCGCTCCAGGAGCGGCACGAACACCTCGAGGTCGTCATCGGGCATCCGCTCAATCAGCTCAAGCACGCGCTCCCTCGTTGTCATGCCAGTCTCCCCCAGGGCCATTATAGCACGGAACCCAGGACCCCGCAACGCGAGCCACGATTCGCGCTGCAGACCCTCGAAGGCCCGGCACATGGCGAAGGTGGGTGGCTGTGTGGGTGGCTTTCTACCGGAGCGCTGCCGTGCGCAGGCGGTGGGCCAGCCGCACCTTACGGCATCCAGAATGGGTCGCCAGCAGGGAGGAAGGTGACGGGGATGCCGGGCACGCGCGGGCGCAGCCACTCCGCCAGATACTCCATGCCGGCCTCCTCCGAGTTGCAGTGCCCGAGAACGATCAGCCCTTTCCGCTGGCCGGCCGCCGCGGCGTCGCGCACGTACTCGCACGCCTGCCACTCCGCCGACTCGCCGCAGATCAGCACGTCCGTGCCCGCCTGGGAGAGCGCCTGGTGGTGCCACTCCCAGGGGCAGGCGCCGGGGATGGCGATCACCCCGCGGCAGGGGAGCTCCGGATCGCCCGCCACTCGCAGCAAGGTGGCGCCCGTCTGCTCCTTCACCCTGGCCGCCAGGGCGCGCAGCGTGGTCGGCGGCAGCCAGAAGCGGTAGGGCGCCTCGGCATCCTGGTAATCCTTCCACTCCAGCTTGCGCGCGAACCCCTCCAGGATGCCATCCGGCTGGTGGCGGTGCCAGTAGTCGTGACAGCGCCACACCGCGATGCCGTTCTCTGCCAGGAAGGCCCGCTTCGCCTCGTACACCGGGTCGCCCTCCAGCCCCTCACGCTCGTCACGGTGGTTGTAGAAGGTGGGCTCGTGGGTGATGACCAGGTTGGCGGCCAGCTCCTTCGCCTGCTGCAGCACGGCGCGGGTGGCGATGAAGGTGGTGGCAATCCCGGTCACCACCATCTCTGGACGACCAGACTTGAGGGTGTCCACCGTGTCGGGCAGCCGGTCGCCAGGAACCGCGCTGAGGATGGTGTCAATCACTTGCTGAACCGTCATGGATGGCTCCAAGGCTCGTCGCGCCCGCGGCGGACCGCGAGCCGGGTTGGGCGCGGCTTACCCCCAGAAGTGATAGATGCGCAGCCCAAAGGCGAGGCCGATCAGGTTCACCAACTCGCCGATGACGAACTCGCCGAAAATGAGGCCGAGGAAGAACGGCAGGGCCCTCCGGTAGAGCGGCAAACCACCGGCGCGCAGGATGACTACCTTGCAGAGCCAGGCGATGAACAGCGGGAACCACATGTAGCTCATCGCCCAGGAGCTGGAGACGGCCAGACCCACCGGATGGAACAACCACCAGGTGTACTGCGCCCGCATGTAGGTGAGGAAGAGGCTGAACGCCAGGCCCCCCGCCGTAAACCAGATGCTCAGCGCCTCGGCCGGCTTGGGGGTCGTACACCAACTGGCCATGCGGTTCCACGCCTCGTTCCCGAAGTACACCGCTGGGCCGACGATCTTGGCGGAGGAGGCGCCGATATGGTAGTAGACGTGTAGCAGCGCCCAGAAGGCACAGAGGCTGCCCCACAACCCGAACGCCAGCATCCACCAGAAGAGGCGCCTCCCCTCGATGCGGGCGAGGTGCGACAGCCGGAACCCCTCCAGGTAGTGCGGCATCGGGTGGCAGCGGTAGGCGCGGTTGTAGCTCCAGGAGAGGTTGAACCAGATCTTGGTGCCCTGGCTGAGCCCCGGCACGCCGAGCCAGCGCGGGATCATCTGGTCCGGGCCGCCGTAGTGGAGGTCGTGCGCCGGGGTGCCCATCTCGGCGCGCATACGCGACACGGCAATGGCCAGCGCGAAGTAGAGCAGCACAAACCACGGCACCAGGCTGAGGCTGAGGCCGCCGCAGTAGGCGAAGGCGGCAAACCCGATGCTGCCCAGGATCATCCCGAGGAAAGCAAAGCGATAGCTGATCGGCTCGTCTTCATCCGACACCTCCGACTTGCGCCCCAGCGCCGTCAGCGCCACCTGCTTCAGGTAGCCGCGTGCCAGCCACAACACCAGCACGCCCACCCCCAGGAAGGCACCGGAGGACTGCTCGATGATGTAGGGGAAGTCTGGCCGGCCATCGTTCCAGCCGAAGTGAGCGGTGAGCACGTACTGGAGCTTCCAGTACCAGTAGAAGAACCAGCAGGAGAACGCCAGGTCCACCGGCAGCAGAAAGCCGATACCGATCACGAAGGGGATCACCTGCATCGGCGTCCAGCCAATGGCGCGCCAGGGCCAGCCGGTGATGTAGTTGCTGATCGCCCACTGGCGCGTCGGGATCCCCGGGATCGTGGGGATGTTCAGGTGGAGGGTGTTCACCACGTCGATCGTGCCGGCGAGGATCACGGCCAGCCAGAAGAGCCGGTTGCGGAACAGCGCGAACCCGCCGTCGGTCATCCGCAGCGGCAACTCGATGATCGGGAATCTCAAGCGCTCGCGCTCGGTCCACTGCTTGCGCAGGACGACCGACATGCACAGCATCGTGAAGAGGAGCATCAGGAAGAAGCCGGTCCAGATGAGCGCCGGCTTCAGCCAGGCCAGGAGGTACTCCGCGCGGTAGAACCCGGTCCACTGGTTGGTGCCCTGGTAGTAGTCTTTCAGGACGTTGATGTCGGAGACATAGAGCCACTTGGGGATGTCGGCAAGAAACAGCTCGGCGAAGCGGTTCTCCGGGTTCAGGTGGGCAAACCACGCCGGGTGGGCGATCACGGAGATGAGCACCTGGTACAGGTCGTGGCCGACCATCGCCGTGGAGAGGGAAAGGAGGATGTAGATCGTGAGCAGCTCGCCCTGTGAGAGCCGGTAGCGAGGGGCCCAGCGCGCCAGGAGGGCGTTGATCAGGACGAGCACCGCCAGGCAGAAGATCACGTTGAAGAAGAGGGAGACCGTCGTCGGGTGGCCGGCGTACTGGACCACCTCGGAGTGGACGATCCACAGGCAGTTGAGCGGCGTGAGGAGCGCGGCGATCAGCACCGCGCGGGCAGTCACGCCGCGAGATCGCGGCTGTGCCACGGGCTGCTCGGTGGGCGCCGGTGGCTCCGGCTTCGGCAGAGTCATCGACATGGCGTGTGTCTGTTCGACCTCCGGCATTGGGCGATCCGCCGCGGCCGGCCCCGCGGCGCTGGGGAAGCGCCGCTCAGCGGCAACCGGCATTGCGGCAGGCCGACGCTGCAGCGTGGCATCGGGGTAGAAGCGGCCGGGGAACTACCCGTGGCTCCCTACTTCGGCGGCCGGCCGGCAGGTTCCTCTCGCCGTTTCAGCCGCATCCTACGCCGGCGCCGGCTGCTTGCGGCGCCGGCCGCGGCCGGTGTATCATGGGAAGTAGAAAGGATGGCACCGTTGATCGCCGACCTCTGCCAGCATAAGGAGGGAAACCTGTATGTGCCGGCGCTGGATTGCTGGCTGGATGCCGACACCCCGCGTCCGAAGGGGTTCGTCAGCCACGCGCACACCGACCACTATGCCGCCCACCAGGTGATCATCTGCACCCCGGAAACCGCCCAACTCCTGACCCTGGTGAAGCCCTACGGCGAGGCGCTGCCGCCCTGTCGGCCACTGCGCCTTGGGCGGGAGGTGGCGCACGGCGACGCGCGGGTGCGCCTGCTGCCGAGCGGGCACATCCTTGGGGCAGCAATGCTGCACCTGGAGCACGGTGGCAGTTCGCTCCTCTATGCCGGCGATGTGCGCCCGTCCGGCTCCGCCACCGCCCCGCCGGCGGCGCCCTTGCCGGCCGACCACCTCGTGGTGGAGGACACTTTCGGTGCCCTTGATGAGGCGTTCGTGGACTCGCGCGAGGGCGCGGCCCGGGTGGTGGAGTTCTGCCAGAGCACGCGGCAGGAGGGGGCCACGCCGGTGCTGGTGACGATGAGCGGGTGCGGCAAAGCCCAGGAGATGGTGATCGCCCTCGCGGCGGCCGGCCTCACCACGGCGCTGCAGAGCAAGATCTGGCACTTCACCCGGCTCTACGCCCGGCTGGGAGTGCCGGTGCCGCTCGGGGCGCGCCTGGGCCAAGAGACCGTCCCGGACGCCGATGTGGTCCTGGTCACCTGTGCCTACCTGGAGCACAACGACCTGGGCGCGCGCCTGCATCGCCCGAAGTATGCCCTGGTCTCCGGCTGGGCAGCCACGGCGAACGCCCGCCACTACGATGCCGCCATCCCCTGGAGCGACCACGCCTCGCGCGCGGAGCTACTGAGCTTCATCGAGGCGGTGCAGCCACGGCTGGTGTGGACCTTTGCCGGCGAAGGCAAGCTGGCGCGGGAACTACAGGCGGCCGGAATCGGCGCCCGGCACCTGGCGTGAGCGGGCGTTCGGTAAGCGCGCCCTCCACCACGACCACGACCCCGCCCCACCCGCAGCACGCCGGCCGACCCGTTAGCCCGTGCCGCCTGATAGCAGCGCCGCGGCTGCCGCGTCGTTGCGCTCAATCGCCATCAGGAGGTCGGCGATCGCTTCCCTGGTCTTACCCTCCGCGAGTCGGAGGTACGCCTGAGGCGACCCCAACCCGCCGACGTGCGCCCAGATCCGCTGCATCAGATCATGGACCGCGCGGAAGTGCTCCGCCGCCTCTTTGAGCTCGGGCCGGGCAAGCCGGATCGCCGCCAGGTCCAGAAACGCCGCGCCATAGAACCGCCGCTCGGCCAGCTCGACTTCCGCGCCCTCCAGCCACGCGCGGCGCCCCTGAAGGACGGCCACGTCGTCGCTCGGGAACAGGGCATCGGCGCGCAGCATCGCTGCCCAGTCCTGGTAGGGCCGCGTGCTCAGGAACTCCTCGCCGGCAGCGTCCAGGAGCTTCATCCGCTGCTGGCGCATCGTCGTCGCTCCCCACTCGATGGCGCGCTGGTAGAGCACCTCCAGCGGTGGCTTCGGGGTGGGCCGCCGGGCCAGGACGTTGAGCGTCCAGGTGCGCTCTCCCTTCATCCCGGCAAACAGGTCGATTGGCCGCAGTGGGTTCTTTGGATGGTCCAGCGGCTCACCGGGGCGGTACCCCTCCCCGGTGCTCCCGCCGTAGCCCCGGAAACAGCCCCAGGACTTCGCCTCGGTGACCAGGTACCAGTCGGGCCAATCGCCGCAGCCGAACAGCAGCACCGGCTGCTTCCGGTCGCGCAGGTTCCAGAAGATCCGCCGCTTCAGGTTGTCATCCCAGCCCCAAACCTTGCCGGGCAGTCCGGTCTCGCGCGCCAGCGTCGCGCTGAGCCACAACTCGTAGTCATACCCCAGCGCGTCAAACGCCAGCGGCAGGTTGGCCCGCTCCGGCCCATCGCCCGGCATCCCGAACGCCGCGCCGGTGAGGCCCATCCACAGCCCGTAGTCGAGCTTCGTGGCGGTCTGCTCCGCCTCGTTCAGCGCGCCGAACGGCTCCCCCAGGAACGTCCGGAGCATGCCCAGAGCGTTGGGCAGGGCGATGTTCTCCGGTGCCCACGCCGTCGGCTGGCCTGGCTCAGCGGTCGTGGCCTTAGTCAGTACTGCCACCCCGTCGAGCACCGGATCGGCCGGGATCGCCGGGCCGGGGTCTGTGCCACGGATAGTGTGGATCGCGCGCTCCAGGCAAGCCAGGCCGCGCCGGTCGCACGCCGCCAACCGCCGAACGAGACTCGCCAGGGTCCGCCGGCAAGCCGGGTCCTGGAACCGGGCCAAGTCGGGGTCGAACGGGCCGGTTCTGGCCGCCGTCTCCCAAATCTCGTAGACGGTCTCGTGCGCGCCCTGGAAGGCGGTCTCCGCCCGGTGCAGGTCAGGCTCCGCTTCGGGGAAGTGGCGGCACGCCAGGGAGAGGAAGGATGCCGCCAGCGCCCGGCGCTCGGCGAGGTCGCCGGCGGTTGCGCCGTGGGCCGACTGCGCCTTCTCCCACTGCTCCGCCGAGAACCCGGCGAAGTCGGCCTCGTTCTCCAGATGGGCAGCCCACTTCGCCATCGCGGCGGTGCCCAGCGTTTCACTACCCTCAGCCGCGCGCAGCTCGCGGATTGCCCGCTCCAGCGCGCCCCGGTACACCTCCCTTGGGGCCGGCCTGGCCGCGGTTCCGGTGACGATCAAAACGCCGTCGAGCGCCTCATACCATTCCCGCAAGCGAAACTGGCCCGTGGGCTCGAATGAGAAGCGCGCGTCGCCCTCCTTCTCGCCCTGGAAGTGGCTCCAGCCAAGGAGCACCTCCCCGCCCTGATCGAACCCGGTGATCAGGCATGGCTCCGGCGGGCCGAAGCCGCCCAGGGCGATCACCGGGGTGCGCCGGTCGCGCAAGCTTGCCATGATCCGGCGCCTCAGGGCGTCCTTGTCGGGCAGGTCCGGCTTCAGGTGCAGCTCGGCCGCCAGCCCGGCTGCCTCAAACGCCAGACGGTACATCTGCGCCTGGGAGATCTGCCCGTACCGCTCCACCAGCGGCTGGCCCGGCTCGCCCGGGCAGAGGTTCATGAACTCCAGGAAGCGGAACGCCTCGCCGGTCACGCCAGCGAAGTAGCAGTAGTCGCCCCAGAAGACGCCTTCGGTGCCCAGGTCGACCGCGAGGTGCTGCGCCAGCGCGCGCAGCACGCCGGCCGGCACGATGTCCTCCGGATACGGGGTCTTACCTACCCCGTGGAACCCGATCCGCAGCGTGTCTCCCTCAAGCAAAACGCGGGAGTCGGAATGCAGAGCGCCCATCGGTTGGTTCCCCCTCCGGTGCCGGCCGCCCCGGGTCGACCGTCACCGGCACGCAGTCTCATCCGGTCCCAAACGGCTCCCAGGGCCGGCCGGCAAGCCACGAATGCGTGCGGGCGAGGGCGCGGCGAAGCGCCCAGGAACAAACCTGGCACGCATCCGCGGCTTTTCGGCCGTGGTTCTAGCCGCTCGGGGCGCTCTTCAGGCGGTCGGCGACCTGGGCGCGGGGAACCGCCTGCTGGGTGCCATCGCGCATGTCGCGGAGGGTCACCTCGCCGCGGGCGATCTCGTCCGGGCCCAGCAGCGCCACCCACGGGATCCCTTGGTTGTTGGCGTAGGCAAGCTGCCTCTTCAGCCCGCCCTTCTCGCCCAGGTACACCTCGGCGCGCACGCCGGCACCGCGCAGCTCGGTGGCCAGCCGCAGCGCCTCCGGGGTGGTGTCCGCGTCGAAGAGGGTCACCAGCACCTGCGTCCGCGTCTTCTCTTCCGGGAAGAGGCCCAGCGCCTCCATCACATCGACGATGCGCTCCAGGCCCAGCGTCGAGCCGACGGCGGGGATGTCGCGCCCGCTGAAGATGCCGACCAGGTGGTCGTAGCGGCCGCCGCCGGTGATGCTGCCGATGCGCGGCTCCTCGACCACCGTCTCGAAGATCGGGCCGGTGTAGTAATCGAGGCCGCGTACCATGGCCAGATCGATGCGGTAGGCGGTCTCGGGCACCCCCAGGGCACCGAGGTACTCCCGCACCTGCTCCAGCTCGGCGATCCCCTGCTGGGCATCGGGGTTGTCGGCCAGCGGCACGCGCAGGCGCGCCAGCACGTCGTCTCCCTCGCCGGGCGCCAGCAGGTCGAATAGCCGGTCCACGACGGTGGCGGCGAAGCCCTTCTCCAGCAACTCGGTGCGCACGCCGACCTCGCCGATCTTATCGAGCTTATCGACGGATCGGAGCACGCTCGCCTCTTCGCCCTCGGGCACGCCGGCATAGGCGGAGAGGCCCTTGAGGAGCTTGCGGTTGTTCAAGCGCATCACGAAGTTCCGGAAGCCGAGCTGCACCAGGGCATCATGCAAGACGGCCAGGATCTCGGCGTCGGCCAGCATGCTGGAGGTGCCAACGGTGTCCACGTCGCACTGCCAGAACTCGCGGTAGCGCCCCTTCTGCGGGCGCTCGGCCCGCCAGACGGGGGCGATCTGATAGCGCTTGAACGGCTTGGGCAGCTCCGGATAGAGCGCCACTACTCGTGCCAGTGGCACGGTGAGGTCATAGCGCAGCCCCACCTGGCGGCCGCCCCGGTCCTCGAACTTGTAGATGAGCTTGTCCGCCTCCTCGCCGTACTTCCCTTCGAGGGTATCGGCATACTCGACGGCCGGGGTATCCAGCGGGGCGAAGCCGTAGCGCTCGAAGACGCGGCGGAAGACGCCGATGACGTGGTGGCGCAGGATCATCCGCTCGGGGAGAAAGTCGCGCATGCCGCGCAGCGCCTGAGGTGGGTTAGCCATCGTCGTCTCCTCTCCGGCCCCGCCGGTTACGTGGGGGCCTCAAACGGAGGCGAAGCCCTCGCGGCGGGAGGAAAGGGCCCTTCTCTCCCGGGCCACGAGGGCTTCGCCCCTGCACACAAGGGTTGTTCGATAGGCATTATAGCACCGGGCGGGGGTCTCGTCAAACGCGATTCTGCCGGGCTGCTTCCCCCGCGGGCTCCCTTTCCAGGTCGCCCTCAGCGAGCGCGCCGTTCTGGCCATTGGGAGATCAGGCAGAAGCCGGCAGGGCACTGGCGTACAGCGGCGAGGGGCCGCACGCCGGGCGTGCGCCCCCCGCCTGAGGAGCAGAAAAGATGAGAAGCCCGCGAGAAACAGCGGGCGCGAGCTACATCGTCAGATCGGGGAACCAGTAGACGCCGTTGCCGATCCGCAGCCGGTCTAGCTTCATCGTCTTCACGTGCCCATCGGCAAAGCCGATGTTGAGCTGGTCATCCATGTGCCGGGCACCGAGCGCCACGCGGTCCCAGGGGCAGCGCGCATTGGGGTTCGCCGGGTCGCAGTTGCCGAAGTAGCCATGGCCCACCTGCGAGTCGCCGCACAGCACGGTGTCGGCCACCTGGCGGAAGGTGGCGATGTTTTGCCCTTCGGCCTTGATGTTCCAGGCATAGCCGATGCGGGTGAGCCAATGGTCCGGCCCCCACTGCAGGCGCACGCAGTCAGAATAGGGGGTGGGGGCGCTGGGGCAAACGTACACATGATAGTTCTTAGTGTACGGCAGGTAGGCCTGGAAGGAGCAGTCCCACTTCTGCCAGCCGTTGTCGCAGGCGCACCGGTGCATGGCGAACGTCTCGTCGTAGTCCTAGGCGTACATGAGCGCTGCGTGAGTGATCTGCTTCAGGTTGCTCTGGCAGTTCGCCTTGCGCGCGTTCTCGCGGGCACGCGCGAAGACGGGGAATAGAATGGCTGCTAGGATCGCTATAATCGCGATAACCACCAGCAGCTCAATCAACGTAAAACCTCTCTTCCGCATCCGTCTCTCCTCTCGCACAGCCCCCGAGTGGCCTGCTGGAGGCGGGGGCGGCAGGCACTCAACCGATTCGGCTGAGGCAGCGGAAGGGCCGGCACCACCAGGCTGCCGGAGCCGACTCTCCCTTAAGCAGCCTTTCTCCATTCTAGTACAGCGCTGCCAGCCACCGCAATAGGAGCGCGCGGAATGCGGAGGAGGAGGGAGGTGGGTGAGGAGCGGGCGCTATAGGCGGCGGGGGCGGAGTGCGCCCCCCGCCTGAGGACCCGCCAGCCAGGCACGCGTGCCCACCACGCCTGGGCGGGCACCGCCGGGGGCTCCGGCGAGTCCGATCACCGGAGCCCCCACACGTTCCGGGCGGCGGGCCGGCAGGTGAAGCCCGCCGGTGCCGCCGCCCAGGGAGAGTGCTAAATCAGGCGATGCCTGATCAGTAGTCGTACCAGAGGCGCGGATAGGCGCCGATCACCGCGGAGGTCTTCATCCACTTGACGTGGCCGTCGGCAAAGACGAGGTTGGCGCCGTCGGAATGGCGGTCGGCCAAGCAGCTATCCATCGACTCGTTGCAGGCAACGTTCGGCACGCGGCCGGCATCGAGGAAGTTGGCGGCGACCTGCTGGCCCGCGCTGGTGAGGCGCCGCACGTCGGCCACGGCGATTACCTCCGAGGGGTGTTGGAGCTGGGCTGCCGGCTTGCCGTCGAGCGCCTTCATGTTGTAGCCGTAGGACCAGGCGAAAGTAGCATCGGTGCTGGGGCACCTGAACACCTGGGTGTTCTTCACGTACGGTTCCAGCACCTGGTTCCAGCAGGAGGGCACGACGCCCAGGCAGTGCAGCATGTAGCGCTCGTCGTAGTCCTGAGAGTACATGAGCAGCGCGGTGCCGATCTGCTTCAGGTTGGAGGCGCAGTTCGCCTTGCGGGCGTTCTCCCGCGCCCGGGCAAACACCGGGAATAGGATCGCTGCCAGTATAGCTATAATAGCAATAACTACGAGCAGCTCAATCAGGGTGAAACCTCGTCGTCGCATCATTCCGTGTCCTTCCTGGCGGCTCCACCGGGAGGTGGGCCGCGTTCCTCTTCCTTTCGTGTGTGTGCGGCTCAAAGGGCCGTCTCTAGCAAGGCCAACGAGCAAAGGCCAACGGTCCGTACGGGTAGCCCTCAAAGGCTACCCGTACTCAACAGTAGGGGCGAAGCAACCGGCAGCCCTATCGACGCGCAGGCACCAAGGTGAGACACGCCGGTTGTTTCGCCCCTACGAACCCTATCACCTACCACCCTTCACCTGACACCTGGCACCTGACACCTCAGAAGCGGATCACGCGCCCGGTGCGCGCCGACTCGAAGCACTTCAGGATGAAGCGCGTGGTGCGGGCTCCGTCCACCGCCGTCGCCGGCACTTCCTCGTCCTTCAGGATGCAGCGCGCGAAGGTCGGCAGGATGTCCGACAGGCCGGAGGCCGGGTTCTCGCCCAGCTCCTGCGAGTAGACGCGCTCGGCGTATGGAGGCTTCCATTCAGCTTCCGGCACTCCCGACTCAAAGCGGGCGTCGTGGCCATGGTCGATGGCGAGGGCGCTGCGCCCCTTGTCCACCACCATCACGAAGAAGGGGCAGCCGCAGGGAAGCGGGTGGCTGGCCAGGATGCCGCCGGTGCCGCCGTCGCCCCCCAGGAAGGCCCCCACGCTCCCGTTCTGGAAGCGCACCGAGGCGTTGATCGTATCGATCACGTCCGGTCGCGAGTGGTGGTAGACGCCCCCCACGGCGTAAACCGACTCCGGCTCGGAGCCGGCCAGGTGGAACATCAAGTCAACGATGTGGCAGCCCTGCGAGAGGATCTGCCCGCCACCCTTGATCGGGTCCTGGGGCCAGATTCCCTCCGGCCAGATCGAGCCGAAACGGGCGTGGGCGATGATGTTGTCCGGCTGGGGAAACTCGCGCTTGATGTCCTTGGTGCCCCGAGCGAAACGGCAGCGGAAGGCGACCATGTACTTCAGGCCAGTGCGCTCCACCGCGGCGACGATGTCGTCGCACTCCTGCTCGGTCATCGCCATCGGCTTTTCGATCAACACATGCTTGCCGCACTCCAGCGCCCGCAGCGAGTAGGGTGCGTGCGTATCGTGCCAGGTGCTGATCAGCACCGCGTCGATGTTGGGGTCGGTGAAGATCCGCTCCGGGTCGTCGGTGATGTACTCACCGCCGTAGGCCTGCCGGTGCGCCTCGGCATGCGCCAGATTGACGTCGGCGAGGCCGTAGACCTCGGTCTGCCGGGCGAAGGGGAGTAGCTCAGGAGCGGTATGCTCCGACTTGCCGCCCACCGTCGCCAGGTGGATCCTGCTCATGTTGCCACAACCGATGACTCCCAGTCTTACCTTGTCCATGGGTATCTCCCAACCGATCTCGTCCGCGTCCCTGGCGCCAGGGTGCCGGCGGCGTCACTCCCACCCGACCGGCGCGGCGACGCACCGACCACCCGCCGCCCTCCTTTTTCGGCGGGAGGGTCCCACTCTCCCGCTAACCAAACGCAAGAAGAGTGAGCGGCGTTGGCTGCGCGCAAGATACCGGGCGTGCGGTGGATCCGGATGCCCTTCGCGGCCTTTGGTAACTTCGTGCCTGCACGCTGCAGGACCTACCGGCTGGTCCACTGTTTGTACAGTTCAGCGGTGATGGCGTAGCGGTAGTCCTCCAGCAGCTTCTCCTTGGGCAGGCAGTAGATGCGCACGCCGTCACTCCCCTCCCGCGAGAGGGTGAGCACCTGCCGCAGGTACTCGGCAGAGCGCGGCCCCGGCTCGGGCGGGCCGCTGGAGCCGGCGGCGTAGACGTTCACGAAAAGGAACTTGTCTGGCCCGAGGAACTTGCGGCAGCCACGGAGCTGCTCCGGCAGCGTGTCCCAGCTTTCCAGGAGGGCATACGGGAAGACGATGCCATCGATGGACGGGCCAAACTGCTCCATCCAGGCAGCATCGCCAATGTTGTGCCAGTAGAGGGTGGGCAGAAACGCTAGGCGCGGGTTGTGTCGGCGCAGCGTCTCCGCCACGCGCGCCACGTAACCCGGGGTGAACAACTGCATGTTGGCCCCCACCCAGAAGTCATCAATCACCAGGGCGACCAGGTTATCATAGCGCTTGGAGAGCTTGCCGATCTCGTCCGCCCAGCGCACGAAGTCAAGGCGGTAGGGCTCGCTCCACGGGAAAGCGTCGCCCTGCTCGCTCGGTGGGCAGAGGGTCACCCACACTTTGATCCCCTTGGCGCGCGCGGCCGGCAGGAACTGCTGGAAGTCCTCCCAGTCGGTGGGCGGGTGCCAGATGAGGAAGTCGTACATGTTCATGTGCGCGGTGGTGATCTGCTCGATCAGGCGGGGGATGTCCACCCGGCCGTCCGGCGTGCGCGGTTCCGCGTCGTAGTCACCCAGCGTGCCGGCCAAAAGCGGCTTCAGCAGCCGGTAGCGCTGCCGCTCGGCCCGCTTCAGGGCGGCCCACCGCTGCCCTTCCAGGGTCACCGAGGTGCTCCCCTTCAGCGCCGCCGCTCCCGCGGCACTGACCTGCCAGCGGAGCTGGTAGTCGCCATCGGCCAACCTGGCCGTCGGCAGCTCCACCCGGAGGACGGCAAAGGCTGGCGCCCCCACCGGGCGCTGCCACTCGGCACGCGCCGTTCGGCGTGCCTTCTCTACCGCGGTCCCCTTCCCCACCAACACCACCTGACCGCGAACCGGCGCCGAGGCCGCCTCGCGGCAAAAGAGCTTGGCGACCGCCCGCACCGGCGCCGGCTGGCGCACTTCCACCTGGTGCACGCCAGTCAGCAGCACCATCGGCTCGGTTTTCAGGCGGTAGTCGGCGATCAGCAGGTCCAGCCCATCGTCGAGGAGGGCGCGCACGCCCGGCGCCTGGTTCAGGAAAGTCAGCCAGTTGAAGAAGAGGGCGAGGCCCTGGCCCCGCCTCGTCAGCGTGATGGCCGGGAGCTGAACGGTCTCGTTCTCGGCGTTCTTGCCCTCCAGGGTGGCGAGCGTCAGGGCGTCCGGCGCGAGCGCCTGCGTCGCGTTGCTCGTCAGGGAGGCCACCGCCAGCCGGCCCTCCAGCGACGCGATCGCCGGGTGGCCGGGCGCCGCCGGCCGCAGCGCGCCCTGGCGCAGCTCCGTATAGTCGGTGTTCGCCGTCAACCCCAGCGTCGTCAGCAGGACCGGGTCCTCGCAGAGGACGGGGGTATCGATCCAGAGCAGGCGGCCGCCCTGGGCCACGTACTCCGCCAGGCCGGCGCAGGCCGCCCGCGGCACCACGTAGTTGGCGGTGGCGAGGATCACCGGGTAGGCGCGCAGGCGTTGAGCATCGGCGGCCTCCGCGTCACCGATCACCTGAAACTCCTGGTGGCGAGACTGCAGCCACTCCCGCAGCGGCGCCTGGTAGATGCCCTGGTAACGCGCGTGGGTGGCCTCCGATTGGTAGACGGCGAGGCTCTGCGCCCCGCTGGGTGCCGCCGCGAGCAGCAGCAGGCCGAGGGCGAACAGTACGGTCGTGTGCGTCTCCATGGTTTCCCCCTGACGAGATGACCAGCCGGTGCCGATTGGGGGGAAGTTCGGCGGGCGGGGCCAGAACGCCTGCCACAAATGGACGGTGATCGCGGCCGATGCGGCAGGGCAACCTGCCGCCACCGGCGAACCCAAGCTGCAGACCCCGGCCGCTTCGCGGAGAGCCGGCGGAACCTGCGAGGGGGAGAGCTCGTGCATGTTGCCTAAGGAGCGAGTAGCGGCGGCGTTCGCACACCAACCGTCCGACAAGGTACCGATCTATCAGGGAGGCTTTTCGTCGCGCGCGGCTTCGGCGGTCCTGGGCCGGGAGGCCTACGTTGGCGGCGGCATTCAGCAGTATCGAGAGGCGCGCGCCCTCTGGGAGGGGCCGGATGCCCACGCGGAGTTTCTTCAGCGCAGCCGACAGGATGCCTGGGATCTGGTGCGCACGCTGGACCTCGACCTGGTGCGCCCCTCCTACTGGCGCCTGCCGGTGAAGCCTACCCGCCGCCTCGACGAGTTCACCTTCTTCTATGGCCGGGAAGAGGACACCTGGAGGGTCATGCGCTTCGACCCGGCGCTGGAGCTGTACCAGGAAGTCGCCGCGAGCCCCCAGCCGCCACTCACCCGCGAGGATCTGGAGCGTACGGTGGTTGCCGCCGAGGAGAGTCTGGCTACCTACGCGCCGAAAGCGGCAGACTTTCCCGAACTAGCGGCCGCCCAGGCGGAGTTCGGGGCAGAGCGCGCCGTTCCCGGCGGCGGCATCGCCGTCTGCGTGCCGCGCGAGGCCGCCTGGCTGGAGGCGGTTGCCCTCTATCCCGATCTGGTGGGCCGCTACCTGAACGCGCAGGCCGAGTACGCCGCTCGCACCGCCCCGGTGATGGCGCAACTGGGCCTGCGCTACCTGATGGGCGGGGGCGACTTCGCCTCGAAGAACGGGCCGTTCTACTCGCCGCGCGCCTTCCACAACCTGATGCTGCCGGCACTGCGCCGCGTCTCCGAGGCCTGCCACGCTGTCGGCGCCTACCACATGTTTGCCAGCGACGGCGACCTCTGGCCGGTAGCCGAGGACCTGTTCGGCGCCTCCGGGGTGGACTGCTTCTACGAGATCGACCGGCGCGCGGGCATGGACCTAGCCCGCCTGCGCACGACGTTCCCCCATCTCACCCTCTTGGGCGGGATCGCCTCAGAGACGCTCCACCTCGGCACGCGGGCGGAGGTGATCCAGGAGGTGCGCTCGGCGCTGGCGGTGGCCAAAGAGCACGGGAGCATCATCGTTGGCTGCTCCAACCAGATTGTGCCACACACCCCGCCCGAGAACATCTGGGCAATGATGGAAACGCTCCACGCGGAGCGGTGAGGAGAAGGAATGCAGCAGAGCCCCCTGTTCCAACCCCTGTCGCTGCGCCAGGTGACGCTGCGCAACCGCATCGTGATGGCGCCGATGGTGAGCAATATGGGCATCACCAGCCAGCAGGGCATCTGCTGGTACCGCGAGCGGGCCCGCGGTGGCGTTGGCCTGGTGATCGTCGAGTCGACGTGGCTGGCCAGCTTCCACGACCCGGCGTTCGTGGCGGGGCTACCGGCGCTGGCGCGGGCAGTCCACGCGGAGGGCGCCGCCATCGTCGTGCAACTGCATCAGCCGGCCGACATCGGCGGTGAAGCGGTCGCCGTCACCGGCGGCGGGAGCGCGCGGGAGGTGACGGCGGCGGAGATCGAGCGCATTGTGGCCGACTACGCGCACGCCGCTCGCGTCTGCGCCGATGCCGGCTTCGACGGCGTGGAGCCGCACGGGGCGCATGGCTTCCTGCTGAACCAGTTCTTCTCGCCGCGCACCAACCAGCGCCGCGACCTTACGGCGACGGGCTCGCCGGGCGGATGCGCCTCGGCCTGGAGATCGTGCGTGCCATCCGCGCCGCTGCGGGCGACCGTTTGCTCCTCCTCTACCGCCACACTCCCCAGGAGGATGCCCCTGGGGGCTACTCGCTCGCCGACACGCTCCAGTTCATGCCGGAGCTGGTCCATGCCGGGGTCGACGTGCTGGACATCTCCCCCAGCATCGGGCCGCACGGCGAGCACGCGGCGCTGGCCGCGGCGGTGAAGCAGGCGGTTTCGGTGCCGGTGATCGCGGTGAACGGGATGCGGGAGGTCGCCCGGGCGGAGGCCGCCCTGCGCGAGGGGAAGTGTGACCTGGTGGCCCTCGGCCGGCAGTTGATCGCCGACGCCCACTGGCCGACCAAGGTACGCGACGGCCGGCTAGGCGAGATCATCGCCTGCACCGAGTGCAGCGAGGCCTGCTTTGGCGGCCTCCGCCGCGGCGTGCCGATCGGCTGCGTGAACAACCCTGCCTCCGGCAAGGAGTACCTCGCCCAGGCGTGACCCCACCTGGCATCACCCGCCCAGAGTGCTGAACCAGCAGGTGTCAGGTGTGAGGTGATAGGTGTCAGGTGATAGGTGTCAGGTGTCAGGGCGCCGTAAACGACGCCCCTGACCTTGGGGACAAGCGCCTTGAGGGACGCTCCGGAGCGCTGGTTTAGCCGGCTTTAGTCGGCTTGCCCCTTGGACAGGGGCGTCGTTTACGGCCACCCGCCCGGGCCACCCCTCCGGACGCTCGGCCTCTATCGGGCAGCCCTTCTAGGGCTGGGGCCGGCCTCACGCCCCGGTGATCGGCAGGCGTGGCGCTGTCTTCCACTGGCCGCGGGTGAAATCGGGAAACTCGATCTGGGCGCCGCCCTTCGCCACCGATTCCACCGAGAGCGGCACCACCGCGCTCCAGCAGGCAGCGTCATAGACATCTTGCGGCGTGGGCGTCTGCCGGCGCACCGCCTGGACGAACTCGTACATCACCAGGTAGTCGCACCCACCGTGCCCGCCGTTGCGGCGCGCTTCCGCCTCCAGGTCTTTCCAGAGCGGGTGAGCGTAGCGCTCCTGGTAGGGGCCGAACGGCTCCCACTGGTCGGATTGGGGAGAGACCCCCTCGAGGTAGATCTGATCCAGGGTTCCCGAGTAGATGCCCTGGGTGCCCTGCAGGCGGAAGATGAGGTCGTAGGGGCGGGGGGTGCAGCAGTCAAAGTAGAGGGTGACGGTGCGCCCCCGGGCGGTGCGCAGCAGGGTGGTATTCACATCGCCGTGGGCGTAGTCGCGCTTCGCCAGGGGATGATCGGCCCCGAACTTGGCGGCGGCATAGCGGCGCATCCCCTCGGCCGGGCTGCTAACGCTGGAGAGAGAAACAAAGCGGTCGCCCCGGTTGATGTCGAGCCACCAGGCGATGGGGCCAATCGGGTGGGTGGGATAGAGGTTGCCGTTCAGGCGGGCGTAATGCTCGCCGCGCCAGGTGAGCTTTCCGTCCTCAGTGAACAGCAGGAAGCGGCAGTCGTGCTGATAGCCCGCCTCGCAGTGGAGCAGCTCGCCGAAGGCGCCCTCCCGGACCATGCGCAGCAGCGCCAGCACGTTCTGGAAGTAGTTGACGTTCTCCAGCATCATGCAGGGCATGCCGGTGGCCTCGGAGGTGCGCACGAGGGCCCACAACTCATCGAGGGTGAGGCCGGCGGGCACCTCGGTGCCGCCGTACTTGCGAGCGCGCATCGCCGCCAGCATGACCGGGGTGTGCCACTGCCAGGAGGTGGCGCAGACGACGGCGTCGAGATCCTCGCGGGCGCACAGCGCCTCAAAGTGCCGCTCGTCCCTGGTGTAGGCCTCTGGGCGTCTGCCGGTGGCCTGCTCCACCAGATCCTGTGCCCGCGCCGCGTGCTCCTGGTTGATGTCACCGATAGCCGGCACGGCCACCCCGGGGATCTGCAGCAGCGTCTGCAACAAGTGGGTACCCCGGCTACCCACGCCCACCATGCCGACCCGAACCGTTTTGCCGGTGGCTTCTGCCATCGCCTGCTCCCCCTTCAACGCCGCCAGGGCCGCCGCCCCAACGCCGGCCTTGAGCAGTTGCCGTCGAGTTGTGGTGCTCCCACACGCATCCATGGCGGCCCTGGCGCAACAGTTCGGCAGACGCCCACGCCCTCCTCCCGCGCCCTACCTCCAGCGCGCGGCCGGGGGCACCCCCACCGCTACAGATTGCGGAAAGCAGATACCAGCGACCAGGTATCGCCGTACTCCCGGAAGCGCACCACCTTGCCGTCGCGCACGGTCACCAGGATAGCGAAGCGGCTCTCGTACTCGCGGCCCGTCGCCCGCACCCGGCCCTGGGCGTAGCCCAGCACCAGGACGTGCTCGCCGGCGGGGATGACCTCGTGCGGCTCCCAATGTCCCGGCTCGATCGTCTGCATCAGCGAGGTAAAGAACTGGGCGACGCCGTCGGGACCATGCCGCTGCCCGGCAAACGGGATATCCTCCGGCCCGGGGGTATACCAGTCGCAATCTTCGGCCACAAAGGAGAGGAGGCCCGGCAGGTCACCGCGGAGGAAGGCACCCAGCGCCTGCTGAACGATGCGCACGTTGTCTTGTTCCATCGCCTGTTTCCCTTCCCGGCGTGCCGCTGAGTGCGGCGCACGGCGGCAGCATCCTTGCACTCAGTTCGGCGGGAGAGGGTCCCCTCCTGCCGGGTGAAGGCCACGCAGGCGGTGGGGAGATTGGGGCACTGTGGGGGGATGCGGGGGCACGCCCCGCGGGGGAAGGACGGCTGGAAAGCCGCGGATGGCCGCGAGCGAGCACGCCCCTGAACAGAGGCGTGCCGGCACGGCCGCTCGGTCTGCTCGCTGGAGGGAGGCTGTTACCGCGAGATCTGCGAGAGGTCCACTTCCTGCCAGCCGTTGCTCCACTCGTAGAGGGTGACCGAGTGGGTGCGCTCTGTTTCGGAGTAGGTCACTTCCTCCCGGGAGGCGTTGCCGGCGCGCCGGCGGGCGTAGAAGGTCTTGACATCGAGCACCCGGGGGCGGCTGACGCGCTCCAGCTTCATGCGCCGCCCCTTCACGTTGAAGACAACCGTCTCCCGCCACTCGGGAGAGCCGTCGCGGCGTGCCGTCTGGGTCTTCTCGGTGGAATCAATGCCAAACCGTTCATCGATCAGATCAACAATATCATCCCATCGCTCGTCATCCATCAGTATCCTCCAAATGCACCGGTCATGAAGCACCCAGATCAGCGCCCCTGCCGCCGCCCCAGGGCGGAACAGAGCAGCAGGCTACCGCAGGGGCATTATAGCACTCCCCCTGAATCCGTGTCAAACGGGAGGTACCCTCTTTTGCGCCGCTACAGATCCACCAGATCGCGCAGCTTTGCCAGGCGTTTCTCGCCGATGCCGCGCACCTCGAGGAGTTGCTCCACCGACTGAAACGGCCCGTGCTGCGCCCGGTACTCCAGGATCGCCTGGGCGGTGACCACGCCCACGCCGGGAAGCCGCTGCAACTCGGCAGCATCGGCGCGGTTGATGTTCACGCGCCCCTCCTCGGGCGACCGGATCTTCTCCGGGCGCGCTTCCTCGCCCGGCTCCTCAGCCGGCGGTGCCGGGGAGCCGGCCGCCGGTCTGGCCAGCGGCATCCTCCCGGGCGGGATCGGCTCCAGCTTCACTGCCGCCGGTGGGGTCCAGAAGGTCGTCGCCCGCGCCGGCGGCGCCGGGGTGCGCCGGGCGGTTTGGGCCGGCGTGGCCGGCTGCTTGCGCGGCACATAGAGCTGCTTGCCGTCCTCCAGGCGGGCGGCCAGGTTCACCGCCTCCAGGTCGGCCTGCGGCTTGGCGCCGCCAGCGCGCTGCACGGCATCGCAGACGCGGGCGCCCTCCGCAAAGGAGTAGACGCCCGGCTTCCGCACGCAGCCGACGACGTGAACGACGATGGGGGCCCGCGCCGGCACGGGGGTCACCGGCGGCACGGCGCTTGGCGGGGGCGCGTTTGAGGCAGGTGCAAGGGCAGGAGCGGCGACCACCGGCAGCGGCGGGGGCGGCGGCATCCGACGGCGCAGCAGCGTGCCGGCGACCACCAACAGCAGCAACACGCACAACCCCCCGACGGCAACCGCCAGCGTGTGGCGAGAGTGAGGCAACATCGCCCTGTCTCCGTTGGCGGGGAGTGGTCAGTAATCCGTCAGGATCCGCCTGATCGGCGGTCGGCGGGGGACCGCCATCAGCACAAACCCAGACACAATAGTCCGCGCGCGGCGCACCGCCACGCGCCGATGAACTGCCGCGCCAGACACTAGCCGGTTCGGGGCGCCGTTCGCGAGGCGCCGTAAACGGCCACCCGCCCGGGCTACCCGTCTGTCCATCGCCGGTCCTGACACGGCACGAAAGCCAACCTATTGTAGTCAACACTCGTCTGTCTGTCAATCGCTTGTTGTCCTGGTTGCGAGTCAGGAATCTCGTTGACTCTCTTTGCACCGTTCTGTTAGAATCGAGGTGGAGGTCGCGTGCCGCAATGGAGACCGCAACCCGTGTGCTGCCCCCCTGGGCCGAGGAGCTGCGCCAGAAGTACCTGGCCGGTGTCGCCAATACCTTTCTGATCCACTTCAACGTCTTCGATCGGGTGCCGTATAACGGCGACTACGTCTCACTCAAGGAGTTCTTCTACCGCTTCTTCGAGGGAAAGAAGGACATCGTCGCCTTCTACAACGTCAGCGAAGGGCTCACCTTTGCCAACGAGGAGATGCGGCGCCGGTTCTTTTCGCTGCCCGGCTTGCGCGGCGAGGAGTACGCCTCTGGCCTCAAGCAAGTGCCGAAGCAGGCATCCATCGTCCTCGGCCTGCTGGAGACGGCGCTGAAGTCGCCCAAAGCCAGCATCGCGGTGGTGATTGATTACCTGGAGACTGTGGCCCCCTCGGGACAGGCGTCCTTCCTCAACGCCGAGGACCGGCACAACATCATCACCCTTCAGCGCTGGGCCGCCAACCAGTACCTCTTGGAGCAGTCCGACACCATTGTTGTCTTGATCGCCGCCAAGCTAGGCGACGTGCATGAGAGCCTCCGCTCCGCGCCGCAGATCGATCTGCAGCAGGTGCCACGCCCCGACTACGACGAGCGTCTGGCTTACCTGCGCTACCTGATCGAGAAGCAGGGCGCCACGCTGGCCCCCGACATGTCGCTGGAGCGACTGGCGGGCCTAACCGCCGGCTTAAACCGCCAGAACCTCTACAACCTGCACAAGCTGGCCCGACGCGACAAGCGCCCGATCAGCTACGAGCTGGTGCGCGATACGAAAAAGGAGATCTTGCAAGACGAGTCGGCCGGCCTCCTGGAGGTGGTGGAACCAAAACACGGCCTCGACACCATCGGCGGCCTCGACTACATCAAGGACCGTCTGATGAAGATTGCCCAACACATGCGCCAGGGCAACGTGAAGCGCGTGCCGATGGCGATCGCCTTTGGTGGCCCTCCCGGCACCGGCAAGACGGCGGTGGCGTTTGCCTTCGCCAAAGAGTCGGGCGTCAACTGCGTCATCCTCAAAGAAGCGCGCGAGATGTGGGTCGGCTCCAGCGAGCGCAACCAGGAGTACGTCTTCCGCCTGATCGAGGCGATGGCACCCGTGATCGTCATCGTCGATGAGGCCGATCAGTCCGAGGGCTCGCGCGGCAACCTGGCAGATTCAGAGGTAGACAAGCGCCTCTGGGCCCAGAAGATCCGCTTCATGGGCGACCCAGCGCACCGCGGCCGCATTATCTTCATCTTCACCAGCAACCGCCTCGACCTGATTGATGTGGCGATGAAGCGCCGCGGCCGCATCGACCAGATCATTCCCTTCCTCTACCTGGAAGACGACATGCGCCCCCAGATCTTCCAGGCGATCATGAGGAAGGAAGGTATCGCCTATGATATCAAGGACTGGGGCCCGATTGTCGCCGCCACCGACCGCTACTCCGGTGCCGACATCGAGTCGATCGTCCTCCACGCCGATGAGATCGCCGACGACGAGGGCGCCAGCGCCCTCACCGACCGGCACCTCCTCGCCGCGTTGGATGACTTCATCCAGGCGCGCAACGAGGACATGATCCGCTACATGGAGCTGCTGGCGCTCACCGAGTGCTCCACCCGCAGTATGCTGCCAGACTCGCTGCGCGAGACGTTTGATCGCAACGCCGCCTTGCAGGAGTTGGACGAGATCCGCACCAAGCTGAAGCTCGAAGGAATCCTCTAAGGATCTCGGCCGGCCTGGCGCCGCTGGAGGACAGCCATGAGGCCATCGGTCTGCATTAGACGCGGGAGCCTGACGGCGAGCGACGGGCAAGCGTGGGGGAAAGGACGGCGGCGCTGAGCGCGCGGGCGCCGGCGGGCGCGATCCAGGTCACCTTCCTGGGTACCAGCGCCGGCATCCCCACGGAAACGCGGGGCCTGCCGTCGCTGGCGCTCTCGCTGGGGGGCGAGATCCTCCTCTTCGACTGCGGCGAGGGCACGCAGATACAGTTCCGCCGTGCCGGCTTACGCCCCGGGCGCCTCGCGCACATCCTGATCAGCCACCTGCATGGCGACCACGTCCTGGGCCTGCCTGGTCTCCTGATGAGCCTGCAACTCGGCGGCCGCACTCAGCCGCTGGGCCTCCACGGCCCGCCGGGAATCGGCGACTTCATCCGCGCCACCCTCGAGCGGCTGGCGGCCCACGTCGCTTTTCCGCTGGAGATCACCGAGCACAGCGGTCCGGAGCGGGTGGTGCACGGCAGCGGCTACGAGGTGGAGTGCCGGCCGCTGGAGCATCGTATTCTCTGCCTGGGCTACGCGCTGCAGGAAGCGCCGCGGCCGGGGGCGCTCGACGTGGCGGTGGCGCGGCGCCTCGGGGTGGCGGATGGGCCGCTGATGGGGCGGCTGAAGGCCGGGGAGAGCGTGACGACCGCCGACGGGCGCGTGGTCACGGCGCGGGAGGTGCTGCGGCCGCCGGTGCCGGGGCGGCGAATCGCCTACTGCACCGACACGCGCCCCTGCCCCGCCTGCTTGGCCCTGGCCCGCGACGCCGACTTGCTGATCCACGAGAGTACCTTCACCAGCGACCGCGCGGAGGATGCCCAACAGAAGGGACACTCCACCGCGGCGGAAGCGGCAGCGATCGCGGCGCAGGCGGGTGCCCGTCGGCTGGCGCTCACCCACATCAGCCCGCGCTACCAGGACCCGGAGGCGCAGCGCGCCGACGCGGGCTGCCTCTTTCCCGCCACGGTGGTGGCGGCGGATCTGCAGCGGCTAACGGTGCCAAAACGCGTGGCGTGACGCACGGGCAGGCACGCGGTGCCCGCGGCACAAGGGGTGCGGGCCCTGCACCGCTGCGGGCACCCATCCCGCTGGCGCGCGCCACGCACCCGGTGCGCCACGCCTCACGTCTCTCTCGGGCATCACGCGCGGGCTGCGTTACGCCCCCCGCGCTTCTTCCTCGGTTCTCTCGCGGCGCCGCCCCACGGCGCCACCCCAGATCGCCGCACCCAGGCCGAGCAGGGACCCGATGAAGAAGCCCCAGGAGGTGTTGATCACATCGCCCGTGGTGATCCCCGGCGTGGTGAGCACGCGCGACGGCAGGAAGCCCAGCACCCCGGTGATGCCCAGCGCCGCTAACAGCGTGCCCAACACCAGGGTCAGCGCCCACACGATCGCCCCGTGCCAGATCCCATTGGCCAACGATGGCGACGACGCCAGACGCGCTGCCGTCCAGCCCCCGAGGAACAGCGCGATCAGCCCCCAGATGGCGCTCCAGAGGCCCACGGCGCTCCAGTTGATGCCCCCCACGCCCCCGACGGTGGCAGCGGTGAAGCTGTAGAGACCGATCGCCAGCCCAAACGCGCTCAGGATCATCTGGGTGGCGATGGCGACCAGGAGACCCGCCCAGATAGCACCCCAACGGATGCGGTCCACGCCGATGGCGGGCCATGCGGCCGCCGCGGGCGCCACCCCACCTGCAGAGCCATGCTCAGGGGTGATGTGGATCTCCTCTCCCTCTCGTCTCTCCATTTGGTGAACTCCCTCCTATGGGAGTGGCATGGCCGACTCCCTGCGCAGTGTTTGCCGCTGGCACGCGAGGCTAAACGTTGCCGCCGCCGCGCGCCGCTCCGCAAGGGCGCGGCCGGGCAGGGAACGCCCACCAGAGCGCGAACGAAGGGGAAACCGGCGGCCGGCAGGGTGCCGCCGCCCGAATGTGGGGGGCAACATGGCAACAAGCAAGCGGATGCAGTCGAGAGGTGCCTGGCTCGCCTGGCTGCTGGTCGGCCTGGTCGCCGGGCCAGCGGCGGCCAGCCCGGCCCGGGACACCCTCCGGGCAACGGAGGCGCTGATCGCGCGGGTCGCGCCGCACGTGCCGGCGCTCACCCGGGCCGCCGAGGAGGCCGCCACCCGGGTCGTCGCCGGCGGTGAACTCTACCTGGCCGGGGCCGACCAGGCG
>JAAZEB010000115.1 GCA_012512505.1 Armatimonadota bacterium | reverse complement strand
CTTCCGGGCGGCGACCACCGGGTCCGGCTCCCACTCGAACTTGCCGCCGGTGGTCCCCTCCATCTCCTCGCACAGCAGGCGCGTCACGTTCTCGCTGCCCTCCACGTAGAGCGGATGGCCAAGCACCACGTAGAGGCCGCTCGCCACGAAGTAGTGGCCAATGGCCACCGCCTTCTCGCTCATCCACTCCGGCGCGGCGCCAGCCACCGGCAGGTCGGACAGGTCGTTGCCCAGGCCGCCCTCCAGCAGCACGTTGGTGGCGGCCAGGAGGATGCGGCTGTTGTCGACGCAGGAGCCCATATGCAGCACCGGCGGGATGCCGACCGCCTCGCACACTTCACGCAGCGTCTCGCCCGCCTGGGCGAGGGCGGCCTCCGGCACCAGCAGGCCGGCCTTGGCGCAGGCGATCGCCGCGCACCCGGTCTGCAGCACCAGCACGTTGTTCCGGATCAGCTCTATAGCCAGGCGCACGTGGGCGTCGTCGGTGCTCACCTTGGGGTTGTTGCAGCCAACGATGCCGACCACGCCCCGGATGCGTCCGTCGATGATGGCGTCGTTGAGGGGGCGGAAGGTGCTGCGGAAGCGCCCACCCAGCATGTGGAAGATCGTCTCGTTAGAGAAGCCGGCGACCAGGTCCATCGCCTCCTTGGGGATGCGCACCCGTTCCTGGTCGCGGTTGGCGAAGTTGTCGATGGCGGCGCGGATCAGGCGGCAGGCGTGCTCGTAGCCCTCGGCCACGTTGAAGGTCACCTGCTCGGCGTTGAACGTCTGGGCGATCTCCGAGGTGCTGACCAGCCGGGTGTGGAAGCACTTGGTCACCTCGGGCAGCGACGGCATCACGCACTGCACGTCGACGATCATCATCTCCACGGCGCCGGTGAGGATGGCGAGCTCCTGCTGGAGGAAGTTGCCGGCAATCGGCAGCCCGTGACGCATCAACACCTCGTTGGCAGTGCAGCAGATGCCCGCCACGTTGATGCCCTCCGCGCCCTTCTCTCGCGCGTAGGCGAGCAGCTCCGGGTCTGTCGCGGCCAGCGCCAGCATCTCGGAGAGGGTGGGTTCGTGCCCGTGCACGATGATGTTCACCTTCTCCCGGGCCAGCACACCCAGGTTCACCCGGCTGCGGATCGGCTTCGGGGTGCCAAAAAGGATGTCGGACACGGCGGTGGCGATGAGTGAGCCGACCCAGCCATCGGCCAGGCTGCAGCGGAGGCCGCCCAGGATCAGGTGCCGGTAGTCGTGGTCCACCCCCATGTGGGTGCGGTGCATCAACTCGACGATGCTCGAGTCGACGCCGTGCGGTTCCAGCTCCAGCTTCTTCCACAGCTCTTGCCGCTTCGACGGCGCCAGCTTGAGGGTGGCGTTCGGCTCCTCCGACCAGGCGAACTGCCCCATGAAGAAGGTCGCCAGGTCACCGGCGATCTCCAGGTCCGTCCGCTCTTCCGTAGGGATCTCAAAGAGCGCCGCGACCTCGCGCAGGCGCCGGGGGTCGGCGATGCGATAGGAGCCGCCCTTGCCCTCAGCCACCAGCTTCAGCGTTTTGACGAGCATCCGGCCGTGGTCGGAGTGCGCGGCGGTGCCAGCGGCGATCTCGCGCAGCAGGTTGCGCGCGGTAATGGTGTCGGCGTCGGCGCCGCAGATGCCGACGGGCGCCTTGGGAGTGATCCGGCAGGGGCCCATGTGGCACAGCCGGCAGCAAACGCCGGTGGCGCCGAACTTACACTGGGGCTGCTGGCGCTGGTGGCGATCCCACACGGTGGGGATCCCCTCGGTTCGCGCCAGATCGACCATCGTGTTGATCGCCCCGTCACGCGAGACGCCGCGCTGGCCCGTGTCGACAGCGACCGGGGCCAGGGAGGGCTGGTCTGTCTTGTTTGCCATCAGGCGTTCATTCCTCCACTCATTTGGGCGCACGCCCGGAAAGCGCGGGCTCAGGACCCCTCACGAACCAACGGGGCACTTCGCCGGGCGCCATGGGGGCCTACCGCCGGTGCGGTTGTGCGCCAAACTGAATCTTAAGCGCGCCCGCCCTGGGCAGCTCGAAGCATCTCCGCCACGAGCGCGTTCACCACCTGGCGCGCGGGGGCATCGGCCGGGATGTCGCCGACCGCCATCCCGCCGGCGTCCATCGCCGCCACGCTGTCGTCGGCCGGCACGGTCGCCAGCAGCGGGAGGCCGGAGGCCTCCACCTCTGCGCGCACCACGGGGGGCAGCACCCCCTCCGGCACGCGGTTGACGATCAGCCCGCGGGCGGCCACCGGCGTGCCCATCTCCTCCACCAGCGCCGCGACGCGCCGGGCGGTGCGGATGCCACGCACGCTGCAGTCCGAGACGATACAGAGAGTGTCTACCTTGAGGAGGGTGCGGCGCGAGAGGTGCTCCAGGCCCGCCTCGTTGTCCACTACCAGGTGCCGGTAGCTGCCCGCCAGGCGCTGGATCACGTCGCGCAGGACGTTGTTGGCGTAGCAGTAGCACCCGGGGCCTTCGGGGCGGCCCATGACGATCAGGTCGTAGCCGGCTTGCTCGACGAGGGCTTCCTGCACGCGCAGGTCGAGGAACTCCTGCTTGCTCACGCCCACCAGGTCGCGGGCGTGTTGGAGCGCCTCCTCGCGGATCCCGCCGATGCTAGCGTCGTAGGAGACGCCCAGGGCCTCGTGCAGGTTGGCGTTGGAGTCGGCATCCACCGCCAGCACGGGGGTTTCGCCCAGGCGCACCAGGCACTGCACCATCAGCGCGGCAATCGTCGTCTTGCCCACGCCGCCCTTACCGGTGATTGCGATTGTGACGCTCATCGTGATCCTGTGTCTGTCGCGCGCCAGCCAACCCTCAGCCCGATGTTAGGAGGGGTCTCCGCCCCCGATACCGCCAACCTGTCGGCGGCGGGGCCGCCGCCAGGTGCGTCAGCCGGCGATCCCCATGCGGCTGCGGAGCGCCTGGCTGGTCTCGCGCAGGACCTGGAAGACGCGCTCGGCATCGGCCACCGGCATCGAGCCGGTGCCGCAGGAGGGGGTGATCAGGGCTTGTTGGAAGATCAGGTCGCGGTCGATCCCGGCGGCTTTGGCCAGGCCATCGACAGTCGCGTCAAGCTTCGTGATGAGGCTGGCGGCGTCGTGTGCCTGGATCTTCTCGCTGTTGGTGGGCACGATGCCCCAGGCCAGGCAGCAGCCGGCCTCCAGGTGCGCCTTGATCGGGCCAGGATAGAGAGCGATGGTGTCGCCAAAGTCGAAGGCGTCAAAGTTGACGATGTCCACGCCGGCGTCGATCAGGATCGGCCACTCGGTGTTGCCGCAGCAGTGGACGCCGGCCAGCGCCCCCTCGGCGTGGATCGCTTCCACCACTTCGTTGAGCTTGGCAACAACGTCGTCACGAGACACGCTCACGTAGGTGGAAGAGCCAAAGGCGGAGAGGATCGGCTCGTCGATGAAGCAGATCACGTTCTCGCTGGCAAAGGGGCGGAACTTGCGGATCTGCCAGCGGCACTTCATCGCCAGCGCCTTGACCACCGTGTCGATGAACTCGGGGTTGTAGTAGATCGCCCGCTTGTTCTCGTCGACGATCGTCAGGCCGAAGCTGATCGGGCCGGTGGTCTGCACCTTGACGAACGGACGGGTGCCACCGGCGGCCTGGAGCGCCGCTTCCATGGCGTAGATGCCGCGGGAGAACTCCGGACTGATCGCAAAGTAGTCCAGGTTCTCCATCAGGAAGTTCTCGTAGAAGGTCGCCAGTTCCATCGAGTAGTCACCAGAGGTATCGATGTACAGGCGCTCCTTCTCACGGTCGATGACGCTGCGCGGCATCCCCTCGGAGTACTGGACTTCCATCTGCTCGTTCATGCCGCTGGCGGGAAGCTGCGGCCAGATCGGCGCGTCGGGGATGCTGGCGAGCACGACGCGCACGGCATCCTCGGGGTTGCGGTGGGGCAGGCTGCCAATCGCCGTGGCGAGGCATTGCGGCTGGAAACTCATCGGTGGCTCCTTCCGTGAGCGCCTATCCGGGCAGGTGGGGGCGCTCGTCGCAAGCGCACAGAACGCGGTGGAT
>JAAZEB010000114.1 GCA_012512505.1 Armatimonadota bacterium | reverse complement strand
GTGCAGATCTCGCTGGACGGGCAGACGCTTTCCACCGACGTGCTGGAGCCGTCGCTGACGCTGGCCGGGGGAGAAGCTGCCGCGTGGGCGGGGTCAGTGCCGGTTGGGGTGACGCGCCGCGTCGGCCAGGGGAATGCGGTGCTGCTGAACGTGCCGTTCCAGCGCTACAACAATCTGCGCCATGATCCGGCGTGGGGGGCGGTGCTGGCGGCACTGGGCGACCTGCTGCGGCCGGCCGGTGTGCAGCCGTTCGCGCGCCTGCAAACGCCCGACGGCCCGGCCCACTGCGTGGAGCAGGTCCTCTTCCGTGACGGAGACCTGCAGTACCTCGGCCTGATCCAGGACATCCTGCAGGTGGGACACCCGGCGCAGCAACTCACCATCACCGTGCCAGAGCCCGCCTACGTCTACGACGTGCGCGCCGGCAAGCCGGTGGGGGCCGCGCCCCTCTCCACCTGGCAGGCGGAGATCTCGCGGGGGCGGCCGCTGCTCTACGCGCTGCTGCCTTACCGTGTCACCGCGCTGCGGGCGGAAGCGCCGGCGACAGTGGCACCCGGGGCGGCGTTGTCGGTGCGGGCCACGGTGGCAGCCACCGACAAGCCGCAACACCATGTGGTCCACCTGAGCGTCTACGCGCCCGGCAGCCGCCGGCCGCACCGCCACTACTCGCAGAACATCGCGTGCCCGGGCGGGGTGGGAGAGGCCGTGATCCCGTTTGCCCTGAATGACCCGGTCGGCACCTGGCGCCTGGAGCTGCGCGACGTGGCCTCCGGCACGCGCACCACGCGCACCGTACGGGTGACCCGCACGCCATAAAGCGTAGGGGCGCACCTTGTACCTTGGTGCGCCCCTACCTTGCCGGGTGTGCCCCTACCGCCATCCGCCGGGGTTGGGGTCGGGGTCGTTAAACAGCTCGCGGTGTTTCCCCTCGGCAATGCCGCCGGTTTCGTCCTCCGCGGGGGGCGTGAGCTGCCAGGGCGGCCGGGGGAAGACGGGCGTGGCAAACTGGTGCTGCTCGATGCTGCCGCGCTTCTCCAGGTGCTCCATGCAGGCACGGATGCACCCTTTGGCGCCGCACACCGCGAAGTAATCGGTGTGTGCCATGAGTTGGTGGTAGGCGCTCATCACGGCGCTGGATGGGAACTCGGGCGAGGGACTCCAGCGCGCCGAGGCCAACGGGTAGGTGAGCCGGTAGGCTTCCTCCTCCGAGAGGTGGCTGTGGCGCACATCCAGGTCCAGGCCGGGGAAGTCTTGCTTCAGGAACGGCGAGGCCTCCCAGTTGAGGCCGTGGTGCGTGAGCGTGCAGCGACCCATGTGGACGTCGGCCCACTCGTAGGTCTTGTCCTCGATCTGGATCTTGATGGTGGGGCGCTCGCCGGGGAGTGGGATGGCGCCGCCGGGGCACTCCTTCGCGCAGCGCATGCAGCGCGTGCAGAGGGAAGGCTCCGGGAGCGGATCCGGCTCCAGCTCCGCGTCGGTGAGGATCGTGCCGATACGCACTCGCGGCCCGAACTTGCGGGTGAGCAGCACCTTCGACCAGCCGATCTCGCCCACGCCGCAGGCCACGGCGGCGATCCGTACTTGTAGGTTCACATCTGGTGCCGGCCGGTCGGGCGCCACGGGGGGGCGAGAGCCCGGGCGCTCCGGCACGCCGGGGTAGACGGGCACCGCCTCGAAGCCATGGTCCTCAATGAAGCAGGCGGTCTCGTAGGTGACGGTGGGCCGGAAGAGGGTGTTCAGCTTGTTGTAGGCGTAGAAGGTGTAGTTGGCCCAGTGCGTGCCCTCGGTGATGCCCCGGTAGGTGCCGCGCGGGATCGGCTGCACGATCGTGATCACCGAGCGGCAATCGGGGAAGATGTTCTTGGGGTGCATCAGGCGCGGGGCGTTGGCCCAGCGCTCGATGTTGCCGATGCCGATGTCGCCGGCGCCGGCCGCGAAGGCTGCTTCCTTCACCATCGCTGCTGTCAGCTTCACCGCTTACCTCCCCGCTACTTCGTCTGGCCCAGTGTGTCGGTTTGCGCCCCGCAGCCGTGCTGGGCGGCGTTCGCCGCGCTGGCTTGCGGCTCCAGCGGCCGGTGGAACGTATCGACCACCCACGGCTGCCGCTTGCGGAACGGGTGGGCGAAGGTGTTGCTGAGCTTGCCGGCCTCCTCCAGGCGGACGACACAGGCCCGCACGCAGGCGGCGGCGCAGCGGTCCGGCCGGTCGCCACGGCCGGGGCCGACCATTGCTCCGTTCGGGCAGGCGCGGCAGACGCGGTAGTCTACCGCGGCCACCTCCATCGTGTGGCCGGGAACGCCCACCGTCTGGCGCTGCTCCAGGTTGATGGCACCGAAGGGGCAGGCCGCGGCACAGGCGCCGCAGTCGCCACAGAGGCGCTTCTCGCTCACCGGGTCTGGCTCCAGGGCGGCATCGGTGAGGATCAGGGCGAAGCGTTGGCGGGGACCATACTCCGGGGTGAGGAAGAAGTTGCCCAGGCCGACCTCGCCCAGGCCGGCGGCCTGCGCGGCGAAATCGAGGTCGACGATGACGTTGGGGGCGGGCTTGCCGGGGGCCACCGGGCGGCCATGGGGCATCCCCTCCGGGGAGTAACCAAAGAGGGGCACTCCCTCGTAGCCCTCGGCCTCGAGGATGCAGGTGACGTCGTAGGTGGTGCGGGCGAGGAAGTTGTCTTCCAGCCAGCGGAAGCCGAACATCCCGTAGGTGCTGCTGAAGTTGGTGCCCTCCTCCACGCCGCGCAGCGCGCCGCGCAGGATGCGGCGCCCAAGCACGATCACCGAACGGCACTCCGGGAAGATCGCCAGCGGGCTGCGCTCCGGGGGCAGCGCGACAAACCGCTCTGCCGCGGCGATGCCGACCAGATCGGCGCCTTGCCGGCGCGCATACTCTTTCAGGCTGTGTGTGTCCATCCTATTCCTCACATTCGCCCTGAAGGCACGAAGGCGCAGGGGGAACAAGGGCGCGATCTCCGGCCCTTCGGTCTTCGCTCGTGAACGCCCTCTCAGGCGAGGCGGCTCACCGAGACGCGGGCGCTGAGTGTGTCGGCCGTATCGGCCATGGCCGACAGAATTCGCTCCCGGTGGGCGCCGGCGAAGCGGTGCTCCGGGAGATAGAGGCCCAGCGCCGCCACCACGGTGTTGCGGCTCCAGACCGGATAGGCGATCCCCACGACGTGGGCCTCGGTGACGCGGATCAGGTGTCCGGCTTCCGCGATGCGCGCCAGTGCCTCACGCAGGTCCGCCTCGGTGTTTGCCTCCGGCCAGGCCGCGCCGGGCAGCCCCTGCTGTCGCAGGAACTCCTCCAGTTCCTCTTCCGGCAGGTAGGCCAGCAGCAAGCGGCCGGTGGCGCTTTGATAGGGGTCGTAGCACTGCAGCCGGTCGCTGCGCACCTGCACCGTCTGGTCACCTTCCACCTGGCAGAGAAGCACCCGCCGCCCCCGGCGCAGCGCCGCCAGC
The DNA here is from genome assembly GCA_012512505.1 of Armatimonadota bacterium. GTDB lineage: Bacteria > Armatimonadota > JAAZEB01 > JAAZEB01 > JAAZEB01 > JAAZEB01. Next base: position 397 of record JAAZEB010000114.1, on the reverse strand, counting down.
AGCACCGTTTCCTGCACTGCCTGGGCCAGCGCCGTCAGCAGCGGCTCGGCGGCGCGGACCAGGTCTTTGCGGTAAGGCCCGCGGGCGCCGAGGGCGTAGGCCATCGGCCCCAGCAGGTAGCCCTTACGCGGCGCGACCTGCTCCACGTAGCCGGCGGCGACCAGCGTTTGCAGGATGCGCGCGCAGGTGGCCGCGTTCAGCTCCGCCTGCGCGGCGATCTCCCCGAGTGGTTGGGGCACGTCTGGCTCGCGGGCAAGGATCTCCAACACGTCCAGCGCGCGCCGAATGGCCTGAATGGATTGCATAGTGCGGAATGCTCTTTCGGACAACGCAAGTATACCGGTTGCCAGCGCCCGTGTCAAGCAGCGGCGTGTGGATATGGAGGCAGGGGGCAGGG
>JAAZEB010000113.1 GCA_012512505.1 Armatimonadota bacterium | reverse complement strand
CGTGGGTGAAAAGCAGTGCGTCGTGGTCGATGGCAACCCCGGCCCACGCTACGCCCGCGTCGGCGCCCCCTACGGCACGCTGACGGCGCCGATCCTCTACAGCCCGGACGGGCGGCTGGCCTACCGCGCCCAGCGGGGGGAGCAGCACTACGTGGTGATCGCCGGCAAGGAGAGCGGGCCTTACGAGGAGATCGGCTACAGCCACCCGCTCTTCAGCCCAGACGGCAAGCACGTGGCGTTCGCCGCCCAGAAAGGCGAGCGGTGGCGCGTGGTGCTGGATGGGGTGGAAGGCCCGGAGTATCCCCGGGTGTTTGGCGACACCCTGGTCTTCAGCAAAGACGGCCGGCTGGCCTACGCAGCGAGCCGGGACGATGGCACTGGCGTGGTGGTGGCAGCCGGCCAGGAGGGGAAGCCGTACGCCTGGACGAGCCCGCCCGTCTTCAGCCCGGACGGCAAGCGCCTGGCCTACCTGGCCGCGCAAGGCCCCGACCGCTTCCTGGTGCTGGACGGGGTGGAGGGCCCAACCTACACCGACGTGAGCGGCAGCGTGCCATTCTTCCAGAAGAACGGCACGCTGGAGTTCATCGCGCTGCGCGATACGGTCAACGAGCAGGGCCTACACCGGATGCTCTACCGCGTGCTGGCCGAGCCGTAGCCGGCCGCGTCTTGGGGCCGTCAGGCGTGGTAGACGCCCGCCTGGCGACCCTCGTCGAGCATGGCCAGGAAGTTGCGCACCGGGATATAGTTGGCGACGCTGTTGCCCGAGCCAAGGGCCCAGCCGCCGCCGGGAGCGCACTCCTCGATCACGCGGCGGGTGTAGCGGCGCACTTCCTCCTCGGTGCAGCGGGCCAGCACGTCTACGTCGATGCCGCCGATGAGAGCTACCCGCGCGCCATACTGCCGCTTGGCCTCGGTTACCGGCTGGATGATGTCCTCGAAGGAGTGCTTGGCATCGATGCCCACGTCGTCGATCAGGTCGTCCATCACCTCTTTGAGGTTGCCGCAGGCGTGGAGGATCACCGGCTTGCCGTGCGCGTGGGCGTACTCGACCAGGCGCTTGTGCCAGGGGAAGACGAAAGCGCGCAGGTCGGCCGGCGAGATCATCGTCTGCGTTTTGAAGCCAAGGTCATCGTTGAGCCACAGCGCGCCGACGTGCTCGATGTCGCACAACCCCCGATACACCTTCAACTCGCACTCGCCGAGGCGGTCGGCGACAGCCTGCACCAGCTCGCGGTTCTCGATGAGGGCGTAGCAGAGCGGCTCGTAGCCAAAGAGGCGGATCAGGTTCTCCAGCATGCCGCCGGGGAGCAAGGCGGTCACCTTCATGCCAGCGGGCAGCAGCGGCCCCAGCTTCTCGATGTCCTCGAAGGTGGTATCGGTGGTCTCGGGCCAGGGGTACTTCTCGAAGTCTTCCCAGCTCTCGATGACGCCCCGATGTTCCTCTTGCCAACCGCGCTGGCCTTGGGTCTGCACGGCGGTATCCGGGGCCAGGAGCGCCTCGGGCCCGGGAAACCAGAGCGTCTGGCGGCCCACCACGTAGTCATAGCCCAGCTTGGTCATGAACTCGATGCGGAAGCGGCGCTCCGCGTCCGGGTCTTGCGGAGCGGGCCGGCCCATGACAGCCTCCAGGATCGGGAGGTCGTGGAACAGCTCCATAAATGGGAGGCGGTCTGGCTCGCCCTCGCGGCGGAGGATCGTCAGGATGCGGTCGAAGTTGGGCTCCCAAAGGCTAGCAGACATGGTCGAGCTCACTCCTTGCATTGGCGCTGGGCCGCGGCCGTGCGGCCTTGCTGCCCCTGTTTCGCGCCGGCAGGCACGCTTTCCTGCCCACCCAACGCCGGCAGCAGCGTCACGGCGTCGCCCACCCGGATCTCCCCGCCGCGGATCACCCGGGCGAAGATGCCCTCCCGCGGCATGACGCAGTCGCCGGCGCGGTAGAAGATCGCGCAGCGGGCGTGGCACTCCTTGCCGATCTGGGTGATCTCCAACACCGCGCCGCCGATGGCGAGGTGATCGCCCACCTGCCGCTCAAGCAAGTCGATCCCCTCGGTGGTGATGTTCTCGGCAAACGCGCCGGGGCGCACGGCAACGCCTCGCTGGCGCATCTTCTCGATGCTCTCCAGCGCCAGGAGGCTCACCTGCCGGTGCCACCGGCCGGCGTGAGCATCACCCTCGATGCCCCATTCCGCCACCAGGCGCGCGCTGGGCACGTTCGTCTTCGGCGTGCCTTTCTTCTCGCTCGTGGAGATCGCGACCACCCGTCCCACCGGCCCTGCCTCCATCGTGCCCCCTTTCCCTCAGCCGCATGGCGAGCGGTCCGACTGCCGCCGACCAGCGGCTCACTCCAGAAACTCGATGGCCACCGGCTCGCCCCGACGCAGCGTTTCCAGGGGGGCCGCGAACGGGATCACGCAGTTGGCGACCGCCATGCCGCCCAGCATGTGCGAGCCCTGGCCGGTGGTGGGCCGGACCACCAGCGTGCCGTGCTCCACGGCGGCCACCGCGCGCACGAACTCCAGGCGGCCTGCCTCTTTGTGGAGGTCTTCCCCCAGCACCGCCGTCACCGGCGGCAGCGCCAGGTCGTGCGCGCCCATCAGCTTCAGCAGCGCCGGTCGCACCAGCCGGTTGAAGGAGAGCAGCGCCGCCACCGGGTTGCCGGGCAGGCCAAACACCAGCCGCCGCGCCGCGCCCGGAGGGGTGAAGGTGCCGAAGTAGTTCGGCTTTCCCGGCTTCATCGCCACCTGCCAGAAGCGGGCCTCGACGCCCAACGCCGCGCACGCCTCTTTCACGTAGTCGTGATCACCCATCGACACCCCGCCCACGACGATCACCACCTCGGCCGCCTCCAGTGCCCGCGCCAGGGCTTCGGTCGTGGCGTCCCGGTCGTCCGAAACGCGCTCCTGGAGGCAGGGAGTCAGGCCCAGCGCGGCCGCGGCGGCGGCGAGGGTGTGGGTGTTGGCATCGTAGATCTGGCCGGGGCGCAGCCGCTGCCCCGGGCGCGCCAACTCGTCGCCGGTGACGAGGAATGCCAGGCGAGGCTGCCGGTAGACGTTGGCCGAGGCGCAGCCGAAGGTCGCCAGCACGCCGATGGCCGCCGGGTTGAGGCGCAGACCGGCCGGCAGCACCGGGTCGCCGCGCCGGAACTCCTCGCCCCGCCGGCGGATATTCTCGCCCGGGTGGGCCGGCCGGCGAACCAACACCCAGCCGGGGCGCTCCTCGCAATGCTCGCGCATCACCACCGCCTCCACGCCCGGGCTGATCGGCGCGCCGGTGAGGATCTTCAGCGCGGCGCCGCGGGCCAACGCCGGCGCGGCCGGCGCTCCGGCGGGGGTGGTGGCCTGCAGGCGCAGGCGGGCCGGCGCGGCCGGGGAGGCGTGGGCCACGTCCGCCACGCGCACGCCAAAACCGTCTACCGCCGAGTTGTCGAACCGCGGCAGATCGGCGCGAGCGACGACCGGCTCGGCCAGCACGCGGCCCAACAGACGCCGCAGCCGCACGCGCTCTACCCCAAGCGGCTCAGCGTGCGCCAGCACGGTTTCCAACGCCTCGGCAAACGGGATCATGCCGCCCCCTGCTCTTCCGCTTCCGGGGTGTGCCCGGGAGCGCCCCGCACCACCTTGAGCGCGTGCAAGATCGCCGGGAAAAGGGCATCCAGCGACTCGGCCACCCCGCGCCGGGAGCCGGGGAGGTTCACGAGGATGGTCCGACCGCGGACGCCGGCTTTGCCGCGCGCAAGCATCGCGTAAGGGGTGCGCGCCTGCCCGAAAGCGCGCACTGCCTCGGCAATCCCGGGGATCTCGCGCTCGATCACCCCGGCCATCGCCTCCGGGGTGTGATCGCGCGGGCCAACCCCGGTGCCCCCGGTCGTCAGCACCAGATCCGCCTGCCGCTCGTCGGCAGAGGCGATCAGGGCATGCCGGATCGCCTCCGGGTCATCGGCGATCACCCGATAATCGATGACCTCCAGGCCGTGGCTTTCTAGCCGCTCGCAGATCAGCCGCCCGGAGCGATCCTCCTTCTCGCCGGCGGCAACGCTGTCGGACAGCACCAGCACGACGGCGCGCGGTGGCGTGGCAAACGAGGTGACGAAGTCGGACTTGCCGCCCCGCTTGGCCAGCAGCCGCACGCCGTGGATCTCCAGCCGCGCGTCCAGCGCCTTCAGCATGTCGTAGAGGGTGAGTGCCGCCACCGAAGCCGCGGTGAGCGCCTCCATCTCCACGCCGGTCTTGTGGATCGCCTTCACGGTGGTGGTCACCACAATCGTCTCGTCGCCCAGGGTAAACTCCACGCCGACGTAATCCAGCGGCAGCGGGTGGCAGTAGGGGATGATCTGGCTGGTGTTCTTGGCCGCCTGGATCGCCGCCACCCTCGCCACCGTCAGCGGGTCGCCCTTGGGGAGGTCGCCCCGGCGCACGCGCGCCAGGGTCTCCGGAGCGACGGTCACGGTGGCCTGCGCCACGGCCGTGCGCAGGGTGGTGAACTTCCGGGAGATATCGAGCAACGCCTCACCCTCCTATCTGGAGCATACTCCGGTCGCCGCCGGCCACCAGATCGGCAACCGGCCGGTGGCCCGGCAGCTTGCGCCCCACCGCGCGGCGAATCTGGTCGGCCAGAGCGGCGTCGGGGGTACCATCGCGCAGCGCCGGGCGCAGGTCGGCCTCGGCGGGGTGAAAGAGGCACGTCTTGAGCAAGCCGTCGGCCGTCAGGCGCAGGCGGTTGCAATGCGCGCAGAACGCGGCGGACAGCGGGGTGATGAAGCTCACCGTGCCCTGAAAGCCGGGCACCTGGAACCTCTTCGCCACGCCGGCGGCATCGTCCAGCGGCACCAGCGGATAGCGGCTAGTGATCGCCTGCTTCATCGTCGGGTAAGAGACGAAGCGTGCCGCCTGCCACTGGTTGCCCGGGAACGGCATGTACTCGATGAAGCGCACGTTCACCGGCTGGTCGGCAGTGAAGGCAACGAAATCGAGCAGCTCGTCGGCGTTGATGCCGCCCATCACCACCACGTTCAGCTTCAGGGGGACGAAGCCGGCCGCCAGCGCCTCCTGGATTCCCGCCAGCACGCGGGGTAGGCCAGGATGCCCGGCAATCCGCGCGTACCGTTCCTCTCGCAGCGTGTCGAGGCTGACGTTGAGCGCCATCAGGCCGCTGGCGCGCAGCGCCGCCGCTTGCCCGGGCAGCAGCACGCCGTTGGTGGTCATCGCCAGCGTCTCCAGGCCGGGGAGCGCGGCCAGTTGCGCCACCAGGCGGTCGATCCCCGGGCGCAGGGTGGGCTCGCCGCCGGTGAGGCGGATCTTGCGGATCCCCAGCGACACCAGGAGCCGGGCCACCCGCACGATCTCCGCGACGGTAAGGAGCGCCTCCGGCGCGCACCGGGCCACCCCCGTCGCCGGGGTGCAGTAGACGCACCGCAGGTTGCAGCGATCCGTCACCGCGATCCGCAGGTACGTGTGCGCGCGGCCGAAGCGATCCACCAGCATCGGCTGCCTCCCCTCAGGAACCGCCGTCGCCACCTGCCACCTCCTCCGCGTCGGGGCCTCGCTCACCGTGATCCTCCTATTCCGACAGCGCCCCGGTCTCCTCCTTTGACTCGCAGCGGATCCAGCGCGGGCGCCGGGCCGTCGTTACGCCCGACGGAAACGGGGAACGACTGCCCTCGAGGAGGGAGGCGGAGCATGGCAACTCTGGGCAAGATCCTGGCGGGGATGATGCTGCTGGACGGCACGCTCTTCGCCACCCGCGGCCAAGAATACCTGCGCCTCTGGGCGGACGAGGGCATGCCCGACTGCATCCGCAAGTTCGCGGAGCCGTACCTCCAGCTCAACGACGAGGCGCTGCGCTGGCTGGGGATCGGGGAGGTGGCCCTGGGGGTGTTCATCGCCGCGCTGTCGGCCCGCGCCGAGGCGTAGCCCGGCGGCGGCGCCATCGCGGCGTGATAAGGAGGGGGAATGAGGACGCTTGGGCAGGTCGTGGCATGGCTGCTGGTGGCGCGTGGCTCGGTGCTGCTGGCCGCGCCGCACCGGTGGTTGAGCCTGTTTGCCGGGGAGAGGATGCCCGCGTGGCTGCGGGACCTGGTGCGGCCGTGGCTGGGGATCCCCTGCTGGAACTTGCGCGTGCTGGGTGGCTACCTGCTGTTCATTGGCGGCCTGCTGCTCAGCCTGTCGCGCCAACCACGGCAAGCCCCGGCACCTTGAGCGGCGACAGAACAGGGCCAGGCGGGCCCGGGGAGGACCCGCCTGGCCGATGCCTGTTTCCTGGGCGGACGTCAGTCGCCGGCGGCGGCTGGCTCGCGCACCGGCTCAATCCACTCCATAGACACCTCCTCCAGGTTGCGAATCGGCGGGAAGGCCTCCTCGCCGACGGTCGCTTCTCGCTGGTTGAGCCAGGCGCGCACCACGGCGATCAGCAGCGGCACACAGCCGAAGGCGATGAAGACGCTGTCGGGCAAGATGCGCACCCACAGCAGCGTCTGCACCAGCGGCGTCTGGTAGAACTCGAAGGAGCGCGCGTGCCAGAAGCCTTGCTCGTAGCTGGCGAGGAGCTGCAGCCAGCCCACCGGCACCAGCGTGGTCCAGATCATCCCCATCAAGCCGAGGTTGAGGCCCCAGAAGGCCACCTTCAGCAGCCGCTCGTTCCAGGCGTTCTCCCGCACGGTGTTGCGCAGGGCGAACGTCATCAGGGCGATGGCGAGCATGCCGTAGACGCCCATCAGCGCGCCGTGGCCGTGCGCCGCCGTCAGGAAGGAGCCGTGCTGGAAGTAGCTCACGAACGGCAGGTTGATGAAGAAGCCGAGCACCCCGGCCCCGAACAGGTTCCAGAACGCCGTTGCCAGCAGGAACCAGAACGTCACCTTGTAGCCGAAATCGACCCCGCCGGCCTGCACCACCTTGTACTGGTCGTAGGCCTCCATCGCCAGCAGCGAGAGCGGGATCACCTCCAGGGCGGAGAAGACCGCGCCCAGGGCAATCCACATCTCGGGGGCGCCGATCCAGTAGTAGTGGTGGCCGGTGCCGATGACGCCGCTGGCCAGCAGGATCAGGAGCTGGAAGTAGAGCGCGCGCACGGCGGAGCGGCGCGTCACCAGCCCCATGTTTACCATCAGGAAGCCGATCACCACCACGGCGAAGACCTCGAACATCCCCTCCACCCAGAGGTGGATCACCCACCAGCGCCAGTAGTCGGACATGGTGAGGTGCGTGCTCGGGTTCACCAGGAAGGCGAAGCCGTAGAAGAACGGGATCGAGATGGCGCTGTAGAGCAGCAGGTGGGTCAGGCCACCGCGGTCACTCTCAGCCTTCAGGGCGCCGCGCAGGGCGCGGTAGACGATAAACAGCCAGATGCCCAGACCAGCCGCCAGCAGCACCTGCCAGATGCGGCCTAGCTCCAGGTACTCCCAGCCCTGGTGCCCCAGCAGGAACCAGAGATTGCCGAGGCGGCCGGTGGCGCCCAGCCACTCGCCGGCCAGGCTGCCGACCACTACCAGCACCAACGCCCCAAAGAGGACGTTCACCAGCAGCTTCTGGCGTTTCGGCTCCCGCCCGCTGACGATTGGCGCCACGAAGATGCCGAGGCCCAGCCACGCGGTGGCGATCCAGAAGACGGCGAGCTGCAGGTGCCAGGTGCGGGCGATGTGGAACGGCAGGATCCGGCTCAGGTCGATGCCGTAGAAGGTGCTGCCGTTGACGTAGTAGTGCGCCATCAAGCCGCCCAGCAGCGACTGCGCCAGGAAGAGCGCCACCACCACCGCGAAGTACTTCGCCGTGGCGCGCTGGCTCGGCGTCAGCGGCAGCTTGCCCGGCTCAATGCGGGGGAAGTCGCCGTCGCGGTAGGCCTGCTGCATCGCCAGGCGGTAGCGGTGATGCACGAAGAGGATCAACCCCAGGAAGACCAGCAGCAGCGCCACGCTGGCGGCGCTCCAGATCAGCGCGCCGAAGGTGGCGGTGTTGCCGGCATCCTCATCGTAGGGCCAGTTGTTGGTGAAGGAGTGGTTCTGGCCGGGCCGCTGCACGGCGGAGAGCCAGGAGGTCCAGGCGAAGAACTGGGCGATCTGCCCGGCCTCGGGCGAGTCGGCCGCCAGCATTCCGGCCGGCAGGGCGCGCTCCGGAAACCCTCGGTCGAACAGGGCGCGGTAGTGCTGCTCGACGGCCCGCAGGCTAGCCACCTGGGCGGCGGTGAGCGTCAGCGTGCCGCTCTGCGGGTCGTAGCGGTTCGTGCGGATTTCGCGCTTCACCTGGGCAGCGATGGAGGCCTGCTCATCGGTGCTCAACGCCGCGTAGGGCCGGCCGTACCGCTGCTGCGCGTGGTAGTCGCGCATGGCGCCCACGGTGAGGTGCAGCGACTCGGCGGTGAAGTCTTGCCCTAGGTAGGCGCCGTGGCCCAACACCGAGCCATAGTCCATCAACCCGAGGCGCTGATAGGTTTCTTTCCCCTTCTGGATGTCGGCGGCCGTGGCCAACACCTGGCCATCCGGGCCAACAATCTGCCGCGGGATCGGCGCGGCGTTGCGGTAGACGGCGACACCTCCCAGCAGCAACCCCGAGAACCCAAGGAGCAGGGCCAGCAGCAGCCCGTGCTTCCATACCTTTCCAGAGTCCGCCACTGCGCTCTGTTTGTTGGCAACCTGGCGAATGCTCATGGTGGCCTCTCCCTCCCCTGCAGCGCCGCCGGGTCTCCCCGGTGCCTGCACTCTGGCGATGCCTTAACTCAAAAGGGCGCTCGCCGCCGGCCGTTCGCGGCACGGCCCGGCGAGCCTACGCGAGCATTCTACCAGGCCCACCCACAGCAATCTGTGAGGATTCTCACAAAAGGAGAAAACCGGTCACATTTTGAGTTGGCCCCTCTACCCCCCCGAATCCGGTTTTGAGTTGGCCTCCCTACCCCCCCGAATCCGGGGGGAACCACGTTCAGGGGTATGTCTGCCCCTCCCCGCCTGCGGCGGGTACGCGGTCGGAGCACCGGTGTCCCGCCGGCCGCCGTAAGAGTCCCCCATGCCCGGCAGGCACCCAAGCGGATGGAAATGGGGCTCCGTCGCTAGTCCAAGAGTTAGGCGGGTGGCAAGAGACCATCTCCTGGGGGAATAGCAGAGCGCCGTAGCGCCGCGGCCGCCCGGCAGAGGCCCGATGGCTCGGGCACTCCGGCCAGTTGCCTGGGAGAGTAGCGGAGCGCCGCAGCGATGCGGCTTCCCAGACCGCCGAAGCCCGATGGCTCGAGCACTCCGGCCATCTCCTGGAGGGGTAACATTCCCCCAGCGTCGGAGGCCCCTCCTACCTCGGGCCGATCACCCCTCCGCAGGCCGTTCGCGGGTCTCCGGGCGGTGGTAGGGGCGCGCACAGTTCGTGGCACCCCAAACCACCACCGGTGGGGTCCTCGGGGTTGGAGACCCCTCCTGCCTTGAACCGAGGGGTGCTATCCAGCCTAGCCCGTCGGCTTGAGGGTGGCCAGGCCGCGGGCGCGCTCTTTGCGGCGGCGGCAAACCTCACGCACCGCCAGGCGCACCAGTGGCACCGGCACCGCGGGCCAATACTGCGCCACGTAGCGCAGCGCCTCGCGCTCCAACGTCTCGTCGCTGGCGCCCCCGTAGTACTTCTCGGCGAACGCCACCGCCTCGGCAGCGTGCAGCAGGATCGCCTGCCGGTTTCGGCGGGCAAACGCCCAGATCGCTACCCCGGCCGCTGCCAGCCAGCCGGCCATCACTTGCCAGTCCATCACGCTCTCCTTTCGCGCCGGTGGGCGGTGCCGCCCCCGGTGCCAACGGCGCCGCTCCCCTTCCGTGCCGCGACTCTCACGGCGCGTGGGGCTACACCTTGCGCACTTTCGTCTCGTAGGCAACAACACGGTCGCTCAGACGGCGCACGAACGGCTGGTCGAGCACCGTGTAGGTGTCGCCAAAGCGCACGATCTCATCGCCCGGCACCACCGCCACCCCAGTGACCATCTGCAGATCATTCTTCATATAGAGCCCGGAAGAGATCAGCCCGGGCGGCACCGGGCGGAAGAGTGCCCGGATGACGCTCTCCTGGTAGGTGGGGCCGGGCGGGTTACCGCCGGTGCCCTGATAATCGCGCCAGGTGACCGGCTCGCCCACTGCCTCGCGCAGGGCCGCCACACCGGCCACCGCCGCGTCCAGATCCCAGTTGGTCAGCATCTCCCCTCCCCCAGTCAGGTGGCGCGGTGGCTGTCGCCAACCACCGTGCCACCTCACCTCCGGCCTGTCCCCTCAGCGGCGCGTGAGGGCGCGGCGAGCCTGGGTGCGCAGCGCCTCCGCCAGGGCCAGGTAGTGGGCGCTCACCGCGCTCTTGTCGAACTTCTCGTCACCCACCCAGAAGGTGAACGCCCGCGCCGCGTCGGTGGCCAGCACCTGGCAGCAGTTGGCGTGCGCCAGCGTCAGCACCAGGTCCTGGTCTGCCGCCGGCACCGTCTCCGCGCTCCAGACGCCGGCGCAGGTGAGGCGGAACGTCAGGCCGGCCGCCGACGGCGCCGGGAAGAGCCACAACGTTCCATCCTGCTCCAGCCAGCCGCGCTGCCCGGCGAGACACTCCGCCGCCGCAGCCGGTCCTTCGGCGCTGGCAGGCGTTGGTAGCGCCACCTGCACCACCCACAGGCACCCGGCGGGCAGCGGGTAGCACTGCTGGCCGGCAGCGGTGTGCAGCTCCACGTCGAACACCCGCGGGCGGCGGCGGCTATACTCCTCCACCGCCGCCGCCAGGTGCGCCTCCTTCTCCGCCACCGTGAACAGGACGTTCTCGCCGTCTTTGATGCGCCCGTTCAGCGCGTCAACCCACTCGGCAAGCGTCATCCTCGCCCTCCTTTCGCAGCACGCTCGTGCGCCTTTCGGGGTGGCGGCCCACTGCCGGCTGACCTACCACGGCGTGGCGTAGATGTCCACCGCCAGCGCGGTGGCCGTCGCGGCGGCCACCTTGAGGAAGACCGCCTCCGCCCCGCGCGTCTCCACGTCGAGATAGATCGCCGGGCAGCCGTCCAGATCGCTGCTCGTCAGCGCCACCTTTGGGCCGGCAAAGAAGCGTCCCGCCGTCGCGTTCCACAGCAGCGGCTGCAGGGTGAGCCCGGTCAGCCCCTCCGACAGGCTCGTGTCCACGTCGAAGCGCACCCGCTGATAGCCGAGGCTGCTCACCGCCGCCCCCGGGCCTGCCGGGTCGGCGGTATCCGGCGCGGCGACCGCCAGCCGGTGGACTACCGCCACCCCCGGCTTGAAGCAAGCCCGCTGAAAGCGATCCGCGATCATCTTGCTCCCTCCTTTCTTCCAATCTTCCGGTGGTGAGGCGGTGGGGGGCCAGATCGGCCCCCTGGCGACACCCAACCGCCCCACCACCACCGCCGACCATCAAGGCGTGATCGCGACCACGGCGTAGGCGTCGGGCACCGTCAGCCGCTGCGCGGCGCGGGTGCGGAGGCTGCGGATCCAGGTGTCGGTGTTGGCGTCGTAGTGGGCCGGGGTCAGCGTGAGCGGCACATAGGGCGCGTAGACGTAGCCATCCCCGCGAATGCCCACCAGGATGCGGTCGGGGGGAAACTCGGGCGCCTTGAAGACGTCCCAGCGCCCATTCAGCCGCCCGACGCGCTGCACGCCGACCGCCGGCCGGTCGCCGCTATCCAATCGGAACTCTTCCAGCTTCTCCAGGCGCCCGACGGTGTCGGCATCGGCCACCAGGAAGTCGGCGGGGCGGTAGCGCCGCTTGAAGATGGCGTTGCTGGCATCGGCGATGGCGTCGTAGATCGTGCGGCGCCACTCCGGCTCGGTGAAGCCTTCCTCCCGGGTAGCACTCCAGGGGATGGTGCCAGCGCCGGCGTTGACCAGCATGTCGCTCAGGATTCCCCGGTCGATCTCGCGCACGATCTCGCCGGCCACGGCGTCGATCAGCTCCGCTTCGGCGTCGAGGCTGTGTGTGGCGCGCAGATCCTCGGCGGCCTCCGAGGTCCAGGCAACAGCCAGAGCGTGCTTCTGGGCCACCACGTCCACGCTGGTCAGCGACAGGCGCGCCCGGGCCACGGCGCCCCCCTCGGTGGTACGCGAGGTCGTGTAGGCCCGCTGCACCGGTTCGTTCTTGGCGTGGGCGGCGGCCAGGTTCTCCGTCAGGGTGACGCTTTTGTGGGTGATCGCGGCGATCACCTTGGTCTCCGCCTCACCGCCGCTGCCGATCGTCACCACGTCTCCCACCGTCAGGCCGTAGGCGCTGTCTACCTCGATCAGCGGCTGGCTGCCGGCGGCACTGGCTGTCAGGAAGGTGACCACCGCCTCCTTCACATGGTCGAGGTAGAACACCTTGCCGTTCGGGCCGCGCAGCGGCTGCACGCTGGCGAGTTGCTGCGCCACCAGCGCCGGGTACACCTTGCGGATCAGCGCCGTGGCGTAGACCTGGGGCATCGCCAGGTCGGCGGTCGTCGTGTCTTCCAGCAGGCCGCGGGTGTAGGCCTGCTGGTTCTCCACCAACTGGGCGAGAACGCGCCGCGGGCGCTCGCCCTCGATCCCCTCCAGGATCCAGGCATGCTTGCGTACCAGCGCCTCCATGCGCTGCTGCTCTTCTCTCAAGGGGTGCATCACTCGCTTCCTTCCTCCACGGCCGCGCGGGCGTTCCCTCGCGTTGCTCAGAACCGGCTCTGGCGGCCAGGGAACGGCCGGCCGAAGGCCACGCGCCGGGTCAGTGCCGACAGTCAAGGGCCGTGCTCACAGCCCGGCCAGGCGGCGGATGTGGGCCCGCTCGGGGTCCAGCACCGCGTCCTCGGCGTTCTCCACCAGCCCCTGGCCACGCGCGTCGGGCGGGTGGAGGTTGCCGGCGGCCAGGAGGCCGCGCCGCAGCTCGGCCGCGTAGGCGCGCTCGCGCTCCAGGCGCTGGCGGGCCTCTGCCAGGCTGCCACACTCCTCGACCAGGCGGGCGCGGATCGCCGCCCGCGACGGATCGCTCGCCAACTCGGCATCCACCAGGTCAGCAATCTCCTGGCGCGCGCGCAGGCGCACCAGCTCGCGCACCACCTGGCAAACCGCGTCGGCATCGGCCACGCCGAGCAGCCGGCGCACTTCCTCCAGCGCCGCGGCGGCCTCGGCGCGCACCGCCGCCAGCAGATCCGGGCGCTGCGCGCGCAGCGCCGCCAGGTCCAACGATTGCAGGTCCATCCTTTTCTCCTCCAGCGTCTGGTGGGCCGAGCCCGGGCTGCCGCCGCGGCAGCGATGGCCGGCCACCAGCGCCTCCTCCAGGATCTCAAAGCCGGCCGCCTCGGGCACGCCCGGCTCGTCGGTAAAGTCGATGCCGCGCAGGGTGAGCGAGTCGACCCATTCCACGTCGCGGTCGCCCAGGCGCACCGGGTGGCTGGCGTAGGGGCAGGCCCGGATGCTGGCCCCCGCGAGGAACCCTCCCTCGATCAGGGCGCGCAGGTCGTGGCCCAGGCGGGTAGGCGCCAGCCGCGCCTCGTACTTCAGCGCCGGCCCGTCGAGGTAAAGGCGATCCACGCGCCCGACGGGCAGTCCGGAGCCCTCCACGGCTTCGCGGTGGCGGGCGTAGATGGTGAGGGGGGCGGTGCGCGCCTGAGCCATGGCGGCGGCCACCACCTCCGGCGGATAGTAGCGCCCGTTGCGCGAGAGGCCGCCCTGCACTAGGGCCGTGCCCCGGAAGCGGAACAGCTCGCCGCGGCCCGATGGATCGCGCAGCACCTCCAGGCGCGAGGGAATCTGCTCGGTGAGAACGTTCAAGGGAGCACCTCCTCTGCCGGCCGGGGCGGCAGGAGGCCGGCCCGCCGGCGTGGTATAGGCGAGACAAGTGGCATGGCACGGGTGCGCCTCGCCCGACACCCGTTGCCGTCGAGGCGTCTCCAACGCCGAAAGGTCGGATCGCCGGCGTCCCGCCGGCCATCGTAGGACCCCTTCTACATCGGGCGAACGGCTGCTCTGAGGAGTTACGGATGCACACTTACCTCCACATCGAGGAGCTGATCCAGGAAGGGCAAGAGCTGCAGTGGACCGCCACCGCCTTCGCGGAGGACGCGGTCGGGGCGGAAACGAGCGACCTCTACACCGCGTGGCTGAGTGCCGCGCGCGAGGTGCTGGTCGGGCGGGCCGATCCCGAATCCGGCTGGCAGGAGGCGCCGTCCGTCGGCCGGGAGATGGCGGAGGCAATCGGCGAGGTGCTGGTGCTGCTTCAGCGGCTGGCCGGCGAGATGGAGGCCGTGGCCATCCGATAGCGCTCCGCTTCGGCACGGACGCGCTCGTCCTCCACCCGCACCTCTGGCCAGACGATCCGGTAGTCGAGGCGGGCCGGATCCCAGCCGTGCAGGAGTAGCTGCAGGTCCAGCACCTGCCGGTAGCCCGCGGCGAGCACGCCCTGGGCACGGCGGATCGTGCGCGCGAACTCGGCGAACTGCTGGGCCAGGGTGGCCCGCGCGTTCACCTCACGCTCGAAGCCAAGGAACGCCGCCGGCACCCGCAGGGCGCAGATGAGCTGGCGGTGCAGGTATTCCACGTCTTCCACATGCGCCAACTGCGCGTTGTCGGCCGCCAGCAGCTTGATGTCGCCTCCGGCAACCGCCCCGGCGTCGGTGCGGCTCACCGGCACGTAGAAGTCGGTGCGCACCGTAGGCGCCTGCCGCAGCAGGTCATACGCGCCGGTTTCCGGGTTGTGCACCAGGCGCGCGCCGGTGCGCCGCCGATAGTCCTCCAGCCGCTTCTGCGCCTCCGCCAAGCTGGCCTCCGGCGGAATCTCGACGTAGTGGACCAGCTTGTCGTAGCCGCGCTCCAGGCGTGCCACCCGCATCGAGTCTTCCAAGGGACGCAGCCGCTTCCAGATGGCGCGCGCCACCGCCAGGTGCGAGCGCCCGTAACGCCGCTCCCCCTGATGACTCCAGCGCAGGTGGACCACCTGCCAGGGATGGAACGCCACCAGTGGCGCGCCCCCCGGATACTGGCGCTGGGTGAACGCCGGGTCGAGCAACTGGCCGTGCGGCCCTTCCTCGCGAAAGAGCTGCCGGGCGGGCAGGTGCTTCAGGCGCACCACCGCCAGCGCGTCATCCAGCACCACCTCCAGGAACGCATCGCCGTACTTCGCCGCGTCGCGGCAGAACGAGAACGTCTTGGGGCCCAGACGCGCCCGCCGGATCGCCGCCTCTACCGTCTCCTGCGCCCCGGTCGGGGTGCCCGCCCCCCACTCGATGCGGAAGGGGGTCTCCTCTCCCTCGGGCGAGGCACTCGCCAGGGAGGCGATGGTGTCGAGCGCCGCCGCCGCTTCGGCACACTCGTCGTCCATGCGCTCCACATCGTCGTAGAGCTGGAGCCGGCCGCCGCCGGTGTCAGCGAACAGCCCAAGGAGAACGGTGTCCGCGTTCTCCAGGCCGACCGCGGTGGTGGGACGCGGCGGCGTTGCGCCACGCAGCAGACGGGACACGCGCCGCAGAATGCTGCTCATCGGGATCTCCTCTCGTGGGCGCCAGGTGAGTAGGTGATAGGTGACAGGTGATAGGTGTTAGGTGTCAGGTGCCGTGAACGACGCTCCTAATCCGGGGGACAAGCACCCGGCGGGGCGCTGGGCCGGTGCATTGCGTCCGCGACGGTATCGCGGCCTGTCCCTTGGTCAGGGGGGTCGTTTACGGCCACCCGCGCTATCCGCGCCGGGCGCCAAGCTGCTCGCGGATCCGCTGGTCGATCACCGCCACATCGACCGGTTTGGCGAAGTGGCCGGTGAAGCCGGCCTCCTGCGCCTGGCGCACGTCCTCCTCGCGCCCGTAGCCGGTCACGGCGAACGCTGGTACGCCGGCCAGCTCCGGGAGCTGGCGCGCCTGCCGCAGCAGGGCATAGCCATCCATCCCCGGCAGGGCGATGTCGGAGAGGATCACCTGCGGCGGCCGGCGCCGGATCAGATCCAGCGCCTCCTCCCCGCTGGCCGTTGTCTCCACCCGGTAGCCCAGGTGCGCCAGGCCTTCGGCGATCAGCGCGCGGGTGTCGGGGTTGTCCTCCACCAGGAGCAGGCGCACCCCCTCCGCCCTCGCGGGCGGCGCCTGCGGGGCGGTCGCCTCCGGCTTCGGAATCAGCGGCAGCTCCACGCTGAAGCGGCTCCCCTTGCCGGGCCCCTCGCTTTCCGCCCACACCCGCCCTTCGTGCAACTCGGTGATCGACCGCACCAGCGCCAGGCCGATTCCTAAACCGGAAGTGCGCTTTCCCGCCACCTCCCCCTGCCGGAACATGTCAAACAAGCGGGGCAGCAGCTCGCGGCTGATCCCAATGCCAGTATCCTCCACCGTCAGGCAGCCCGCGCGCGCCGCTGGCGCTGTCCCAAACACCGGGCTCGCCGGCTGGGCGGGACGCTCGGCCTGCCGCCGGGGCGCCGTCAGCCCCCCAGCGCCATGGCGACACTCCCAGGCTTCCACCTGAATCTGGCCCCCCGCCGGAGTGAACTTGATCGCGTTGGAGAGGAGGTTCATCACCACCTGCTGCAGGCGGTCGAAGTCGCCGTACACCCACAGGTCCGGCTCCACATGCACCTGCAGCGTCAGGCCCGCCTCGTCCGCGTCCGCCTGCATCGCCTGCACCGCCGATTCCACGACGGCGTCGAGCACCACCGGGGCACGCTGGAGCTGGATCTTGCCCCGCCGGATGCGCGACAGATCCAGTAAATCGTTCACCAGGCGCGCCTGTAGCTTCACGCTGCGCTCGACGACCGTCACGGTGCGCTGCACTCGCGGCTCGTCCGGGGCAGCCCGGCGCAGGATCTCCATGCCGGCCAGGATCGGCGCCAGCGGGTTGCGCAGCTCGTGCGACAGCACCGCCAGAAACTGGTCCTTGGCCTGGTTGGCCTCCTGGGCCTCCTGGTAGAGCCGGGCGTTGTCCAGCGCCAGTGCCGCCCGGCGGGTGAGCTCCTCCGCCAGCGCCACGTCGGCGGCCCCGTATACCCGCCCGGACTCCGCCGTCCCAAACAGGATCGCCCCGAGGGTGCGCCCCCGCGCGATGAGCGGCGCGATGATCCCCGAGCGCACCCCCAGCCGTCGCAGCAGCCGCAGGTGGCGGCTGTCCAGCGCCACCGCGCGCCAGGCCCCCGCCGGCACGGAGCGATAGAGCCGCGGCTTCCCAGCGCGCAACACCCGCACCAGCCCCTGGGTGCTGCGGGGGACAAACCGGTAGCGCCGCTCGATCTCCCGCAGCACCGCCAGTTTGGCCGGGTCGGCGCTGGCGGTGGCAGCGTTGTGCAGCCGGCCATCGCGCACCTCCTCGGCCACGCAGATATCTGCCAGGTAGGGCACCGCCAGCTCGGCGATCCGCTGCAGCACCCCCGCGTGCTCCAGCGAGGCGGCCAGCTCCTCGCCCGCGTGGGCAATGAACTGCTGATTTTCGCGCGTGCGCCGCGACTCGGTGACATCCTCGATGCTGCCGACATAGCCGGTGATGTGGCCCTCGCTGTCGTGTACCGGTGCCCCCCGCACCCGCACCCACCGCACCCCACTCGGCGTCTGCAGGCGAATCTCGTGCGACCACTCGCTGCCATCCCGCACCGTCTGCTCCCGGGCCCGCTCGATCATCGCCCGGTCCTCCGGGTGGATCGTCTCCAGCCACTCCAGGCCCAGGCCGCGCTCCGGGGGCACCCCGGTGATCTCGCTCCAGCGCGGGTTCACGTAGGTGCAGCGCCCCTGTGCGTCCAACTCGAAGATCCCGATTGGGGCAGAGAGGCTGAGGGTGCGGAAGCGTTCCTCGCTGGCACGCAGCGCGCGCTCGAAGCGGTGCCGGCCGATGGCGAATGCCACGTGCCCGGCCACCGTCTGCGCCAACTGCATCTCCTCATCGCCAAAGTGGCGCGGCCGATTGCTATAGAGCATCAGCTTGCCGAGCAGGCGCCCTCCGTAGAGTAGCGGGATGAACGCCAGGGCGCCAATCCCCTCCGCGGCAAACGCCTCGTGCAGCGGGCTCAGGGCGGGATCCCCCTGTGCGTCCGGCACCTGCCCCGGCCGAGGATCTTGCGAGTCGGTGAACCAGGGATAGCGGCCGGCCACCCGCTGGCGGTACTCATCCGACAGCCCGCGCCATGCCTTGAAGCGGGGAACGCCGTCCGGATCGCAGAGGATCACCGCCGCCCGGTCGGCACCCGCGATGTCGTGCAGGACATCCAGCGCCTCCGCGTAGATCTCCTGGACCTCGGTTGCCCGGCCGACGGCCTCGGTGAGGTGGTAGATGTGCTGCAGTTGGTGGAGCTGCCGCGCCTGCGCCTCTTGTGCCCGGCGGCGCTCCGTCAGGTCCACCACGAAGGCGATCGTCGTCTCCTCCGCTTCGTCGGGAAGCAGCGCCACGCCGATCAGCACCGGGACTCGGGTGCCGTCTTTGCGGATCCAGTCGGTCTCCCAAGGGGAAGCCACCCCGGTTGCCCGCAACTGCTCCACCGCCTGGGCGGCCCGCGGGAGCTGCTCGGGAGGGATCATTCGATCCCAGCGGATCGCCCCCGCCTGCAGCTCCTCACGGGTGTAACCGACCATCTGGAGGAAGGCGTCGTTCCCATCCAGCACCTCGCCCCGCATGTTGGCGGTGATCACGGCGATGATATTCGACTCGACCAGGCGCCGATAGCGCACCTCGTCACGTCGGGAGGCCTTCGCGGCGCTCCCGAGCGTGGTCGCCCCCGCTGGCGCCGCCTGCTCTGGATGCTCCTCAATGCTGGGCATGTCTACAGACTCTGGTTCCCCCATTCGCCGCAAGTTACGCAGCGCGCGAGCATTCGCTGGCATCCTTGCCGGTTAGCCGAAGGAGGCGCTGCCCATGCTGGCCAGATCCCCCAGCGCCAGCCGCGGCACGGGTGAGCGCCGGGCCGCCCACAGCGCCAGGAAAAAGGCGCACACCAGGTCGTCGTGGCCCTTGTCCGGGCTGACGTACCAGCGCACCGCCTTCTCCGCCAGGTGCTCGCGCACCAGCCAACGCACCTGGTGCAGGAACTCCTCCAACTGCCCCGCCGCGCGCGTTGCCGGCCCAGCGGCATAGAAGACCCGCTCGCCGGCCACCTCCTGCTCGGCGTAGAGGCCCACTTCCGACTTGATCGACGCGGTAAGCCGCAGCCGCTCGATGGCCACCGGCCGGCCAGCCAGCGCCTTCTGGAGGCGGTCGCTGAACGGGTCGCCCATGCCGGTGGCATCAATCGCGACCCGCGCCCGCCCGGGGAGCCGCCGCAGCAGGCGCACAATCTCCTCGTGCTGGCGCTCCCAGTCTTTCCCCTGCCAGGCGTGGAGGTCCACCAGCGTTTTCAGGTCACCGTCGCAGCGCAGCACGGCGATCGCGGTGTAGTCGGTGCGGCCGGTGCGGCCGGGATCGTCTCCCGCCAGGTCAATGCCCACGGCGAAGGCGGGCGGCGGCTCTGGCGCCTCGTCGATCCCCCTGGCGCCGCGTGGCCCCGCCGGCCGGCAAGAGAGGAACTCCTCTTCCTCCCGGGCCAGGGTGGTAAACACCTCGTAATCGAAGAACATCCCCAGACCATGCACCCACTCCAGGGCGTACTGGGTGCGGAACGCCACCGAGTCGCGCCCCAACTCCGCCGCCTTCTTCGCCACGAAGCGGCCGTATTCGGGCACGTGCGGCACCACTGCCTCGTAGGAGTACTCGAAACAGGCGCCCGGCAAGCGCCGCTCCTTCACCGCCTGAATCACATCGTAGAACTTGCAGTCGATCCGGTAGGGGGTGCCGATGAAGACCTCCGTGGCGCTGGTCGCCGCGCCGGTGGGAGCAATCTCCTCGTCGATCACGTCGCGGTCGATCTCCTGCGCCTCGTCGTAGAGGATCAGATCCCAGGTGAAGCCTTCCTTCTCGGCGCCTTTCTCCGCGGAGTAGGCGCCCAGCAGCGATCCCTCTTCGCGCGCGGCAAAGGGGCCGCCTTGCTGTTCCAGGACGGGCAGCTCGAGGAACTCCTGTCGGTCCACCACCGGCCAGGGCACCAGCAGCGGCTCCGTGGGAAGCGCCAGCACCCGCGGGGCGGTGGAGCGGCGCGCGGTATCGCCCCGTCGCCGCGGCGCGCCTTCGCCCGCCTCGCGTGCCAGGCGGCCGTAGAGCCGGCGGAAGTGCCGCTTGATGCGCCGCATGCTGATGTCCACCGCCTGCGGCAGCGTCGGGGCGTAAACGCCGATCTTGATTCCCGGCAGGCGCAGCAGCAGCCAGAGGGCCACGCACGCCAGCAGCTCGTTCTTGCCCGCCTGGCGCGCCATCAAGACGGTGATCGTCTGGCCCTCCCGCCCAAGCACCGAGCGGATGATCGCCTGCGCCGGCAGCACCTGGTAGGGCCGCAGCGTGCGCCTCAGCCCCACCCGGCAGAACGCCTCGAAATCCGCCAGATACCGCGCCACGCCCACCATCGGCGCTCACCTCCCTTCCGCCAGCGCCCCCTCGGGAGCGCGCGCTCATTCTCACAGGGTGGCCACCCGGCGCTTTTTCACCCCCCGGGCGCGGCGGCAAAGCGGCAAACCGGCGATTGACGAATGCGGCGATCCCGAGTATACTGGGGTGAGATGATGAGTGCTTTGGGCGCTCTCCCCCAGCCTCTTGCGGCTCTGTTTTGGATTGCCCCAAGCTCTATCTACCGAATTCGCGGAGGACCACCCACCATTGAGTAAGGCCGTACTGCTCTCGGGCAACGAGGCGATCGCTCGGGGGGCGCACGAGGCCGGCGTTCGCGTGGCCGCCGGCTACCCTGGCACGCCCAGCACCGAGATCCTCCAGACGCTCGTTCAATATCCCGACGTCTACGCCGAGTGGGCGCCAAACGAGAAGGTCGCCCTCGAGGTTGCACTCGGGGCGGCCTACGGCGGCGCGCGCGCCCTGGCCACCATGAAGCATGTCGGCGTCAACGTCGCGGCCGACCCGCTGCTCACCGCCGCCTACACCGGCGTCAACGCCGGCCTGGTACTGGTCAGCGCCGATGACCCGGGCCTGCACAGCTCGCAGAACGAGCAAGACAACCGCCACTACGCGCGCTTCGCCAAGATTCCGATGCTGGAGCCGAGCGACAGCCAGGAGGCGAAGGACTTTCTGGTGCGGGCCTACGCCCTCAGCGAGGAGTTCGATACCCCGGTGCTGCTGCGCACCACCACCCGCGTCAACCACGGCAAGTCGGTGGTGCGCTTGGGCGAGGTACAGCCGCCGCCGGCTCACCGCTTCGAGCGCAACCCGCAGAAGTACGTGATGATCCCGGCCTACGCGCGCGTCCGCCACACCCTCGTCGAAGAGCGCCTGCGCCGCCTGGCCGCCTGGGCTGAAACCGCCGAGGTGAACGTCATTGAGCCGGGCGACCGCCGCCTCGGTGTGATCACCTCCGGGATCAGCTATCAGTACGTGAAGGAAGCAGCGCCGCACGCCTCCGTGCTGAAGCTGGGCCTCACCTATCCCCTCCCGGAGGCACTCCTGCGCCGGTTTGCCGCCTCGGTGGAAACGCTCTACGTCGTGGAGGAGCTCGACCCGTTCCTGGAGACGCAGATCCGTGCCCTCGGCATCCCAGTCGTTGGCAAGGAGCGCTTCTCGCTGCTGGGCGAGTTGAACCCGCAAGCGGTTGCCACCGGCCTGGGGCTGGCCGAACCGCAGCCGGAGGCGCCCCCCGCGCCAGACGTGCCCGCGCGGCCCCCGGTCCTTTGCGCTGGCTGCCCCCACCGCGGCTTCTACACCGTGCTGCGCAAGCTGAAGGCGATCGTCGCCGGCGACATCGGCTGCTACACCCTCGGCGTGCTGCCCCCGCTGGAGACGATGGATACCTGCGTTTGCATGGGCGCCTCGGTCGGCAACGCCATCGGCATCCGGCGTGCCATGGCCCCGGATGACAAGCGCCCGGTGGTTGCCGTCATCGGCGATTCCACCTTCATCCACTCCGGGATCACCGGCCTGGTGGACGCCGTCTACAACAGCACGCCGATCACCCTCTGCATCCTCGACAACAGCACCACGGCGATGACCGGCGGGCAGGACCATCCGGCCTCCGGCAAGACGCTGGCCGGCACCCCCGCGCCGCGCCTCGACCTGGTGGGGCTGGTGCGCGCCGTCGGCGTCGAGGACGTGCTCACGGTGGATGCCTACGACCTTCAGGCGGTGGAGACGGCGCTGCGCTACGCGCTGCAGACGGAGAAGCCATCGGTGGTGATCACTAACCGCCCGTGCGCGCTGGTGGCGCGGCGCAGTGTCCGGCCTGAGCCGCCCACCGTCGTCCTGGAGGAGTGCACCGGCTGTCAGCTCTGCTTCCGCATCGGTTGCCCGGCGCTGGGCTCGGTGCGCGGCGAGGATGGCAAGCTGCGAGCCACCATCAACCCGGAGGCCTGTTTTGGCTGCGGCGTCTGCCTGCAGGTGTGCCGATCCGGGGCGATCCAGCGGAAGTAGCCGCGGCGGCAGCGCCGGGGCGAGGGCGGGATCCACGGCCAGTCGGGCACCGCTGTCGGGTGGCCCGCTTCGAGAGTTGAGCGCAACAGGAGATGCACGATCAAGTAACGAATATACGCTTGGCAGGTGTTGGCGGACAGGGAATCCTGGTCGCCAGCGAGGTTCTTTGCGACGCCCTCCTCGCCAGCGGGCATGACGTGAAGAAGAGCGAAACCCACGGCATGGCCCAACGCGGTGGCGCCGTCAACAGCGACATTCGCTTCGGGCCGAAGGTTCACTCTCCCTTGAACCCCCAGGGAGCGGTGGATTTGCTGGTCGCCTTCGAGGAGATGGAGGCGCTCCGCTACCTGCCCTCCTTGAAGGAGGGCGGAACCACCCTCGTGAACCGGCAGCGCATCCTGCCCGTCGCCGTGGCCTCCGGCAAGGCGGAGTATCCCTCCGATGTGGTGGCACGGCTGGCCCAGCACGCCGCCCGGGTGGTCTCCCTCGATGCCCTGGCGCTGGCCGTCGAGGCGGGCGCCATCCGCAGCGTCAACATCTGTTTGCTTGGGGCGCTCTCCTGCTTTCTGCCGGTGCCCGAGGAGACCTGGCGCACCGTTCTGACTGACCGTTTCCGCAACAAGGGCCTGGAGGCCAACCTTCGGGCGTTTGCCCTGGGACGCGCTGCCGCCCAAGCAGAAGGGGGTCGCTAAGCATGTTCTGGAATGAGCCGGCCGAGTGTATGCCCCAGGAGGAGAGGCGCCAGCTTCAGAACGAGCGTCTCCAGCAAACGGTGCGCCGCTGCTACGAGCAGGTGCCAGCCTACCGTAAGAAACTGGACGACGCGGGCATCCGCCCCGCCGACATCCGCGGCGTGGACGACCTGAAGCACCTCCCCTTCACCACCGCCGAGGACCTGCGCGAGAACTACCCCTTCGGCATGTTTGCCGCCCGCCTGGAAGACATCGTCCGCGTTCACTCTTCCTCCGGCACCACCGGCAAGCCGAAGGTGGTCGGCTATACCCGCCGCGACATCGATACCTGGGCGGAGCTGATGGCGCGCACCATCGCGTGCGGCGGCGGCTGGAAGCACGACATCATTCAGAACGCCTACGGCTATGGCCTGTTCACCGGCGGGCTCGGGATCCACTACGGCGCCGAGAAACTGGGCGCGACCGTCGTGCCGATCTCCGGCGGCAACACCAAGCGGCAGGTGATGATCATGCAGGATTTCGGCTGCACCATGCTCGCCTGCACCCCCTCCTACGCCCTGGTGATCGCCGATACCGCCGCCGAGATGGGCATCGACCTGCGCGAGCTGCCGCTCAAATACGGCATCTTCGGCGCTGAGCCGTGGACCGACAGCATGCGCAAAGAGATCGAAAGCCGCATGGGGATCCGCGCCACGGACATCTACGGTCTCAGCGAGGTGAGCGGCCCCGGGGTCGCCAGCGGCTGTGAGGCGCAGAACGGCCTCCACATCTTCGACGACCACTTCATCCCGGAGATCATCGATCCCGCCACCCTGGAGGTGCTGCCGCCGGGCAGCCAGGGCGAGCTGGTCTTCACCTCGCTCACCAAGGAGGCGTTCCCGATCCTGCGCTACCGCACCCGCGACATTACCCGGCTGCACCACGATCCCTGCCCCTGCGGGCGCACTCACTGCCGCATGTCGCGGGTGACGGGCCGCACCGACGACATGCTGATCATCCGCGGCGTCAACGTCTTCCCCTCGCAGATCGAAAGCGCCCTGATGGCCATCGAGGGTACCGAGCCGCACTACCTCATCGTCGTCGACCGCGACAAGGGCCGGCTCGACGAACTCGAGGTGTGGGTCGAGGTCTCGCCCGGAGTCGTCTCCGATAAGGTGCGCCGCCTCGAAGCGTTCGAGAAGCAGGTTGCCGCCGAACTGAACAGCGCCCTCGGCCTGGGGGTGAAAGTACGCCTGGTGGAACCGAAGACGATCACCCGCAGCGAAGGCAAGGCCAAGCGAGTCATCGATAGGAGGGAGTTGGGATCATGAAGGTGAACCAGATCTCGGTATTCCTGGAGAACAAATCGGGCCGGCTGGCCGATGTCACCCGCACCCTCGCGCAAAACGGGATCAACATCCGCGCGCTCTCCATCGCCGACACCGTCGACTACGGCCTGCTTCGCCTCATCGTCGACCACCCCCAGCACGCGGCGAAGGTGCTCTCTGACTACGGCTTCACCGTCGCCCAAACGGAAGTGCTCGCGATCGCCGTGCCGGATCGGCCGGGCGGCCTGGCCGGGATCATCGATATCCTCTCGGCCAAGGACCTGAACATTGAATATATGTACGCGTTTGTCGGTCGCTCGGGCGACCACGCGATCGTCATCTTCCGGATCGAACCGGTAGAAGACGCGATCGCCGCTTTGCAGCAAGGAGGCGCACAGATCCTCACGGGTGAACAACTGCACGCGCTCTAACCCGGAGTAGTCCTCAGGGCACTTCCCGGAAAGGCGCTCGCTCGGGTCACCGCCGGGGCGGGCCGCAAGGGACGGGCAGCCCCCCGCGCCAGGCTGCCCGCCACCCAGCCGCTGTGTTGCCGACACCACGCGCCCGCGGCCCGACCCCGTGTGCCGCGGGCCGAAACGGCCCGCGCCGCTGCCGGGTACTCCTGCGTCTTGAGTTCTTTCACCCCCGGTTCCCATCCGCCGCAGTCCACCTACCTGACCCAGGCCACGCAGTCTCCCAGGGCTCACCGCGCGCGGCCGGCGCCAACGGCGGACACGCCCCGGAGAGGAGAGGCGGCGGGTGCGTCTCCGCGACGCCGACCGACACGTTGCGGGTGGGTCATCGATGATACTGGCGGCCATCGGCGGCCGGCTGGGCCTCGCTCCCTCGTCGTGCCCCGCGGACGGTGGAGCGCCCGGTCGCGTGTTTGGCGCGGCCCTGGGCCACGCTCCTGGCCAACAACCCGCTGGTGACTGAGAAAGGACGGGCAAGCGGTGCCTATTTGGAATAGACGTTGTGAAACGATGGCGCGCGGTGATCTGGAGCAGCTCCAGTTGGAGCGATTGCAGGCCACGGTCAACCGCGCTTACCGCAATGTGCGCTTCTACAATCGGCGCTTCCAGGAACTCGGCATTGAGCCGGAAGATATCCGCTCGTTGGCAGATGTGCGCCGGCTGCCGTTTACCACCAAGGATGACCTGCGCGCGGCCTACCCCTACGAGATGTTCAGTGTGCCCCTCCGCGAGATCGTGCGCATCCACTCCTCCTCCGGCACCACCGGGCGAGCCACCGTAGTGGGCTACACCCGCAACGACCTGCGCACCTGGACGGAGCTGGTGGCGCGCGTCATCAGCGCCGCTGGCGTCACCCAGCAAGACGTGGTACAGGTCACCTTCGGCTATGGGCTGTTCACCGGTGGTTTCGGCCTCCACTACGGTGCTGAGCGTGTCGGTGCCTCGGTCATCCCCGTCTCCGCCGGCAACACCGAGCGGCAGATCCAGGTGATGCAAGATTTCCGCTCCACCGCGCTGGTCGGCACCCCGAGCTACGCGCTGCACATCGCCGAGGTGATGCGCGAGATGGGCGTGGATCCGAAAGAGCTGGCCCTGCGGGTGGGGCTGTTCGGCGGTGAGCCCCACTCCGAGCGCATGCGCCGACAGGTGGAAGAGCGCCTCAACATCCTGGCCACCGACAACTACGGCTTGAGCGAGGTGATGGGCCCCGGCGTCTCCGGCGAGTGCGAGTACCAGTGCGGCCTGCACATCAACGAGGACCACTTCCTGGTGGAGCTGATCGATCCCCAAACGCTGGAGCCGGTGCCCTACGGCCAGCAAGGGGAGCTAGTCCTGACCACCCTGACCAAGGAGGGAATCCCCCTCCTGCGCTATCGCACCCGCGACCTGACCACCCTCGACCCCACGCCCTGCCGCTGCGGCCGCACCAACGCCCGCATGCAGAAGGTGCTCAGCCGCACCGACGACATGCTCATCGTCCGAGGCGTCAACGTCTACCCCTCGCAGATTGAGGCCGTCCTCCTGGATGTGGAAGGCGTTGAGCCACACTACCAGATCATCCTCGAACGCAAGGCCGCCCTTGATGAGATGACGATCCTGGTGGAGGTCTCCTCGGACCTGTTCACCGACCGCATGAGCCGGCTGGTGGACCTGGAAAAGCAGATCAAGAGCCGGATGCACGCGGCGCTGGGCCTCACTCCCAAGCTGAAGATGGTGGAGCCGCGCACCCTGGAGCGCAGCCAGGGCAAGGCCAAGCGGGTGATCGACAACCGAACGCTGTGACGGGGCACCACTCCCGGCTGCCGCGGCGCCGACCGTCAGCCTCCCCACCGCGCGGCGAGGCGGTGGGCCGCCGCGGGTGGTGTTGCCGTTCCGCCCCCGAGGAGGTACCTGTGAGTACGCACACGTCCGCCGCGGCGCTGATCCTGGGCGCGGCACTGCTTGGGCTCGGAACCCCAGCCGCATCGGCCGCCGCGGACAAGCCGACGGTCGAAGTACACGCCTACATGCAGAACCGTGGCTACCTGGCCGCGGGCGCCAACCCGACGTTTCGCGCGGAGCGCATCTCCGTCAGCACCCAGGCTGCCTTGCCGCACGACAGCAGCGGCTACATCGAGCTCTACTACCACCCCTGGGCCACCGCCAGTGGCCTCTACCTGGAAAGCGCCTACTACGACACGCCCCTGGGCCCCGGACGCCTGCGCGTTGGCAAGGGCCGACGCCTCACCTTCGGCATCACCCCCTCGTACGGCAACCGCCGCACCAGCAACTACGGGGTCGTCGCCGAGGCGTTCACCCAGGACCGGATCCAGGGCGTGCAGTACCTGCTGCAGCGGGGCGCGCTCGATGCCGGTCTCAGCGTGCAAACCGCCTTCCGCCTGGGCACGCGCGCGCTGGGCGAAATCCCCGGCGACGCCGCGTACAATGCCGCCCATGCCGTGCCCCACCTGAGCCTGCGCGACCTCCCCGGCGAGCTCAGCAGCAAGCCGCAGGTCTCGGCTCGCCTGGGCGGCCGCTGGGGCGACGGCCCGAACGGCCTGCGCGCCGGCTTCTCTGGCTCCTGGGGCGGCCTCGATGGCCGCGACCTGGCCAACCTGCGCACCAGCGCGCCCACCAACCCACTGACCCCGGGTGGCACTCCGGCCCTGCTGCCCGCCAGCACCACCCGCGCCGGCCAATGGCAATTGGGCCCCGACTTCACCTACCGGCATCCCTCCGGGCTCCTGGCGCAAGGCGAGCTCTTCTTCGCCGAGGTGAGCGCGCTGGGGTTTGCCGGCGGCTACCTGCTGGGCGGCTACGAAGCCCCCAGCGGCTGGCGGTTCTACGCCCGCTACGGGCTCCAGGAGATGCATACCGCCCGCACGGCCAACCCGCTGTCGTGGGACACCCGGCAGTTCAGTCTCTCCGTGGTGCAGCCGCTGCGGCAGGGGCTGTGGCTTCAGTATGAGTACGAGCGGAATAGCGAACGTACCCACGGCCCCAAGGTGAACAACGACCTGTTCTTCGCCGAGCTATTCACCGGGTTTTGAGGGGGAGTGGCGGGTGGTGACCTCGAGGCTTCACCGCTCGCCCTGTTAGGAAGGCGGTACCCGCATTGGTCAAACTTGGCATCGTTGTCGTCTACGTCGCCGCGATGCTCATCATCGGCTACCTGTGCATGCGCAAGACGCGCACCGTCAGCGACTTCTTCCTGGCCGGCCGCAACCTGGGCCCCTGGATGTCCGCCTTTGCCTACGGCACCACCTACTTCTCGGCGGTGATCTTCGTCGGCTACGCCGGCCGTCTCGGCTGGGGGTTCGGCAAGTACGTCCTCTGGATAGCGGCCGGCAACGTTCTCTTCGGCTCCTACCTGGCCTGGCGGCTGTTCGCCGCCCCCACGCGCCGGATGACCGCGCGCCTCGACGCCCTCACCATGCCGGAGTTCCTGGCGGCCCGCTTCGGCTCCCGCTTCCTGAAGACGGCCGGGGCGCTGATCATCTTCATCTTCCTGGTGCCCTACTCGGCCTCTGTCTACCAGGGCCTGTCGCTCCTCTTCGAGACGAACCTGGGCATCAGCTACGGGGCCGCCGTCGCCTTCATGGCGGTGCTCACCGGCGTCTACCTGATGATGGGCGGCTACCTGGCGCTGGCGCTGAGCGACTTCGTCCGCGGCCTGGTGGAGTTGGTCGGCGTGGTGGTCATGGTCTTGTTCCTGGTCTCGCTGAAGGGTGGCTTCGGTTCGGTGATGTCTTCCCTCTCGCAGTCCGGCACGGCACCGGCACTGGAGAGCAGCGGCGGCGCCTTCCCCGGCTGGCTGATCCTCGCCTCGCTGGTGGTGGTGACTAGCTTCGGGCCGTGGGGCCTCCCCCAAATGGTGCAGAAGTTCTACTCGATCAAGAGCGAGGCCGACATCCGGCGCGCGATGATCGTGGCGTCGCTTTTCTCCTTCTGCATCGCCTTTGGCGCCTACTTCACCGGCGCGCTCTCGCACCTCTTCTACGCCCCGCCGGACGCCGCGGGCGCCGTGCCGGCCGGGATGAGCCCCCTCCCCGCCAACCTGGACGACCTGATGCCCCACTTCCTCACCCATTACGTGCCTGGGTGGGTCTCGATGGTCATCCTGCTGCTGGTCTTCTCCGCCTCGATGTCCAGCCTCTCGTCACTGGTGCTCGTCTCCAGCTCCGCGATCGCCGTTGACCTGTACGCTGGCCTGAAACCGAACGCGAACAAGCGCACGGTGATGGCGTTGATGCGCCTGCTGTGCGGTGTGTTCATCGCCATCTCGCTCTACATCGCCCTCAGCAAGATCGACTTCATCGTCAACCTGATGGTCCTCTCCTGGGGGGCCTTGGCCGGCTCCTTCCTGGCGCCTTACTGCTATGGCCTCTTCTGGAAGCGGGCCACGCGCGCGGGGGCAGTCGCCGGCATGCTCTCCGGCCTGCTGACGATGATCATCGCCGCCACCGTGTGGGGCAAGGCAGGCATTCCAGTGGCCGGCGCACTGGCGATGGTCGTGCCGGTGGTCGTCGTGCCGGTGGTCAGCCTGCTGACTCCGGCGCCGGATCCGAAGCTGATCGAGAAGGCGTTCGGCAGCGAGGGCTAACGCGACGCCCTGGGCTGGCGATGCCCTCCCCTGAAAATCGCCTTTTGCGGCCGGCAGCGGTTTGGGGTACCGCGAACCGTGCGTGAACCGTAGGGGCGAAGCATTGGCGGGCCAAGCGTACTGCACCGCAATCGGTCCGACCCGCCAATGCTTCGCCCCCTACCACACCCGGAGACCCATGAACGGCCCGCGGAGGGGCGCTCGGCCCGAGGGAGGAGACCGACCCCGATATCGCCAACCTATCGGCGTTGGGGACACCTCCTACGGCGGGGGGCGTTCCTCGTAGGGGGCCACCATGCCCGCCGGTCGGCCAGAACGGTCATGGTCGTACCGACGGCACCAAAGCGGAGAGGGGGAAGGGTGTCTGCCGCAACCGCGCCTCTCGCCTGGGGTTGCCGCCGCTCCTCCTGGAGGCGGCGGTTCTGGATCACCCTCGTGCTGGTTATCTGGCTGCTGCTCGGGCCGCTGGCGCCGGGCATGCCGCCAACGCCTCGCCGCCGGCCTCCCCGTCGACGCTCCTGGCACCCCCTTGCCCCCCCCGCGCCTGGCCCCAACTGACGCCCGCCACCGGCGAACAGGAACCCACCCCTCGGGCGCGGTATCTCCCCTTGAGCACCACGCGCAAAGGAGGAGCATCGGTGGGCAGGTATCAGGTAGGTGATAGACGGGCGGCAACCGCGCCGGACGGAGCAGCCCCGCAAGATCCGCGCGCTCCCGGCGCGCGCCGACCCGGCTCCCCTTCCCTGGGGACCAGAGGGGGCTGGGGGCTGGGTCTCCTCCTCGCCGCCTGCCTCTTCGCCACTCCGGCTACTGCCCAGGTCCGGTTCGACTTCGAGACGGGCGACCTGCAGGGCTGGCAGGTGGTCGAGGGCCGCTTCGACCGCCTGGTGTGCGACCGCGCTTTCTTCCACAACGAGCCGCAGCGCCCCTACAACAAGCAAGGGAGATACTTCCTCAGCACCCTTGAGCGGGCTGACAACACGCCCAGTGATGCCTTCACCGGCCGCATCGAATCGCCGGTCTTCGTGCTGGAAGCAGGACCGATCGCCTTCCGGGTGGGCGGTGGGGCGCACCCCAACACCTACGTCGCCCTTTGTGACGCGCAGGGCGAGGAGTTGCTCCGCGCCAGCGGCGCCAACACCGAGGTGATGCAGACGATCACCTGGGATGCCACACCGTTCGCCGGGCGCCGCTGCTTCCTGCGCCTGGTAGACCAACACCAGGGCGGCTGGGGCCACGTTACCTTCGACGACTTCACCGCCGCCGGTGCGCTGGACGCCGCGGCGACGCGCGCCCGCGACGCCAGGCGCGAGCGTGAGGTGCGAGCAGCCCAAGCGCACGCTTTGCGGGCTGAGATCACTCCCCTCCGCGAGGCGATTCGGGACCTTACCCGCACCTTCGGCAAGCGGTATCCCCGGGGGCACGAGTTCCTCCGCCGGCTAGATGCCCTGGAGCAGCGCGTGGGCGCGGCGACACTCACCGGGGCGAACCAGCCCGCTCGCACTCTGGATGAATACCGGTCGGCCTTCGATGCCCTGAAGCGCGAGGCGCTGATCGCCAACCCACTGGTGAGCGGACAGCCGATCCTCTACGTGGTGCGCCCGCAGTACGCCCCGGACCACCACAGCACCGAGACGCTGTTCCAAACCGGCGAGATCAACACCGCCAGCTTTCGGGGCGGCAGCGCCTTGAAGAGCATCCACTTCGGCCGCGGCGGCGAGACGAAGACGCTCGTTTCCGCGCCCGAGGGGATCGTCCGCGACCCAGACGTTCACTTTGACGGCAAGCGGGTCCTTTTCTCGCTGCGCCGCGACCGCAACGACGACGCCCACCTCTACGAGGTGAACGTGGACGGCACCGGCCTGCGCCAGCTTACCACCGGCGCCGGCATCTCCGACATCGACCCGATCTACCTGCCGGATGGCGACATCCTCTTCAGCTCCACCCGCGAGCCGAAAGTGTGTCAGTGCAACCGGCACGTCCAGGCCAACCTCTTCCGGATGGATGCCGCCGGCCGGCATCTGCGTCAACTTGGCCGCAACACCCTCTTCGAGGGCCACCCCGCCCTGATGCCCGACGGCCGCATCCTCTACGACCGCTGGGAGTACGTGGACAAGCACTTCGGGCCGGCCTTTGGCCTGTGGACGATGAACCCGGACGGCACCAATCACGCCGTCTTCTATGGGAACAACGCCTGGTCGCCCGGCGCCATCCTCGACGGGCGGATCGTGCCGGGCACCCGCCGCTTCATCGCCACCTTCGGCTCCTGCCACGACCGGCCCTGGGGCGCCCTGGCCCTGGTGGATCCCGCCCTCGGCCTGGATGGCATCCATCCCGTGGTGCGAAGCTGGCCGCCGGACATCCGCCGCTTCCTGAAGGGCAACATCGATACCTTCATGGAGGTCTCGCCGAAGTACGAGGACCCCTATCCCCTCTCCGACCGCTACTTCCTTTGCTCTCGCCAGGTGGAAGGCGAGCGGATGGGCCTCTTCCTCCTCGATACCTTCGGCAACGAACTGCTGCTGCACATCGAAGGTCCCGGCTGCTACGACCCAATGCCGATCGCGCCGCGCCCCCGCCCGCCCGTCATCCCTCCACGCGTGAAGCCGACCAGCGACGAGGGCTTCTTCTACGTCGCCGATGTCTACCAGGGTCAGGGAATGGAGCGGGTGCCGCGCGGCACCATCAAGACGCTGCGCATCGTTGAGGCGCCGGTGAAGCTGTTCTGGTCCAACGGCAACTGGAACATCGACGCCACCCAGGCGCCGGCGATGAACTGGAACAGCACCAATAACAAGCGCATCCTCGGCGACGTGCCGGTGGAGGCCGATGGCTCCGCCTACTTCGCCGTGCCCGCCGGCAAGTTCGTCTACTTCCAACTCCTCGACGCCAACCGGATGATGGTGCAGAGCATGCGCAGCGGCACCACCATCCAGCCGGGGGAAACGACCGGCTGCATCGGCTGCCACGAGGAGCGCCGCACCACGGTGCCCAACCACCGGCTCGGCACCGCCTTCCGCCGCGCCCCCAGCCGCATCCAGCCCTGGTACGGACCGCCCCGCGAGTTCAACTACCTCACCGAGGTGCAGCCGGTCTTCGACCGCCACTGCGTCTCCTGCCACGACTACGGCAAGCCGGCCGGCGAGGTGCTGAACCTGGCCGGCGACCTAGGCTTGGCGTTCAACACCTCCTACCTGGAGCTGCGTCGCAAATCCGCCGTGCGCTGGTTCCCAGACGAGCCCGGCGCGCCAAAGCTGCTGGTGAAGGCGGTGGACGACGGCCCGCCCGAGGTGCTGCCCGCCTACTCCTGGGGGTCGCACCGCAGCCGCCTGGTGGACATAATCCGCAGCGAGCACTACGGCGTGCGGCTAGACCGCGAGAGCATCGACCGCATCGTCACCTGGATCGACCTGAACGCGCCCTACTACGGCTCCTACGCCACCGCCACGCCCGACCACGCCTTCGGGCGCTCGCCCCTGAACGGGGCGCAGTTGGCCCGTCTGGCGGAGCTCACCGGCGTGAAGGTGGGCGAGCAGGCCACCGAGATGCAAGGTTCACCGGTGAGCTTCACCCGCCCGGAGCTGAGCCCCTGCCTGGCCGGCCTGAAGGAGCGCAACGCGGCCGCCTACGCCGAGGCACTGGCAATCATCCGTGCCGGGCAGGCGTTCCTGGCGCACACCCCCCGCGCCGACATGCCCGGCGCCCGCCTCATCGGCCAGGACCTAGAACGCCAGCACAAGCACGCGGCCTACACTGCCGCCGAGGTCCAAGCCAGGAAGGCGCTGGCGGAAAGCCACCACTAACCGGCTGAGGATCGGCAGGCGGGTATCTGGCAGCGTGGGGCCGCCAGTGGCAGCCGGAGGCCGGGGGGAGCCGGGCCGGGGCGTGGCGGGCCGTGCGGGCCACGCGGGCCACCGCGGCCTCGCTTCTCGCCGGCCTCCGGAAAGGTCCTGACCGGTAAGATGGGGAACTGATCCCCCGTGTGAACCACGCCCCGTCGGGGTGCGACCGGCCCCTGATCGCGAAAGGAGTCTCCTTCATGGAAGCCATGCAAGCCATTCTTTCACGCCGGAGCATCCGGCAGTTCACCAACCAACCCGTCTCTGACGACCTGGTCGAGCAGCTCTTGCGGGCGGCGATGAGCGCTCCTTCTGCCGGCAACCAGCAGCCCTGGCAGTTCGTGGTGGTCACCGACCGAGCAATCCTCGAGGCGATCCCGACGATCCATCCCCACGCCGCGATGAGCCCGATGGCCGCCCTCGGCATCCTGGTCTGCGGCGACCTGAACCGCGAAGTCTACCGGGGCTATTGGCCGCAAGACTGCGCCGCCGCCATCGAGAACCTGCTGGTGGCGGCAAACGCCCTGGGCCTGGGCGCCGTTTGGACCGGGATCTACCCCGTGGAAGAGCGGGTGGCCCAGTTCCGGGAGAAGTTCGGCATCCCCGAGGAGATCGTGCCGATGGCCTGGATCCCGATCGGCTGGCCCGCCGAGACCAAGGAACCCGCCGACCGCTACGACCCCGCCCGCATCCACCGCGAGCGTTGGTAGACAGAAGGCGGTGATTGCACCGCGCACTCTCCGGCTCATCCCCCGCACTCTCGGCCCCGGCATGCGCAGCAGCCCGAAGTTGAGGAGGTCCGGATGTCTCGATGGTGTGCGGCGGCAGCGGCGGCAGCCCTAGCGCTGACAGGGGTGCCGCCGCCGGCCGCGGAAGAGCCCGGGAAAACGGCCCTTCCGAAGCCGAGTCCGCAGCAGTATGCCTGGCAGGAGCGGGAACGGATCCAGTTCGTGTGCCTCGATCCCTGTACGTGGCAGGGACGGGAGTACGATGACCACTCCTTCCCCCTGTCGCGCATCAACCCGGAGAAGCTTGATACCGACCAGTGGTGCCGCGCGGCGCTCGCCTGGGGCGCGAAGCAGATCCTCTTCGTCGCCAAGCACACGGGCGGGTTCTGCTGGTGGCAGACCGAAACCTCGCGCTACGGCGTGAAGGAGACGCCCTGGCGGGGCGGCAAGGGCGATCTCGTCAAGGAGCTGTCGCAGTCTTGCCGGCGTTTCGGCCTCAAACTCGGGATCTACGTCTACGCCGGCGATGACACCTGGGGCGCGCCGATCGGGAGCGGCGGCCGGACGCAGGACCCGGCGAAGCAGGAGGCCTACAACCAGGTCTACCGGCAGCAGCTCACCGAGGTGCTCACGCGCTACGGCGAGATCAGCGAGGTGTGGTTCGATGGGGGCGTGGTGATCCCGGTGGGAGACATCCTGGAGAAGTACGCGCCGAACGCCGTGATTTTCGGGGGCCCGCACGCCACCATCCGCTGGGTGGGGAACGAGGCCGGCTACGCTCCCTATCCTGCCTGGAACACCGTGAAGAAGGCCGACGCCGTCTCCGGTGGCGCCACCAGCGCGCACGGCGACCCGGACGGCGACACCTGGCTCCCGGTCGAGGTGGACACCCCCCTCTACAACCACTTCTGGTTCTGGTCGCCGGAGGGGATGAAACACCGCAAGAGCCTGGACCAGCTCCTCGACATCTACTACCACTCCGTGGGGCACGGCGCCGTGCTCCTCCTGAACTCCACCCCGAACACGGACGGACTCATCCCCGAGGATGACATGCGCCTCTACGAGGCGTTTGGGCGCGAACTCCAGCGGCGTTTCGGGCGCCCCCTGGCCGCGACGAAGGGCCGCGGCACGACGCTGGAGCTGCGCCTGGGACGTGCCACCCCGATCAACCACGTGATCGTCATGGAGGACTACCGCGAGGGCGAGCGCATTCGCGAGTACGTGGTGGAGGGTTATGCCGGCCGGCGCTGGCAGCCGCTCTCCCAGGGCACCGCCGTGGGCCGGAAGAAGATCGACGTTTTCCCCACGGCGACCGTGACTCGCGTCCGCCTGCGCGTGACGAAGGCCGCCGCCGAGCCGATCATCCGGGAGATGGCCGTCTACCACGTGCCGGGGATGATGCCCGAGCGCGTCACCCCGGCGCTCTGGCGCTTCGACGCCGGGCAGGGCGGTCGCGTGTCCGACACGTCCGGCAAGCAGCATGGCACGATCCACGGCGCCACCTGGGCTGAGGGGCGCAACGGCGGCCGGGCGCTGCGCTTCAGCGGCGCCGAATACGTGGCCCTCACCACCGCCGACCTCTACGACAGCGACTTCACGCTCGCCGCCTGGGTAAACCCCCGCCCTGGCAGCGAGGGGCGCGAGCGTCACGTCCTCTCCAAGGAGCGGAACGGCGTGAACCCCATGCAGTTGGCGTTCTACCTCTCGCCCGAGAACCATCTCGGCCTCCGCCTGTCTGACGATACCACCGGTGTGTGGCCCTTCGAGTCGAAGGAGACGGTAGCGGCCGGCGAGTGGTCACACGTGGCGGTCACGCGCCGCGGCCGAGAGCTTGCCCTCTACCTGAACGGACGGTTGGTGGCACGCACGGAGTCGGCGGCGGTGATCCACCACCGCAACCGCCTGGAGTGGCGCGTGGGCGCGCGCTACGCCCCCGGCAGCGATGGCGCGGACTTCGGCTTCGACGGCCTCATCGAGTCGGTGGGCTTCTGGACGCGCGCCCTCACCCCAGAAGAGTTGGCGCGTCCCGATGCCCTCCCTGCGCCCGGGGCGGGGGCGCCCTGGACAAAGGCCGGCGCCTGGGCCGAGGACGCCCTCGGCCGCCGCTGGACAACGCTGGAATTCGACCTGTCGCCCTTCATCCCGGCGGCGCGGCAGTACGAGGTGGAGCTGCGCCCCATCGCGGCGCCCGCCGGCTTCGAGGTGCGCGCCCCCATGCTTCTCTTCGAGGGCTTGGAGGCGCCCGCGTTCCTCACCCGCCTCCCGCGGAAGGCCGCCTGGAACATCAACCGTACCCAGATCCCCACCGGCAAGCCCCGTTCCACCGTGCTGCGCGTGCAGGTGCGGGCCACGGGGAAAGGGCACGCGGCGGGCGAGGTGATGATCCGGGCGCGGTAGGTGGAATCCCGCCGTCGGCTGCCCCGGACGGGGACTCAGGGTGAGCCGGCTGGCGCCTGCTGATCGGGGCCGGAAGGGGACCGGGGGAGGCGCGCGGAACTACTTTCCGAAGCATCAGAGCAGCGAGCCCCCGTGACTGCCGTCGGGCGGTCCATTTGCGGTCTAGTGGCCTTACTTCTGGGGCACGCCAGTCCTCACGGAGATGAGAGAGCTATGCGCAGATACCTCTGGATGACGTCGACCGCCCGGGCGGCCCGGGTACCGCTGGTCATCACGGCGGTTCTCGCCGTGGCCACGGCGGCTCTGCTGGCCAATGCCCGCCCCGTGTCGACCGAGAAGGCGCCCTACCGGTCTCCCTTCGACGTGGCATTCTCGCCCAACGGCAAGACGCTCGCCGTCTCCGACCAAACGGGCAACTCCCTGGCGCTGGTCGATGCGGCCACGCGCAAGGTGCTGCGCCAGGTAGTGCTGGCCGCCCCGGCAGGGCTCGCCTGGTCCGGGAACCGCCTCTACGCCGCCGAAAGCGGCGGCCGCAGCGTCGCCGAGATCGACACCACCGCCGGCAAGGTGCTGCGCCGTCTGAAGGTTTCGCCGCGCCCCCTCGGCGTGGCCGTGGCCCCCAAACGCGGCCTGCTCGTCGCCATGGGCTGGGCCACCGACCGCGTTACCGTGGTGGACCTGAAGACGGGCAAGGCGCGCGCCACCGTGCGCTTGCCGGGAATGCCCGCCTACGCCGCCGTCACTCCCGACGAATCGCTAGCGGTGCTGACCACTTACCTGCCCGGCGGCAATGCCTCCGATCCCTCGAACGCGGCCTGCATCACCTTGCTGGACCTGCAGACGCTCAAGATCGTCCGGCGCCTGAAGCTGCCGGCGGGCGCGATGAACGTCCGCGAGGTGGTGGTTTCGCCAGACGGCCGCTGGGCCTACGTGGCCCATGCCCTGGGCCGCTTCAACGTGCCCACCACCCAACTGGAGCGCGGCTGGATCAACACCAACGCCCTCAGCATCATCGACTTGAAGGCCCGGCAGGTTTACGCCACCGTGCTGCTCGATCACCCCTCCGAAGGGGCGGCGGATCCCTGGGGCGTGGCGATCACCAAGGACGGCAAGACGCTGTGGGTCTCGCTCTCTGGCGTGCATCAAGTAGCAAAAATCCATCTGGCGCGCCTGCTCCCGATGCTGGCCGGCGAAAAGCCGCCCGCCGGCACCCCCGCCGCTGCCGTTGCCCCCTCGCCTGAGTATAGCCTCAGCACCCAGAGCGTTTGGCTGGAGATTCAGAAGGATCCCAAGCAGCGCGAGTTGCTGGTGAACGACCTGGCGGCGCTGCACGCGGCGGAGCTGATCGAGAAGTTCCCGGTGCCCGGCAAAGGCCCGCGCGGGATCGACCTGTCGCCGGATGGCTCGCGCCTGGCGGTCGCCGCCTACTACGCCGAGAAAGCCGTGCTGCTGAACCCCACCACCGGCAAGCAGAGCGGCAGCGTGGCCCTGGCGCCGGCGCGCAAGCCGGACCCGGTGCGGCAGGGGGAGATCAACTTCCATGATGCCACCCTCTGCTTCCAGCACTGGCTGAGCTGCGCGAGCTGCCATCCCCAGGGCCGTGCCGACGGCCTGAACTGGGATCTGCTCAACGATGGCCTGGGCAACCCGAAGAACACCAAGTCGCTGCTGCTGTCGCACCGAACGCCCCCGGCGATGTGGCATGGGGTGCGCGCCAATGCCGACGTGGCGATTGCC
Source organism: Armatimonadota bacterium (assembly GCA_012512505.1). GTDB lineage: Bacteria > Armatimonadota > JAAZEB01 > JAAZEB01 > JAAZEB01 > JAAZEB01. The sequence goes on along the minus strand of JAAZEB010000113.1, from coordinate 3,522 downwards.
GCCGGCTTCCGCTACATTCAGTTCCACGAGCCCACCGAGGAGGAACTGGCCACCACCCGCGCCTTCGTGCGCGCCATGCGCCCCCTTCCCAGCCCCTACCGCACCGCCAAGGGCGAGCTGACTCCCCAGGCCAAGCGCGGCAAGGCGATCTTCGAGAGCGCCAAGACACGCTGCGCCTCCTGCCATAGCGGCCCGCTCTACACCGACCAGAAGCTGTATGACGTGGGTACCCGCGGCCCGCTGGACCACGACGGCAAGTTCGATACCCCGACGTTGGTGGAGCTGTGGCGCACGGCCCCTTACCTGCACGATGGCTCTGCCACGACGCTGCAAGCGGTGATCCGCAACAACAAGGGCGACAAGCACGGCGTTACCTCGCACCTGACAAAGCAGCAGGTGGACGACCTGGTGGCCTACCTGCTCTCACTGTAGCCGCGTGGCGCCGGTAGGTCACGTGTCACCGACATAGCCATCGCCGAGGCGGCCGACCACCGCTGACGCTGAGGGGCTGGATCGCCGCTCGTGGGGCGGCGATCCAGCCTGGCCTGGCAGTGCCGACCGCGGAGGAGGGCATCCGAAATGCGATACCGCTCTCTTACCTACGTGGCGCTCATCGGCGCCATCCTTTCAGCCGGTCCGGCCAGGACGGCGGATCGGCAGGCGCAGCTCGAGGCCGATTGGCTGCTGCAGGAGCGAGTGAGGGGCATCTCGTCGAGCAACATCACCCCGGCCGAGGATGCCCTGGGCGCCTGTGATGGCGTGAAGGACGGCAAGTGGGGCTTCCACACCAACAACGAGGAAAATCCCTGGTGGCAAGTTGACCTCGGCCGCAGCCATCCGCTCGACCGCGTGCTGGTCTACAACCGCTGTGACGCCGCCGCCCGCGCCGACGGCCTCCTGCTGCTTCTCTCCCCCGATGGCCGCGCCTGGCGCGAGGCCGGCCGGCACTCCGGGCCCACCTTCTTTGGCGCGTCCGATGGCAAGCCCTTTGTCTTCTCTCTCGGCGGCGCCCGGGCACGCTACGTGCGCCTGCAGCTCCCGGGGGTCGGCTACCTTCACCTGGATGAGGTGGAGGTCTACAGCACCGCGCAGCCGGACGTGAACCTGGCCCTGTGGCAGCGCGCCGACCAGAGCAGCGTCAGCCAGTGGTCGGTGCGCCACCTACGTCCCGGCGTCGAGGCGGCCCTAAAGCTGCCGGTGGAGGAAGTGGTGGGGCGCGGCCGGCGCCTGGCCGTCGACCTGCGGGCGGCCGGCGTCGAGGTGCGGCCTTACGTGGCGGCGCTGGAGCAGATCGCCGCGGCGGCCGCCACCGCGCGCACCCCGGCCGCGCGCCACGCCCTCTACCTGAAGGCGCGCCACACCGTCTGCCAGCTCGCCTTTCAGAACCCCCTGCTAGATTTCGACCGCCTCCTCTTCGTCAAGCGCGTGTCTGGCAGCTACAGCCACATGTCCGACCAGCACTACGGCTGGTGGTCACGCCCCGGCGGCGGTCTCTTCATCCTGGAAGGCCTCAAAAGTGATCAACCTACCGTGCGCTGCCTCACCACCGCCCTGCCCGAGGGGAGCTGCAGCAGCCCTGACCTTTCCTACGACGGCCGCAAGATCCTTTTCGCCTACTGCCGCTACTACCCGCACGTCGCCGGCCTGCCGAATAAGGTGGACAAGGAGAAGCTGCCCGAAGACGCGTTCTACCACGTCTACGAGGTGAACGTGGACGGCACCGGCCTGCGCCAGCTCACCCATGGCCGCTACGACGACTTCGACCCACGCTACCTGCCCAACGGCGAGATCCTCTTCCTCTCAACGCGGCGCGGGCAGTTCGTGCAGTACACCCAGACCGATGCCGCCGCGACGATGAAGGCCACCCTGCCCGACTGCTACGTGCGCTGTGGCGGCGACCCCTGGCGGCCGGTCGCGGTCTACACCCTCCACACGATGGATGCCAACGGCGAGCGCCTCCGCCCCCTCTCGCCCTTCGAGAACTTCGAGTGGACGCCCGCGGTGGCGAACGACGGGCGCATCCTCTACGCCCGCTGGGATTACGTGGACCGCGACAACATGCCCTATATGAGCCTCTGGGCCACCAATCCGGACGGCACCAACCCGCAGATCATCTACGGCAACTTCACCCACCGCCCGCACTGCACCTTCGAGGCGCGCTCGGTACCCGGCTCGCGCAAAATCCTCTTCACCGCCTCGGCGCACCACAGCATCACCGGCGGCAGCCTCGTGCTCCTCGACCCGGATCGCGGCAGCGATGGTCCGGAGCCGCTCACCCGCCTGACGCCGGAGGTCTGCTTCCCCGAGATCGAGGGGTGGCCCGCCAGCTACTACGCCAGCCCCTACCCCCTCTCCGAGCGCTACTACCTGACGGCCTGGAGCCCGGTGGGCCTGAACTCAGAGGGGGGCACTAACCCGCCCAATGCCCTCGGCCTCTACCTCTACGATGCCTTCGGCAACCTCGAGCTCCTCTACCGCGATCCGGAGATCAGCAGCCTGTATCCGATCCCGCTGCGCCCGCGCCGCAAGCCGCCGGTGATCGCGAGCAGCGTCGCCTGGGAGGGGCGGCAGGAGGGTCGCTTCCTGCTCCTGAACGTCGCCCACGGCATGAAAGGGATCGCCCCCGGCACGGTGAAGCGCCTGCGCATCATCGGCGTGCCGGCCAAAACGCAGCCGAACATGAACACCCCGGTGATGGGCGTCACGCAGGACGACCCGGGCAAGTTCATCCTCGGCACGGTGCCGGTGGAGGCGGATGGCTCCGCGCACTTCCGCGTGCCCTCCGGCGTTGGCGTCTTCTTCCAGGCGCTGGACGAGCGGGACCGCGCCCTCCGCACCATGCGCTCCCTCACCTACGTGCAGCCGAACCAAACGCTGTCGTGCATCGGCTGCCACGAGCCCCGCAACACCACCCCGGCCAACGCGCTGCCGGCCGCCGCCACGCGCCCGCCGGCGAAGATCACCCTCGGCCCGGAAGGCTCCTGGCCGCTGCGTTTCGACCGCCTGGTGCAACCGGTGCTCGACCGGCACTGCGTCGGCTGCCACTACGCCGGTGGGGAGCCCGCCGCCGCCCGCTTCAATCTGGAACCAGCCAACGCCTACGCCAGCCTGATCGGCTACGGCAGCCCCAGCCTGCGCGACCACGTCCTGACGCGCTACCGCGAGGGGCATAGCCCGGTGAGCGACGGCCCGGCGCGGACGAGCCCGTTGCTGGCACTTCTAGAGGCGGGGCATTACGACGTGCAGCTTAACGCGGAGGACTGGGAGCGGCTGATCTCCTGGATGGACACCTACGGGCAGGTGCGCGGCGCCTTCAGCGACGACCAGGAGGCCCGCCTGGTGCAGCTCCGCCACCAGCTATCCGACCTCCTGGTAAAGTAGCCGCCGGCAGCGTTTGGGGGGCAGGATCGGCCCCCCCTTCCCCCCCAATTCTGGGGGGAACCGCCTCAGTAGGCAATGGGTTCCCCCCGGTCTCGGGGGGGGCCAGGGGGCTATCATCTCCCCTTCCCCCCAATGCTAGGG
>JAAZEB010000019.1 GCA_012512505.1 Armatimonadota bacterium | reverse complement strand
GGGATAGAGTGAAGTATCAACGACGGCGGTGTTGTGCCGGTTTGGAAGGGAGATTGCCGTGTTCCTGACATTGCTTCGCCTCCGGAAGCGGAGGGCGCTGGGAGCGGGGATCGCGCTCAGCGCTGTTCTGCTGCTGGCTCCGGCGAGCACGGAAGAGCAGATGCCGCCGCCCAGCCCGCCGGCTCCGGCCGCGACGCCAGCCCCGGCGCCAGCCCCGGCTACCCCGGCGGCTCAGGCGCCAGCCCCGGCTACCCCGGCGGCTCAGGCGCCAGCCCCGGCCGCGCCGGCCGGCGCCGGTCAGCCCGCGCGGGTGCCGTTCCCGACGGCGCCGCCGCCGGTGGAGGTGGCCTGGAGTCATCTCCCGGCGAACGTGCGGAACAAGCGGATCTCGCTTGACTTCCGCGGGGCCGATATTGACAACGTGTTGAGGTTCTTCAGCATGGCGGCCGGGATCACCATTGCCAAGGACGCGGGTCTGAAAGGCCCGGTCACCATGATCAGCGCCCAGCGGTTGACGCTGGAGGATGGCTTCAAGATCCTGAACGCGGTGCTGAGCTCCAAGGGGTTCCGCCTGGCGTGGGAGGCGCCGGTGCTGCGGGTGGTGCCGGGGCAGTCTGGCGGTGGTGGCGGTCGGGAGCCCCGGCGGTCGCCGGAAGGGCAGCAGCCGCCGGAGCAACCGGAAGAGATCAACGAGATCCGCGTCTTCCAACTGCAGCACGCCGATGCCCAGCAGGTGGCGCGGCTGATCAACAACCTCTTCCCCCAGCGCCCCGGGCAGGTCGCCGCGGTGATGGCGGCGGCGCAAGCGCGCATGACCCGCCAGGGCGGCCAGCCGGGCGCTCCCGGCGGCCGGATCCCGACGGTGCGAATGCCACCCGACGTGCGTGCCAGCGCTGACGACTACACCAACTCGGTGATCGTCAACGCCGAGCCCCAGTACATGGACAAGGTGGCCAAGCTGATCGAGGACCTGGACAAGCAGGTGCCCACCACCATGCAGACGCGCGTCTTCCCCCTGGAGTACGCCAGCGCCACGGAGCTGGTGGACACCATCGCCAGCGTGCTGCTGGCCACCGCCCCGGGGGTGCGCACCGCCGCCTCACAAACCACGCCGTTTGAGCAGCGCGTGCGCGGTGGCGGCGGGCGTATGGCCTACTCTGCCGTCCGTGCCCAGGTGGTGCCGAACGAGCGCACCAACTCGCTGGTGGTCACCGCCACCCCGGAGAACCTGGAGCTGGTGGCCCAGGTGATCGAGGAGCTGGACCAGCCGGTGGAGTTTGAGACCACCACCTACGTGCATACCCTCTCGCGGGCGCAGGCGCTGGACGTGGCTGCCCTGTTGGGGCAGGCGCTGGGTGGCTACTACGGTGGTTATGGCAGCAGCTACAACCGCCAGCGCTACGGCAGCACCTACCGGCGGACCAGCAGCTCGTATCGGTCCTCCTCCAGCCGCCCCTATGGGAGCAGCTCCCGCCCCGGCGGGCGCCGCGCGGCGGATGAGGAGCAACTGCCGGCCAATAGCCGGGCGGCAGGTGAGCTGCCGGGCGAGGAGCCGGTGGACCCGGAGGAGCTGGAAGAGGGGCCGGACGGTGACGGCGCCTCTTCGCGCCAGTGGCGCATGGGCCAGTACCGCCCGGGCGGCTACGCCACCAGCGGCTCGCTGCGCAGCGGGCGCGGCTCGCAAGGCCGCATCACCAACCTGCTGGACCTGGCAGGCCAGGTCTCTATCGTGCCCGACGAGAACACCAACAGCTTGATCATCAACACCTCGCCGGAGAACCTGGAGGCGATCAAGCAGATCCTCGAACAGCTAGACGTGATGCCGGAGCAGGTGTTGATCGAGGCGGTGGTTGCCGAGGCTACGCTCGATTCGACGACCAAGCTGGGGGTGGAGTGGTCCTGGACCAACCGGGTGGGCGACCGCCAGGTGACGGCCGATGCGGGCCTTCCAGACCCGGATCTGGACATCGGCCCGGCGTTCAAGTTCTCGGTGGTCGGGAAGTCGCTGAACGCGGTGCTATCGACCCTGGCCTCGGACAAGCGGTTCAACGTGCTTTCGACGCCACGCATCTGCACGACGAACAACCGGCAGGCGCAGATCAATATCAGCCAGTCGGTGCCTTACGTGCAAGACGTGCGGGAGACGGAGAGCGGCACGCGCACCTACAGCATCGGCTACCTGGATGTCGGCATCATCCTGGACGTGACCCCGCGCATCACTCGGGATGGCCTGGTAACGATTGAGGTAGTCCAGCAGGCGAACGAGCTGCAGGGCTTCACCACTTTCCAGGCGCCGATGGTGAGCCAGCGCCAGGCCGAAACCACGATCACCGTGCGGGATGGCGAGACGATCATCCTGGGTGGGATGATCCGCGACCAGAAGGACAGGACGGTGCGCAAGGTGCCGGTGCTGGGGGATCTGCCGCTGATCGGCGGTCTTTTCCGCTCGATGAGCAACTCCACCCAGAAGACGGAGCTGATGGTCTTCCTCACGCCGCGGGTGGTGCGCGATCCCGAGCAGGCGGCGCAGCTCACCGAACTGCAGAAGAAGCAGATCAACGTGGTGCTGCCGCCCCCGCCCGGCTCGCTGCCGGAGACGCCGGAGTCGCAGCGCCCCGGCGCGGCGCCGACGGGCGAGCAGCAGCCCGCCCCCAATGGCCAGCCAGCCCCTCCTGACGGGGAGCGGCGCAACGAGCCGTAACCTGGGTGTCAGGTGATAGGTGTCAGGTGTCAGGTGATAGGTGGTAGGTGTCAGGTGATAGGTGATAGGTGCCAGGTGCCAGGTGTCAGGTGATAGGGGATAGGCGGCCGCATTCCCTTCGAGGTCTACCGGTCCGAATACCGGACCTATGCTGCCGCGCGTATGCTAATCTGATGAAACACTACAGGTAACGTAGACCGCCTCACTTGACGTGACTCGCGGTTGACATCTGACCGCGTAGAGTGTAACGTAGACATGGCGTAGCGGCTCTTGCTCCTCTCTGAGTGTTTGGTAACCCAGAGTTCGCAGGTCGCTACGCCATCTCTTTCCTTGTCCTTCCTCTACGGCCCCTATCCAGACCCACGCCTGCTCCGAACAGTGGCTCTCCAAAGTTGCCCATAAAGGCTGACACTACCGATGGGAGAGCTGCCGCGCCGGCAGAACCGGTACTGCCGCCTACAGGCTCGGGCAGTTTGCCTCCCACTCAGGAAGAGGCGCCACCGGCGGTGGCGGTGGAACTAGCAGTGCCTCCGAAGGATACTGCGGCCGGCGCACCCCGCTCGCGTCGCAAAGCGAATGGCGATAGTTCCACGGCTTCGACCTCCAGGAATGCCCAGGGCGAACCACCGAACACGCGTCGTAGAGGGAATGTGGAAACCCCACACTGGCAGCGCCTGCGGCGAACGGGGAAGCCCCACAGTTCCCCAAGGTGCCGCCTACAGCCTACTCAGACAAGCGTTCCAAAGTGCCCATCAACGTGGACCTTGACCCTCGCGATGCCAATAAGATCCGCACGGTCGCCAAGGTAGATGGACGATCCCTGCCCGACGTACTGGGCGAGGCTATTCGTTTCTACTACGCCTGGAAAGAATGGGAGAGGGGAGAAACCTACAAGGAGACTGGGACTCGGCTGAAGCCTGGGCGTTCCGTTCAGATCAACGAGGCTCTGCTGACCGAAGAGGAGTAGAGGTTGTCCACGCTATTTCAGCCGTAGACACTTCTGCTGTTTAGTGACGGCAAAACGCGGCAGGAAATCCCCGGGATGATCGTGAAGGAGCAGAGTGGAGTGGTGGAGATCACCTACCAACCGCGAGAGCCTGCGATCCTCTAGCATCTGAGTCTTACCTTCCGTTGGGATAAGCGCAAAAGGCTGCTCACTATCACGACGTACTGGTGCTTGAGCAGTTTGGCAACAAGTGGGCTACTTCGGGAAGGAATGGTGCCGAGTGAGATCGTCCATGGATCGTGAGCCGAAGCGCGTTGGACGGCCGCCTGTTCACACCGAAGGCTACACCAAGGCGACTGTCATCCTGTTCAACAAGCAGATCGTGTTCCTGGACCGTTTGGCTGCCGACATCCGGCACAACACAGGTGCAGCTATCACGCGGTCGGAGATCATCCGGATCCTGATAGACCTGCTCGTCGGCAGTGGTGTAGACCTGACCGCAGCAAAGACTGAGGAGGACCTGAGAGCTTGTCTGAAAGCGAGATTGCAAATCTGAACTGGCGGCGGGGGGCTCGTTAGATGGGAACTGATCGGGGTGCCACTGTGGCGACCGGCGATGCTTCGCCGGCAAGGCAGCTCTTACCAGCCAATCCATCCTTTGCGGGGCACCAGACCTTCGCGGTGCGATCGGGGTGGCTGAAGAAGGGCCTCGACGCCCTGCAGAATCAGGCGTTGGGTGGTGGCAGCTTCTTCACGCGTGAGGATGCCCTCGTGCATCTGGGTGTCGGCAAGAACATGGTGCAGAGCATCCGCTACTGGTTGCTTACGACGCGGATGGCAGAGGAGGTAACAGGCACACGGGGGCGTGAGCTTTCACCGACACCTCTCGGGCGCTCGCTGCTCGGCACGCCCGAGGGTGGGTGGGATCCATTCCTCGAAGATGATGCAACCTTATGGCTGCTGCACTGGTGCTTGGCCGGTCCGGGCAGCCCTTCCTTCACCTGGGTCTGGACCTTCAACATGTTTCGCGAATATGAGTTCTCGCGGGAATCCCTCGTGGAGTCTGTCTTGAGCGGGACAGTAGGGCGTGTTCCAAAGATGCCGGCGCGCGAGACCGTTGGGCGGGACGTGGAGTGTCTTCTACACACATACGTGGGTTCCGACGGTGTCTTGGGTGAGAATGCTCTCGAGTGTCCGCTGCGCTATCTTGACCTGATCCAGCCGGCGTTCAGTAAGCACTATCGACTTTCTGTTGGCCCGAAGCCGTCACTACCAGCACGCGTGTTCTACTACGCGATGGTCGAGTACTGGCAGTGGCGACACCGCACCTCACAGACCGTGTCGGTGCGGGAGCTGACGTTCGCAGAGGGCAGCCCGGGCATGGTCTTCAAGCTGGATGAGGACAGTGTGCTGGAGTACCTGGATGGGATTGCCGATGAGACAGATGGTGCAATCCGCTTTGAGGACACATCGCTCCTGCGCGAGGTTATCTGGGACTCACGGGTGAACATAGAGCCTTCCTGTTTCCTTGAGAAGCATTACCATGCCTGAAGTGACCCTATCCGATCTCATCTCCATCCGCGGGCGGTTCATCCGATCGGTCCACCTGGAGCGCGACTACCGGGATGCTTCTGGTGGGGGATACTACCTCACTGAGAGTGCCTGTCAGATCCTGGGTGCTGTTGCTGGTGCGTTGGCCAATCCTACCGACCGGGCGATGACTCTCATCGGCCCGTATGGCGCGGGCAAGAGTGCTTTCTGCCTCTACCTTGCGCAACTCCTCGCAGACGAATCCAGGGACCGGCTTGCCTCCGTGCTGGGGAGTGTTCAGGGTGGAGGGAATGGCCAACCGCACCCTACCCCCCGGCTCTTGCCCATTCCTCTTGTGGGGGCGCGCCAACCACTCGCGTTGGCGCTGGTAACAGGGCTGATGCGGGCCTTACAGAAGGGGAAGTATGCTCGCCTTGCCGCGCGGTTGCGCTCGGAGTATGGCGATATCTTTAACAACCCAAGCCCGACGCCACGCCAGGTGGCGGATCTTTACCAGCAAGCGGCCGTTCTTGCCAGGATAGAGAGTGCGGACGGCGTTCTCCTGATCATCGATGAGCTGGGGAAGTTCCTGGAGTATGCAGCCCTGCATCCTCGAGACGAGGACATCTTCACGCTCCAGGAGCTGGCAGAAGCGTCTGCGCGCAGTGGCGACGCCACGCTTCTGGTCATGGGGGTCCTACACCAGCACGCCGACGCCTACGCACAGCGGCTCGGGCACACGCACCAGGCGGAGTGGGCGAAGATCGGCGAGCGTTTCCGGCAGATCCCCTTCTTCCCGTCTGATCTGGAGAGTATCGAGATGGTCGGGCGCGCCCTCCAGCGGGATCCATCCCTTCAGCTGGATGGTCGTGTCGACCACTTGAGTCGATGTTGGACAGAGATCACCCGGGCTCACAACGGCTGGCGTGAGCGCTTTGTGGCGATTGCCCGGGATGCCTACCCACTGCACCCGATCACACTGCTTGCCCTTCCCACCTTGTTCCGCAAGGCCGGGCAGAGCCACCGCAGCCTCTTCAGCTTTCTTGCCGGGGAAGAACCGCATGCGCTTGGGCGCTTCCTGCGTGAAACACCGATTGATGATACGACCAACCTTCCCCTCTTCATGCCGGATGCTCTATTCGACTATGCCGCTGAGGTGCTCCTTGGCGGGTGGAGTGGCTCCGCACTTACCCGACTGTGGGCCGAAGCCGTTGAGAGTGTAGAACGGGCTCCTGACCTTTCCCTCGAGGGTCGGCGAGTCCTGAAGTGCATCGCTCTCTTTGGGCTGCTGAAGGACCCGCGGCTTCCAGCGTCGGAGGCGATGCTGAGCCTGGCGCTGACTGGGTGTGGGGGACTGCCCCCCGATGTGCCGCGTGCTCTCACTGAGCTGAAGCAGCGCCGCTTGGTGGTGTACAGCCGCGCCCGAGGGGCTTATCGCCTGTGGGAGGGTGGCGACATCGACGTAGAAGCGGAACTGGCGAATGCCCGGAGTGCCCTCCCGGCCGGAACCACGGTGCATGTGGCAACCGCCCTCTGCCCACCCGCGCGTCTCATCGCCCGGCGCCATTCCTATGAGACGGGCACGCTGCGGGTGGTGAGCATCCGCCCATGCGGGGCTTTGCAGATCAAGGATGCTATTTCCGAAGCGGGTGAGCAACTGAGCATCCTCTGCTGTCTTGCCGCGAATCCGGAAGAAGCGCAGTTGGCCGAAGAAGAGGCGCAGAAGCTGGACCAACCCAACCTGCTAGTGATCGTGGCCACGGAGACGGACACGCTACGTGAGGCTGCGGCGGATGTTGCCGCGGCACATCGAGTGGAAAAAGAGGCCGTCGGTCTCCAGAGCGATCGCGCTGCTCGCCGCGAGCTGGCCGCACGGTTGGCGGAAGCGGAAGCTGCCTTCCGTGCGGAGTGGGCTCGTCTGTTTGGGCCGAGCCCGGAAGCGGCCGCGTGGTTCTTTCAGGGCCAGCCAGTGACTATCACTGGCGCGCGCGCCTTCTCCGCGTTCCTGTCGCGGATGGCTGACGCTACCTATCCCTGTGCACCCTACCTGCGCAATGAGTTGATTAACCGCCAGGCGCTGTCATCAGCTGCCGCGGCCGGACGACGCTCACTGATCGAGGCCATGCTCACGCGCCCCTCGGAGGAGCGCCTTGGGATCGAGGGCTACCCGCCAGAGTTGAGCATGTACGAATGCCTCTTGCGGGCAACGGGTCTCCATCGTGTGGTCGGCTTGGAGACGTGGGAGTTCGGTAGCCCCCCTGCTGAGGATCCGGCGCGTTTACGCCCGAGTTGGGCGGCGCTGGAGAATATCGTGTTTGCCGATCCCCCGGAGCCACGACCCGTGACCGCCATCTTCCGGACGTTGGGCGCCCCACCGTACGGGATCACGGAAGGGGTTCTTCCCGTCCTGCTCTGTGCCTTCCTCCTGGCCAACAGCAAAGAAGTTACGCTCTACCGAGAGGGGACTTTCATCACAGAGCTAGAGATTGCCGACTTCGAGGTGTTGATGCGCCGCCCGGAGCTGTTCGCGGTGGCTGGCTGCCGCGTGACGGGCGCACGCGCTGCCGTGGTGGAGCGCCTCGCGTCCGGTCTGGGGGCCGAAGCCGCGGTTGTGCCCGTCGTGCGAGCGCTGTTCAGAATGGTCAAGGGCCTGCCCGACCACGCCTGGAAGACGCGGCAGCTTCCCCCAACCGTGCTGAGGTTGCGGGACGCCTTCTTGCGGGCCCGCTCACCGGAACGGCTTCTCTTCCAAGAGCTCCCTGCTGCCTTGGGGGAGCCCGTCGTAGACGCGGGGATGGATGCCGCGGCTATCGAGCATCTCTTTGAGTTGCTCAACGCAGCCCTGCAGCGTTGGGCGGCTGCTACGCCGACCGCCATTGCTACCGCGCGGGATGCCTTGTTGGAAAGCTGTGGCATGCCGGCTGGGGACGGGGGCTGGAGTGCGCTGGTGGAGCAGGCCCCAGCCTTGGCAATGAGGACCACTCACCCGCGGCTTTCGACGTTCCTACACCGGGCGGCTACTCCTGGCGACGGCCAATCCGCGTTGGAGAGCGTGCTAGCTTTCCTGGCAGACAAACCATCTCGGAATTGGACGGATGAGGATGTTCGTCGTTGCCGCATCGAGGCGCGCAATATCGGGGAGCTGTTCCGAAAGGTTGCCTCAGACATGGAGCCGATGAAGGGCCTAACGCCAGCGGAGCAGGAAGAAGCCCGGAGGGTGAAGGGTCGGCTACAGGCATCCATGGAGGATATCTCACCGCGCGTTCTGCGAGCCGCGCTCGCGGCGCTGTTGGCAGATCTGGAGTCTCAAGGGAGTAACTATGAGTGAGGCTAGCGGAAAGGCCGATAAGCCTGTGCGTCATATCTTGTCGCTGTCCGGCGGCAAGGACAGTACCGCCTTGGCAATCTATCTGAGAGACCGGATACCGGATCTAGAGTATGTGTTCTGCGACACAGGCGAAGAGATGCGAGAGACTTACGAGTATCTGGATCGGCTGGAGGCTTACTTAGGCAGGCCCATCAACAGGTTGAACCCAGATCGCCCGTTCAGCCATTTCTTGGACATATACCGTGGGGTGCTACCAGATGCGCGGACTCGGTGGTGCACGCGCAAGCTAAAGATCATGCCTTTTGAACGATTCGTGGGAAACGACCGGGTGATTAACTATATTGGCATCCGGGCGGACGAGAATAGGAAAGGCTATATCTCCCATAAGCCCAACATAGAGCCAAGATACCCCTTTGTGGAGGACGGGATCGTAAAGGAGGATGTCCTGCGGATTCTAGCTGACTCCGGGATTGGTCTTCCAGATTACTATCGTTGGCGTTCTAGGTCTGGATGCTATTTCTGCTTCTTTCAGCAGCGTATCGAATGGGTTGGGTTGCTGGAGAATCACCCCCAGCTCTTCCAGAGGGCGATGGAGTACGAAAAGATCGATCCGGCGACAGGGTTGGGATTCTACTGGAACCAGCGGGAGAGCCTGCGTGCCTTGAGCCGACCTGAGCGTATTGAGCAGATCAAGCAGGAGCACAGCAGACGTCAAGCAGAAACCGAGAGGATTCGAGCCAATACTCCCCTCGCTGCTCTTTTCGATGAGGAAGCAGAGGACGAGCGCGCTTGTCTGATTTGCTCCTTATAGCTAACAGCCTTCAACTGGCACAGGGCAGGAGTAGCCTGAATGGACGGTGATCTCAGGAGCCTGCTGCAGGACATCGCTGAGCTTCGGCGAGGAACCTGGTCAGGTCGGGCAAAGCCACACAAGTTGGTCATGCTCCTCACAGTGCTTGATTTGGCGGAGACCGGGCGCTTGGAGGATAACCGGATCTACTTCGATGAAGAACTTCAGGCTACGTTCTGCAATCGGTTCACGGATCTGTGCGACCGCTCGGACTGGTGTCAACCAGGGCCGCCGTTCTTCCATCTGCGGAGTGCTCCGTTCTGGCATCATAAGATACGACCGGGTCGTGAGCCAGCCTATGCGAATATGACAACCTCTGGCGGTGGCTCTCGTCGTATCCTTGATACCATTGAGTACGCATATCTGAGCGATTACGCTTGGCGGGCAGTAAGTGATCCCGTGGCACGTCGAGTTCTGCGCAACCGCCTATACGAGATGGGAAGAGGCATGGAAAAACAGAGCATTGCCTTTCACGAGTCGTTCTACCTCAAGACCCCCTCGTTGGCGCAGGTGCTGAACCTGGCCGCTATGAACAGCGGCGCGTCGCTCACTTTCGGAGAGATACACGATGGAACATTTCTAGGCAGGAACCAGGTGAAGGCTTTCCGGCGGTATGCGAAACTGGCCGGACTGCTTGATGATAATGAGCAGCCAACGGCCTTTGGGCGTCTTGCACAGCGTCTTGATCCGGGCCTGCGGCACCCTGCCACGCAGTGGGTCATCCATTACCATATGGTGGCTCCTCACCGCAACGGCCCAGCCTTTTGGTGTCATCTAGCAGAACGGTTTTTCCGGTCGGGTACCTCCTTTGGCTGTCGTGATGTCACAGACGAGCTTCAGGAGTTCGTGGCCGGTACCTCAGAAAGGGCTATCAGTGCTCGGACTTTGAGGACCACCGCCACTATATTCGTTGGAAGCTATGCCCAGTCTGATGCCCTAAGTGCTCTAGGTATACTGGGCAAGCCCGACCCGGTCTCCGATGAATATGAGGTACAGGAACCTACGCCGCCTGCTTGGCCGGTATTGGCCTACGCGCTTGCGGACTACTGGCGCGGGGTTTGGGGTGGACAGAAGACAGTGAACCTCGATGAGGTCACCGCGCCAGGCGGGCCGGCCGGCCTCCTGCTGTTGGGGAGCGGCGCGGCCAGGCTGCTCCTGAGAGAGGCACAGGGCCGCGGCCTACTCCAGATGCAGCGCGCCGTCGCGCCGTATCACATCGAGCGCATGTGGGACGATCCGGATGCCCTGCTGGAGTATCTCTATGCCTGATCCTGATCTGCGGCAGGTGATTGAGGCGCTGCATCGTGGCGATTTCCGCTGCCAGACGGTCATCCTCCTGCTGGCACCGGAGCAATTGCCGATGGCCCCGGAGATGGCTGCCCGCCACGGGATTGGGTACGTGGACTTCGTGGAGCGGGCGCTGCGATCGCTTCCTGCTAATACCCGCTTCGTGCAGTTCACGGGTAGCTCGCTCTTCGGCATTCTGGACGCGGTGGCGCAGGAGACCGACGGAGCGCGTTGTGTTCTGCTCTACAACCTGGACCTCGGCCTCGCGCGGCTAACGGCGGAGGAACGCCACTCCTTGTGGGGGAGACTCTTCAGAGACATTCCCTATCGACCGCGTGCACTTATCATCGCCATGCCGGCGGGGGCGGAGCATCTCCTGCCGCGCCGGGAGGATTTGGAGGAGTGGGGGAGATGCGGCCGGGTGGTCTCCCTCGTTGCATCCGAAGACGACTGAAAGGAAGCGCTTCCGATGGTGCCCCTAATCCGTGATGTCGTGACTCAGAACGAGCAGACGGAGTTTCAGAACGATGTCCAGCTCAGTTGGTATCCGGATGATCCGAAGAACCTTGCGCTCGCGACCCATTACATCTTCACTGGGAAGGCACCTGATGGAAGGACGGCCGCCGTTAAGCTCCTGGATTCGCTGCGGGAGTCTTTCCTCCACACGGTCGAGAACCGGCATGTCGTCATCGCGACTTTCGGGCATGGCAAGACGCACCTGGCGTTGGCCCTGGCCAACTACTTTGGGAAGCCCGCCGACTCCCCGGAAGTGCAGGGCATCCTGGAGAACATCGCCCACGTCACCACCCCCGGGCAGGCATCAGGATTCCGTGACTTCAAAGAGGGTCGGGCGCCTTTCCTGGTCATCCGTCTGCGCGGAGACGTGCAAGAGAGCCTTCCCGAACAACTACTGCGAAGCATCGAGACCGCGCTCCAAGAGCATCCGGGGACACGCGGCGCCACGCTACCCTTCTGGTTCCAGGCGGCCGAGAACCGTTTGGACCGGTTGTCGCCGACAGAGCAGTACCGCGCCAATGAGTATCTAGGCAAGTGTTCACCACCGACCGATCTGCCGGCACTGCGCCAGCAGCTTGCCAATCGCAACCCTGCCGTGTATGAGCTCGTTCAGAAACTTTTCTATCACCTCTTCGAGGTGTACCCCGATTTTGGCAGACAGGTGAACCTGGCAGATGCCATCCGTTGGGTGGCCGATGCCTACTGCGAGAAGCGGGAGCTAGCGGGCGGCGTAATTATCCTCTTTGATGAGTTCAGCGCGTTCCTGCGCTCCTGCGTCGAGAGCCCGAACGCTACCGGGCACACCACCCCACTGCAGGATTTGCTCAATGGCGTCGTGGACCGGCCTCGGAAGGTGGTCTTTGTCGCGTTTGCGCAGTACGACCCTAATGCCCAGGTCGCGGATCTTCTTCGCAGGACGGGGAATGAGAGTGCCTGTGAGGATATCCGCAAGGAGCTTACCCGCTTACCGCAGCGCTACTTGCTTCACTCGTCGCTGGAGACCGTCCTCGATGCTTACCTAAAGCAGGATCCGCAGCAGTGGGAGAAGATACGGCAACAGGCTGTCTCTGCACTGGAGGATGCTGTCGATTGCACGCAGGAGCTTTTCCGCAACCGCTACACGGCCTCAGACGGCTGGTCCATCGAGCGTCTCTCTGAGGTGATCGTTAAGGGTTGCTTCCCCCTACATCCGCTCACTACGGCACTACTCTGCAGCATGGAGCTAAGCGAGAGCGGCGCCAGCGGCCGGCGGATCCTCAAATCTGTCTTCAACCTCCTGAAGGAGCGCGGCGAGGAACCGGCGCTGATTGGGAACACGCCGAACTGGACGTACGCCACGACCTTGGTGGACTGGTTCGGTGACATGCTTTCCGAGGAGAAATACCGCGACTATGACTCCGTCTGCCGCCGAGTGGGGGCGGAGGCCCCAGAAATCCACAAGCAGGTACTCAAGGCGATGCTGCTCCACACGGTGGCCGATTTGAAGTGGCGCAGTGTAGGTGGCTACGCGAAAGTCATCTCCCTGCTGTGCGGCTACACGACTGAAGAGTGTGCCGTGGCTCTCCGAGAGCTGAAGAATGGGGGCTTCATCCGCGAGGAGTCGAACGGCAACTACTCCTTCTACTCGGCAGGGACAGGCGGGGATCTGCTGGAAAAACGGATCCGCGATGCGATCCGGGGCAAGACGCTGCAGGATGTACCCCGCGAAACGCTGACCACTCTCCTCGGTGACGAGAAGCTGCCGATCACAGCCTGGCAGTGGGGCCATTCTGACGAGAACACAGCCACGCAACATCTGCTCCTGCGCACGCATTTCACCGCGGCCGAGATCCGGAAGATCGCCACCCCGTTCCGCGTTGGGAAGAATGGGATCCAGGAAGCACCGCGGGCACGGGTGATCTGGTCCATCGCCCAAACTGAAGAAGACGTGCAGTGGTTCCGCAAGAACGCGGCGGTGGTTCTGGACGAGGCGCTCCAAGGGAGTGATCATCCCCAAGTCGTCCTAGTTGCCCTCCCGAAAGAGGCCCGGCCGGACTTCGCCTGGCGGATGCTGTGTCGAGAAGCGCTGAAAAAACTCCCACAAGCGGAGCGAAAGAACTTTCCCACGGAAGTCATCGTGGACACCGAGCAGCGCTACGAGAAAGCTCTCGCTTCTGAGCTCGAAGCTATTCGCTCGGCGACAGAGTTTGTAGTGCCGGCGCCCTATCGCAACCATGTCCAGGTTCGATTGCCCTCTCTTCAGCGGGTGACAGTGGAGGCGATGCTCGATCTATGCGTTGAGGCAGCCTATACGCACCATCCCCCTGCATTCTTCACAACGTACAAAGCGAATGCCACAAACCTGAGAAAGGCAGTCTACGAGGTATCTCAGTTGATGGCGGCGCGACAGCATCGCGATCTCAGCCAACGCTTCCGCAATGGCCAGGGAGGTTGGGAGGCCGTTGCCCGCGAGCTCTGCACCAAGTTCATCCAAGAAGGGAAGCCTGGTTCGTGGGGGCTGATAACCCTGACAGACCGACCTTGTGAACCGACCTCTTCCAGGGTCAAGGCTGCGTGGGAGTGGCTAGATAGGGCCTTTCCTGCCGACCAATGTTGGGTGTCGGTGAATGAGGTGCTGATCACTCTCTTGAATCCCCCCTTCGGGTACGACTACAACCAGGCAATGATCCTCTTCTGCGCCTGGTATGGCATGCGTCGGCACGACGTGTGGTTACAGGAACATGGCGCCCTGTGTAGCCTCGACCGAGCCCTCCGCGACAACCATCCCAAACCTAAGGATTTCATCCTCGACATCTGCTATATCCGGCCCGTGCGATTGTCGCGCCGCGATGGGGCGACCGTCGTCCGCGAGATCGAGGAGATCCTGAAGGACATCGGCCGTCCGGAGACCCCAGAGAGCACAGCATGGGCGTGGAAGACCAAGCTGGAAGAGTTCGTGAAGAACGATCTCAACGATCCGAGCGTTCTGGCGAAGGCGCGCGATGGCATTAAGGATGTGGACAAGGCCCTCGAAAGGGCGACAGCCTATCGGACCCAAGCGCAGGCGCTGCTGGATGCGGTGTGCAAGGCGCGAGATGTCGGGGCACTGGTGCAGCAGTTCTTGCGAATAGGCAAACTCCCACCGCTCTCCTGGGTATCTGTCGAGGACGCGCTGAAAGCAACGGCCATCCAAGAGACCGTCCTGGATCGCCTTGGCGACGTGGCCGATGTTTACTGTGCGAAGTTCTCCCAACTGCAACGGATTGAGCATTACGCGCTTCACGAAGAGAAGCTCAAAGCGATACGTCCTGACCTGGAGAGGGTAGGGGATGCCAGCCTTCTGAATAAGGTGGACAACGCCTTATCCGACTTAGCGGTACGCCACCAGGCCCTGAGGGACGAAGCGGAAGATGCCAGAGTTCGTAGAAATGTGGCGGCCATTCCGGACTCTGGGGGCTTGTATGAGTTACGGCAACGTGTTGAGCACCTCGGCACTCTCAAGGCCCACACGGAGGAGACCCAGCAAGCTATCAGTTCCAAGAAAGCCGCACTGGAGGCGGCCATCGCCCGTGAGAGGGAGTATGCCGAAGGTCTCGCTGGGCGCCTCGCCACGATCACCACTGTCAGGGATGCTCTCAGCCTGCGGGAAGAGGTGAACCGTCGCTACGACAGCTTTGCCAAGGCCCCCGAGCAACAGCTCTTGGATGAGGCGCTTTGCCGCTGCGGCGTTATCGAGCAGTACATCCGACAGGTCGAGAAGGTGCGTAGCTGCCAGCCCCAGACCCCCGAAGAGGAAGCCCTGGTGCGGGCCCAGGGGGAAACGGCTCTTAATGAGGTGGCTGCACAGCTAAGCGAGGTACAGCGCGAACTCTTTGCCCAGGCGTGCGAGATGCTCTCCCAGCGGGTGGTAAAGCTCCAAGAGAAGGCACGGGCATGGCTCGCTGATCGGGAACGTGATGCTGCGAGTGGCGCCGATCTGGTAGCGCTCACAGAGGAGATGGGCCGAGTCCCCGCCTTTCTGCCCAAAACTGCCGATATCGAGGGCCGTCTGGCTCAGGTGCGCCTACGAGTGAGGGCTTTGTTGGCTGCGGGCGAAGAGGAGCGCCGGGAGCGTGAACTCGATGCGCCGGCGATGGCAGAAGTGCGAGCCATGCGTGTGGAGTCTCATCTTGGGGTGTTGCGGTCGCATCTGCAGCGGCTTTCAGAGATCCATGCCCACCATGCGGATACGAAGAGTGTGATCGAGGCAACGCGCCAGCGATTTGCGGCAGCAGAGCAATCGGCCGTCGATTACGCTATGGAACTAGCAGGACGCACTGCTGCCCTGGCGAGTGTCAAGGAAGTGCGCTCGCTGCAATCAGAGATCCGGCTGCGCTACGTGATGTACGAGGGCGAACCAGAGCAAGAGAAGGTCGATGCGGCACTGCGGCAGTGCGCTGCACTGGAGAAGTTCCTGGAACGTGTCGAAGCCATCTCTCAGGAAAGGCCTTCTACGCCGGCGGCTGCGAATGCCTTATTTGAGGAACTAGATACTCTCCCGGCAGAGGGGGCAGTCACCTTAAGCGCTGTGCAACAACAGGCGCTCGACAAGGCTCGGGCCAGTGTGGCAAGATGCGTTGAGGAGCAGAGGGCAATCGCCCTGCAGTGGTTGGCCGCCCGAGAACGCGAGGCGGAAGCCGGTGCTAACCCTGGCAAGGTCCTGGAAGCCTTGTCCAGCCCACCGCCCTTCCTCCCTTCGGAACAGCGTGAACGAGTAGAGAAGCTGCAGGCCAATGCACAAGCCAGGCACGCCGACGCTCCGATCATTGCGGCAATCAAGGGAATGCGTTGGAACGATACCCTTGCTCACCTGCGGGCTGCCCAACGACAGCTTGAGGAGTACAAGCCGGCTACTACTGAGGCTCAGAAGCTCATCGAGGCCAAGCAGCAGACACTCCAGAACGCCATCACGCGCATGGTGAGTTTCCTCACGCAGATGGCACAGCGCATCGATGAGGCGACCACGATCGATGCGGTTCGGCGGCAAAGCGATGAGATCCAACGGCGGAGGGCTGACTTCGCGCAAACGGAAGAAGAGCAAGTCCTGGAACAACTGCTGGTGCGCTGTCGGGATCTGGAGGATACCCTCCGGCAGTTGGGGGAGATTCGCCCAGACACGGCACGGGGCCAGGAAGATGCTGATCGGCTACTGGAACAGGTTGGTGGGCTTCAGGCACAGGCTAAGAGCTACCTGAGTGGGGAGCAGGTGGCGCTCTTTGAACAGAAGCGGCGAGAGATTGAAGCCTATAGCCAGGAGAAGCAAGCGGCTGCGCGAAGACGGCTTCAAGTCTATGAGGCGAAAATCCGCAAAGGCGAGGGGCTTCTGGATCTCCAGCAAGCATTGGCATGCCCGCAGCGTTTCCTGCCACCGGAGTGTACGGAGAAGCTAGAACAACTGAAACGGGAACTCCAGGAGCGTCTCGATCAGGATGAAGTGAGGCTGATCGGCGAGCACTTCCGCCGGATCAAGGACAAGGCCAAGCGCGAGCAGTGCTTGGAGGAGCTGCGACGGATTGCTCAGGAGTTCGGGGAATGACGCAAGGGCGGCACATACAACTAGATTACGAGGGGGATGCGCTCGTGCCGTCCGGTTACCTCGTGGTAGACAACGAGGTGGAGTTCCTACGCCACGCGTTGGAATCCAGCCCCATGCTAATCCGGGGATCGGGACTGTGTCGCTGGGCAGAAGAGTTCTACCGGGGAAGGGGAGAGGAGTGCCTACGAGCGTACTCCCCGGTGGAGTCTGTGAAGAGTATCTGCCAGGCCCTGACAGAGGAGCAGGCCCGTCTTATCTACCAGGATCTTCGGGATGTGCTCCCCCAGTTGCTTCCTACGGCCACGGTAGAAAAACTGCTGCAGGCCCTCTACCCAGATGGACCTTGGCATGAGCTACCCTCCTGGCAGCATGCATCCCGATGGCTGCTTTGGCTGGATGAAAAAGCGCCTCCCGACCATGTGCAGCCGCTCATACGCGCCCAAACCGCTTCCTGGAGACTGGGGATCCCTGAGGAACTTCAGCGTCTCTACGAGCCGGCCAATGCCGCAGAGGCAGAAGAGGTGCTCTCATGGTGGCTGGCGATAGAGATGGCAGGAGATGCGCCACCACCAGAGGTGAGATTCCCAATGGTGGTGCCTGAGCGGTGGCGGGAGCGCGCGGCGGAATCATGGTCGCGGCAGATCGTCTCGGTCGGTGGCACGCTCTTCTCCGACCTTTACAATCGGGTGCCGCCTGAGTTGATGGAGGTGGCCGCCCGAGCGACGTTCCGTTACTACCGCGAGCATGCCTCTGAGTTGACGCGGCCAATGGTAGGAAAGCTCACCCCATACCTGCTGGAGGCAGAGGCAGGCGAAATCGACAGACTATGCCCTCCAGATCTGCCAGGCGACCTTCCAGCAGAGGATGGAGAGATCCTCCAATGGTTCACAGATGGGTACCTGCCCTACCGGCGTTGGGAGTCTGAACACGGGGATACCGCTGCACAGGAGAGGGTCCAGCGGTTGGCGCGCAGGTTCATCGAATGGTGTTTGTGTTTCTATCCCTCTGCATTGGCCGGATCCAAGGGCCATGAGCACCTGGCCATTGCCCATTCGGTGACCCTTCACGAAACGCGTGCACATTGGGTGACCCTCTGGGTGATCCTGGATGGCCTCCACTATGCGGATGGTGCCTATCTCATGCACCTAATAGACGCAGAACCGCGCCTTTCCGGCACGATAAAGCCTGTGATCAGTCCCCTGCCAACCATCACTCAGTTCTGTAAGGCATCAGTCATGAATGGGACGCCGGCATCGATCCTCGGGGATGACAATCCCACGCCCCAGTTCGCGGGGGCGAAGCTATTGCCATCTGGACGCGATCCAGCGGAGGCCCTGCAGGACGCACAACTGGGGGATATTCTCGTGTGGAGCGTAGCCGAGCCCGACAGGACGTACCACCTGCCCAATGATCGGGTGACGCTGGCCAACAAAGTGCGCGGTCAGTTGCAGACACTCGCGCGCCAGGTGGTCACGGCAGCGCTGGCGGTTCCCCAGGCACTCCCTGTTCGGGTGGTGATCAGCACCGATCACGGTCGGCTTATGTCAACATGTGAGCGTGTCCTGAAGATTCCATCGGGAATGGAGGCCCATGGCCGAGCAGCCTGGGGAGGTACCGATAAGCGCTTCGATATCAGTGGCTTTCTTCTTGAAGACGATCCGGGCTTGGTGTTCCTGGAAGCTGAGCGTTTCCGGCTTCCGGCAGACTGTGCGATTGCTTTGGGACAGGATGTCTTTCTCACTGCCGATGGCCGGAAAGGTAGTGAGCAATTCCCACATGGCGGCTTATTCCCCGAGGAGGTGCTTGTTCCCTGGATCGAGTATATCCGTGATTGGCGGCCGCCCAAGGTTACTTCCACCCTCAAGGGAGAGGCGCATGCGGGAAGAGCTGGGGAAGCTAGCCTGCACACGTCGAATCCCTCGGATACGGTAGTGACCGTTAGAAGCATTAGCATCTCCTTACCTGGGCAGACGGTGAGCGTGTCTCTCGATTATCCGTTGCAAGCGATGCATTCAGAGAAGATTCCGGTGCCTCTTCCGGAATGGCCAAAGCAAGAGGGATGGGATGCTGCGCGCGCCTCGCTCGATTGCATGCTTCCCAATGGTTTCTCGTTCACAGTCCAGGTCGGCATAGAGTGCATGAGCCGAGAGATGTATCGGCGCAAGCCACTCTTTTGAAGGAGTTCGTAGTGACCGAACAAGTAACCCCGACATCAAGCAACGGCGTTCTGGCACAGAAGATACGGGAAGTTCTCGCAGAGGTTGTGATTGATAAGTGCCGGCTCCCGGCAAGCAAACTGCGCGAACGAGGGATCCCGGGATACGTGGCAGAGTGGGTGCTGGATTATGTTGTGCCGGGGGAAGGGCCGCTGACTCCTGAAGAAGCGCGCACCGTCCAGGAGTGGGCGGTTCGCTATATCCCAAAGGCTGATGAGCAGAACTTGGTACGGGACCGCCTCTTGCGCGGTGAGATGGTGAAGCTCCTGACACCCCTGCAGGTGGATGTCATCGTGTCGCGGCGCAGCCAGGGCCGGGTTGGCAAACTGACCTTCCTCGATATCAACGACGCCATCGTGAGTGAGGACTTGACTGAGCACTACCCGGAACTCCTCAAGGGGGGCATGTGGGGCCGTGTGGATCTCCTCAGGACGGGTAACGGAGTGCTCATCGCCGATTTCCAGCCCATGCAGGCGCAGGTGGATCTAGAACTCTGGAAGGAAGCTCGGCGTGAGTTCACTCTCGATGAGTGGCGTTCTCTCCTGCTTCTGTCAATGGGGTATGCGCCAGAAGCCTACTCTGCGGAGGCGCAAACATGGCTCATCTGCCGCCTGCTGCCATTGGTGCAGAAGAACCTGTGCCTGATGGAGCTAGCCCCCAAAGGCACCGGCAAGAGCTATGTCTACCAGAATATCAGCCCTAAAGTGCGGGTTGTGAGCGGCGGTAATATCTCGCCCGCCGTGTTGTTCGTGAACAACGCCAACAACGTGCCCGGCATTCTGGCCCGGTTCTCCTTGGTCGTGCTAGATGAGGTCCAAAAGCTCAAGTTTGAGCATCCAGAAGAGATCGTGGGGACCTTGAAGGGCTACCTTGCCAACGGGGTCATCGGCCGTGGCGGCAAGAACGAGATGGCGAGCGACTGCAGCTTGGTGCTGTTGGCCAACATCTTGTTGGATGAGGAACTGCGACCAATCCCCAATCCCCTGGTGAGTGAACTACCACACTTCCTTCAGGAGACCGCTTTCCTGGACCGGATCGGGGGGATCATCCCTGGCTGGGAGATCCCCAAGCTTACGTCAACCTCGCTTACTCAATCGGTGGGACTTAAGACGGACTTCTTCGGCAATATCCTTCTTGCTCTCCGCGACGACCTGATGGCGGACCATCTATGTGACCAGCGGATCCGATCTGCTGGCCCAGATGATTTGGAGCGCAACAATAAGCCAGTGCGGGCGCTGGCCAGTGGGCTGATGAAGCTCCTGTTCCCACACGGAGAGTGTTCCGATGAGGAGTTGTACCGCTACTGTGTGTTGCCGGCCGTACGGATGCGGCAACTGGTCTGGCATCAGCTCTATACGCTCGATGGCGAGTTTCGTCAGTATAGCCCCGAGCTTCGCTACCAAGTGGTCTATTGCGCCGACCGAGTGCCTGATTCGGTAGCGGATTCCCGACTGGCGTCGGACCCTTCTCCATCTGCGGCCGTCGAAAATGGGCTACCCAGTTTGCCGTTGGATGCGGAACCTCCGACCCCCGATGTGGATCCCTTTGCACAACGCCTGGAAGTCGTCGCCGCGCACTATCCTGACTTCGCTGAGAGCATTGCCCAAGCACGAGGTTTGGCAGCCACCAATCCGGAGTCCGCACTCGTTCACTTGCGAAAGGCTATCGAGGAGGTCATCCGGGAATTGTACCGGAAGCGGCTGGGCAAGGATGCCTGGGGAGTGTCTCTCTTTGATATGACGAGGGAACTGGAAGACAACCGCGATCTGTCCGATGTGGTCATCCCACACGTTCACACGGTGCGGTCGCTTGGCAACGTGGGCGCACACCCAGGCGATGCAAAGGTCACAGCCCACGACGTCGAGATAGCCTTGCAGGCGTGCATTCGCGTCGGGGAATGGCTATCAGATCTGCCGGGTGGTGTAGCATAGCGGAGCCCTGGCATATCTCCCTGGATGAGATGGATCGAATATAGGGGTTGGCTAGGCAAGGGCTTTTCACCCAGGCTGACATCCAGGTGCACGATGTTAGGCTATAGGTGATCTACGACCTTTTCTAGCCTATCGACTGGCAGTATCGACGGCCCCCGCCCGGGAGATCAACAGGCAGGACCCCGAAGGATCGAGGTGTTGTCTGGAGAACGCTACATAAGGTCACTCTTGCCAACCCATCGTTTGATGGCTTTCCCTTGGACCGCAGTTCGTAGCCCGGGCGCCTGGTATCCGTTCTTTCCGGTGATACTCGGGGGCTGGCCCGCCGGACTCCTGCCGGTTGAAGGGAGGCGCACCCTCGGGAAGGTTCCATGGGATGCCTGATCGGGTTTCTGATCCTGGGAGCGGGAGGGCTCCTGGCGACGGCCATACCGGCGCTGCTGCCATTGGCGGTGATAGGCGCCCTGGTGGCCTGGGTCTCCTGGCTGATCGGCTTGCTCCGCAGGGCAGCCCCAAACCCGCAGGTCGGTATTCGGCCAGTGCATCCGACGCCATCCGAGCCGGCTCCTCAGTCTGCGAACATCCGTCCTTCGGGAACCGCACCGGGATCCGCGCCTCCCACTGACATATCCCACGCTCCTGGGCCGGCGTCCTACCCCAATTGGCCCCCATCTGGAGTATCACCATCCGCATCGCCTCAAGCACTCACCCCTGTGCAGGCGGGCGCCGACCGAACACCGTCAGGGGCGTTCCTGATCCGTGAGAGTGACGGTGCCTGCTGCCCGGTGCCAGCCCGCACGCTCACATTCGGGCGTAGCGCAGAGAATGACCTGGTCTTTGCCAACGACCCGGAGGTGTCGCGGCGGCACGCCAGGCTGGTGTTCAATGGACAGAGCCTGACGCTTACCGACCTGGGCAGTACCAACGGCACCATGGTGAACGGAAGGCGGCTCGCACCACAGGTTCCAGTGTTGCTCAATGATGGCGACCGTATCGCCTTCGGGCATCAGCGCCTGCGCGTTGAGTTGGCGCGGGCACAGGGCACTCAGCCGGCCCAGGCACCGGTGCGTGCCTCGGTGTTGTCCACGCCGGCCCCGATGGCACGGGACGTGACGACAGCAGTACCGGTGCCAGCGCATATTCCCCCGGTACCTCAACCCATCATGCCGCCGCCCGCGCCTACGGCCGTACCTTCCGCGCCTGTGGCAACGACTCCAGAGCCTCTCCCGCGGCCTAAAGCCAAGCCCCCCGCTACCCGTGGAATGCGTTGGCTTGGCGTCAACCAGCGTTTGGAGGTGGGAGCTTATACAATCGAGGCGCCGCTCACCTATGTCACCACCACAACCCGTGCCGAACTCGATGCCTCTTGCATCAACCTGCGCTTGCCGGTAGGCCGTCCGGTGCAGCAAGCCAAGGGGGCCCTTGGCTACTGGCCCCAGTACTCCCGCATCTCACCTGATCAGCGCGCGAACTACCTCGCGTGGATGGCCTCCGGGCGAAACGCGCCCTTGGCGGACATCGGCTATGCCTTCCTCTTCTTCTACGGCATGGAGCGCCGCGCGTTGGTCGAGGGGCAGGACATCCCTGCCATTCTCGCCGAGACAACCCGCCTGCTCTCCCTCTATCCTGAGTCGGCCTCTTTTCGCGGCTACCTTGGCAGCTTCGTGGCTTATGTCCTGGCCCGCGCCGGCGTCGAGCGCCTCACCGAGAGTGATTTCGAGCGAATCCTCCTGGGCGTTCCCGGAATCCTGAGCGACTCGGCTCTCTCTGTCGCGCTGGCATGGCTGCAACACCGCAACCAACCGCTGCCGCTCGTGCTGGCCATGGAGATCGCCCGGCGTGATGTGCGCTCGCCACGCAGCGTTGTCACCGAGCGCCTTCCGGACCAGTTCCGGGCGCTCTTTGCGGCGAAGTACGCCGCGCGCTACGGGGACGGCGTCAAGCTGAAGGCGGCTGCCAACCCGATGCGCCTAGAGTACCACCCTGCCAGCCCCTCGCTCCTAACAATGGGTTCCTATCGCTCTTCACTGGCTCCCGCAGTGCTCCCCAATGTCGTGGGTCTCCAGAGCCAGTTCCAGCCTCTCGTGAGCATCTGGAGTGAGTGTATCGAGGAGCTGAAGCCGCTCAGCCGACAGACGGCGAAGGGGGTGGC
Organism: Armatimonadota bacterium; assembly: GCA_012512505.1. Taxonomy (GTDB): domain Bacteria; phylum Armatimonadota; class JAAZEB01; order JAAZEB01; family JAAZEB01; genus JAAZEB01. Next base: position 6,558 of record JAAZEB010000019.1, on the reverse strand, counting down.
GCCCCACACTCGCGAGGCCTACCGCGCCTTGCCGGCAGCCTTGAAAGAAGGAACCGACCATCCGGACAAGGCGCGCTGGGATTCGCTGGTGGCAGATAATGTGGGTGAAGATGGACGGGTACTGCTGCCGGCGTCGGCGGTAGCGCCACTCGTGGATGTGTCCGAGCGCCCGAAGTTGACCTTACGCCAAAGTGTGGACCTGGCGGATACGGCGCAGGAAGTGGGATTCCTGATCGTTCCCGACCCGCACATCACCGGGCGTGCCTACGCCTGGGATGACCTCATCTGTCTCTTCCGGCCGGCGGGTGCGGCGGCGCTACCGGCAAATGGTTCCTACCGTGCGGCCGCGTCGATCCTCGAACTAGGGATGGCCATGGCTGCCGCGGATGGGCAGGTCGAGGATGCGGAGATCGCCCACGTGGCACGCTTCCTCGAAGGCCACTTCACCCTGACAGAGGACGAGCAACGCTATCTGGCCGCCTACCAGGCTATTTTGCAGCATCGGCCCCCCTCATTGGCACGGTTAAGCAGACGGCTACAAGGCGCCCTCACTGCCGAACAGCGAGCCCTAGTAGGACGCTTTCTGGTGGGGGTAGCGGCGACGAACGGCGTGGTGGAGCGCCAGGAGGCCGCCGCTCTGCGTGTAGCATACAACGCCCTGCGGCTAGACACAGCCGAACTGGATGCACTGCTTGCGGAGTTGCGGAGTGAACCCGCGGCGCCAGCGCCCGCGGAGACGAGCATCGCTCTCAACACCGCCCTTCTGGAGCAGATCCTGGCAGAAACTGAAGAGGTGTCGCGTCTGCTGGGCCAGGCCGGCGAGGAAGTGGAAGAGCTAGAGACCGGGACGCAGCCGCCGCTCGATACACCGCTGGTCGTTACACATCCTTCAGGAGAACAGCCGATGCCAGCCCGCCCGCAGGCACCAGATCCCATCGCGGACAAGCCGGTTGTCCTGCCACTTCCGGGAGTTCCGTCGCAGGCCATCCTCGCGCTCGATGCCCGCTATCACGCCCTGCTGGCCGACCTTCTCTCCCATGAGGTCTGGGACAAGGAAGAGTTCAGCACGCTGGTGCGCCGTTATGGAATGATGCCAGCGGCCGCGCTGGAGGAAATCAACACCTGGTCGGACGAGCACCTGGGTGATTTCCTGATCGAAGATGGCGATGCCTATGGTATTCGCCGAGAGCTACTGGAGAACGAACCGTGAGTGTTGCCATCAAGCCCCGAGAACGGGATGCAATTCTCTCTTCGCTACGAGCCGGTGTGGTGCCGCGCATCGGCCTGCGCCATATCCAGGTGGGCCGTCGCGATGAGGTAGCCGCTGTGCTGAATGACCTGGAACGGGTCGGTCAGGGGGGAGCCAGTGTGCGCTTCATCATCGGCCGCTATGGTGCGGGCAAGAGCTTCTTCCTCTACTTGATGCGTGCGGAAGCCCTGGAGCGCAAGTTCGTGGTAGCTCAGGCAGACATCACCCTGGAGCGCCGGCTGCACGGCTCTGGCGGCCAGGGCCGCGCCCTCTACGCCGAGCTGATGCGGAACGTGGCCGTGCGCGCCAAACCTGATGGTGGAGCACTGGCCAGTATCGTCGAGCGATGGGTCTCGGATGTGGACCATCAGGTACGCCAGGGCGGGGGAGCCGATGCCCACGTCGCTTCCGCTATCCACGAACGCCTGAAGGGCCTGCAGGAACTGGTGAGCAGCTATGATTTCTCTACCGTGATCCAGCGCTACTTCGAGGGGTTCCAGAAAGGTAACGACACGCTCCAGGACCATGCCCTGCGCTGGCTACGCGGCGAGTACACCACCAGGACCGAGGCTCGCCAGGACCTGGGTGTGCGCACTATCATTGATGACACCAACGTCTACGACTACCTCAAGCTCTTCGCTGCCTTTGTGCGTCTGTCGGGATATGCGGGCTTGCTGGTGAACGTCGATGAGATGGGAGTTCTCTCCCACCGCTTGAGCCACGCCCAGGCGCGCATGGCGAACTACGAGGTGCTTCTCAGTATCGTCAACGACTGCTTGCAGGGCAACGTAGGGGGCATCGGCTTCCTGTTCGGAGGTACCGATGCCTTCCTGGACGACCGTCGGCGCGGCCTGGCTAGCTACGAGGCGCTTGCTACGCGCCTTGCCGCCAACCGTTTTGCCACCGAGGGGTTAAGAGACTGCTCCGGGCCGGTGCTTCGCCTGGAGACGCTGCGCGTTGAGGAGTTGCACGTCCTGCTGCAGCGCATTCGCAGCGTCTTCGCGGGGGGAGACCCGGCAAAGCACCTGGTGCCAGATGAGGCGCTTCTGGCCTTCTTGAACCACTGCCAGCGCACCTTGGGCGCCGAGTTCTTCACCACCCCGCGTGATGCCGCCAAGGCGTTCGTGGGGTTCCTTTCGGTGCTGGAGCAGAACCCGGGCACCCCCTGGCAACAGGTGCTGACCGGCACCCCGTTGGAACGGAGCACGGAACCCGACGAGCAGGTTCCCGTCGAGGGCGACCCGGATGCAGGTGGGGCAGGGGATGGGAGCAGTGACCGCCTCGCCGCCTTCCGGTTGTGACAGCGATGAATGATACCCCGACCACATCCAGGAGCCGTTCAGCTTTCGCGCGCTTGCATCCAACACTGCAGCAGGCGCTCTTCAACATGCGCTGGACCGAACTCCGCCCGCTGCAGATCGAGACGATACACGCGGTGCTGGATGGGCAAGAGGATCTCATCCTCTCGGCACCTACGGCCGGGGGAAAGACCGAAGCTGCGTTCCTGCCAATCCTGTCACAACTGGCCGAGGACTTCGCCGGCGGCGTGCGAGCACTCTATATCGGTCCGCTGAAGGCCCTGATCAACGACCAATTCCGCCGCCTCGAGGAACTATGCGCGCTGGCCCAGATCCCAGTTCACCGCTGGCATGGTGACATTGGCCAGGCGGCTCGCCGCGCCTTGTTCGAACGGCCGGGGGGTGTCCTTCTCATCACGCCGGAGTCGGTGGAATCACTGCGCATCAATTACGCCCATCGGCTGCCGCTGCTCCTTGGGCGCCTGGAGTACGTGGTCATTGATGAGCTGCATGCCTTCATTGGTACCGAACGTGGCGCCCACCTCCAGAGCCTTCTCGCCCGGCTGATGCAAGGCCGGGCTGTGCCGCCACGCGTCCTGGCCCTATCGGCAACGTTGGGAGATGCAGAGGCGGCAAGGCGCTGGCTCTCTCCACGCACTCCAGAGCGTGTGCGCGTCGTCACCGATGCCTCTGGCCGTGACGTTCGTTACCTAATCCAGGGTTACTTGCGTCCAGCTTCCGTTGACGATGAGCCGACCGACGAAGATCGCCGTCTGGTGGCCGATCTCACCCGTGCCTTTATCAACCGCACGGGTCTTATCTTTGCCAACAGCCGGAAGCAGTTGGAACTCCTCGCGGATCTGGCGGCCCGACACGCTGAACAGGAGCGCATTACCAACCGCTTCCGCATCCACCACGGTTCCCTCTCGAAAGCTGAGCGGGAAGCGACCGAGGATGCGTTGCGCAGTGACTCGCCGGCTACCACCTTCTGTTCCAGCACCTTGGAGTTGGGTATCGACGTAGGGAACGTCCAGGCCGTAGGACAGATCGGGGCGCCCTGGTCGGTGAGCGCTCTTATTCAACGCCTTGGTCGCAGTGGGCGCCGAGAGGGTGAGGCCGCCGAATTGCGCCTCTATGTGGTGGAAGAGGAGCCGATGGTCGATGCGCGCCTGGTGGACCGCCTCTTTCCCGAACTGCTCCAGGCAGTGGCCATGACGGAGTTGATGCTCCAGGGGTGGTGCGAACCCCCGGAGGCGGATCGCCTCCACCTCTCGACGCTGGTGCAGCAGGTGCTCAGCGTCATCGCCGAGCGCGGCGGAGCCACAGCTGGCAGGGTCTTCGACACACTGATCACCTTCGGCGCGTTCATCAATGTGGATGAAGCCTGTTTCGTGCAGGTCTTGCGCAGCATGGGCGCAGCCGACCTCATCGAGCAGGCTCCAGAAGGCGAGCTGATCCTTGGGCTGCAAGGCGAGCGGATCGTGCGCAGTCTCGACTTCTACGCCGCTTTCGTCACGGACAGGGAGCTGCAAGTCTTCCATGGCCCACATCGCATCGGGAGCGTCTCCGAGACCCCCGGCATGGGCGGCGATGGCTTTCTGATTCTTGCCGGCCGGCGTTGGCGGATCCTGGAAGTGGACCTGGAGCGCGGCGAGATACTCGTGGAGCCGTCCAGAGGCGGAAAGCTCCCTTACTTCGCGGGGGCCGGCGGATCGGATATCCACCCGCGCGTGCGTGAGGAGATGCGCCGGGTGCTCTTCGATATGGGGATACCGCGCTATCTCGACTCCCACGCCGCCGAGCTGCTGCGGCGCGGGCGCGCCGCAGCCCGCGAGGCAGGTCTGGCAGAGCGGGCGTTCGTCGCTGTGGGCCGTGACACTGTTTGGTTCCCCTGGGTCGGCAGTCGCATTCAGCGTACCCTGGCGGGCTTATGTCGGTTCGCCGGGCTGGAGGTGTGCGAAGACGAATTTGCGCTCACCTTTGCGAAGGTAGACGAGCCGGCAGTGCGAGGAGCGCTCGCAAGCCTGTTGCAGCGACACCCTTCCGTCCTGGAGCTGGCAGCGACGTTCCCGGTGAAAGCCCAGGCGAAGTACGACAGTTTCCTCAGTGAGGAACTGCAAACGCGCCTATTCGCTCACAACGCCCTCGACCTGGAAGGAGCCATCGAGACGCTTCGCCAGCAGGTATGAGGGAAGAGATCGCCGTGTTGCGGATTAACCGGGAGAAGGAGCCTGACATGCCAGTCCTTCGGGTAGACCCATGGGACCCAGAGATGGGCGCTTCTCTCGAGCCGCTCGATGAAGCGGAGGAGAAGATTCCCTCGGTGGATCTGAAGGCGGAGGGAGTAGCTTGGGCGCCCATCGCTCCGCCAGCACCTCCCAGCTTCCCGCGCTGCGCATTTATTGACGGCGTGCGCCGGATTGACGTGCGGTTGTTCGCGGAGGAAGGGGGCGTGATCGCTCCCGGACTGGCAGGGTCATGGGCCGTGGGCGTGGCGTGGGCCTGCCAGCCGTCCGAGATCGAGCCCATTCGGCAAGGGCGGGCGCTCGTGGTGGGCGGCGGTCTCACCTGCCCTGATCTGATAGCCCGGATCGGCACCCAAGAACTGCGCTACATCCATTCCGTTGTGGCTGGTTCTGGGCCGCTCGATGCCATTCAGGGTCTGCAGAACACCATGCGCCGGGAAGAGGCTGGCCTGGCCCGCGATATCTTTGCCGCGGGTCAGGCTGAGTTGTTGGTCCTAGATGGCCCGCTTACCTACTTCTCCGCAAGAGGCGCTGTCGTCGGATTGATCAAGCGTCAATCCCGAGCCTACCTTCCGCCCGATCGCACCCCTATCCTTCGCCGGCTGCGGGCCGGCGAGCGGACGCCGCTCTTCGGGATCAGTGAGCGTCTGGATCGCTACTCCTGGTACACGCGGCTGGCAGTTGGCCGCCCTATTGATGGTGCGCTGGCGGGCATCGTGCGCCTGGAGATAGCAGCATCCGTTGGGCTGATGGCAGCACGGCAGATTGCCGACCAGGTTACTGCCATCCTACCAGCCTTCGCATCGGAGCCCTGGCGCGATTCCTGCGCGCCTCAGAACCTCTACCCTGTGGGGTGCCTGGAGGCGGTGCTGCGGCACCGTTTGGGAGATCCCCTCCTCGTTCGCCGGGCGGTGGAATCCGCCATCTGGGAGGCCTATGTCTGAGAACGAGAGCCAGCGTGTCGGGGTCATCCTTGGCACCGAGCGCTCGACACCGATGGAGTGGTGGGTAGCGATCGAGCCGAACGCTTACCTTCAGCTTGATGACGTGGTGGTCGTCCGTACCCAGGTTCCCGGCGTTGGCGAGGTGAAGCTCTCCGGCGTCGTGGACATTGTGCGCGCGAGCCATGAGGGGAGCCGCTTCGAGGGTGATGTTTTTCTCGCCGAGCGTGGGGTGTTGCCCGTCCAGCTTGCGCGCAGCGCGCACGTGATCACCACGCGAGTGGAACCGGAGTGCTGGGTTCCCCCTAACCCGGGCGATATGGTCTGCCGCGTACGCAGTACCGAGCGCGAGAGGGCGCTCTACTTCGATGGGATGGAAGAGCGCCTTGTAGCTGGCGTATCCCGCGACGGGCTGCCGGTTTACATCGACCTGTCGTTCCTGGACGGCCGTCGTGGTGCCCACGTGAACATCTCCGGCGTCTCAGGGGTGGCCACCAAGACCACCTACGCCAGCTTTCTGCTCTATGGCCTCTTCCACTCGGGGATCCTGGGTCGAGAGGCCCCCAACACGAAGGCGATCATCTTCAACGTGAAGGGTGAGGACCTCCTCTTCCTAGACCGGCCCAACGCGCGCCTCGATGAAGAGCAGCGAAAGCGCTACGGGGCTATCGGCCTGCAGCCCGGCCCATTCCAATCGCAGGGCGAGAGCATCTAAATGATTGCTACCCGACCAACACCTTGAGCCGGTAGTCGTCGTCCAGGCAGGCCTTCTTGCTGCGGGCCTTGATACCACGGGGGTTGCTGCGCTCTTGCTTGAGCAGGCT
>JAAZEB010000112.1 GCA_012512505.1 Armatimonadota bacterium | reverse complement strand
GTGCTGTCGATTCTCACCTGTCCGGGCCGAGGCTGCGGCTGCCCCCCCGGGTCGGAGACGCAGGTGCTGACGACGACCATTGAGCACCCCTGCATTATGGAGTCGGCCGCGTGCCTGCAGGAGCGGGGCGTGCGGGTGCGCTTCGTGGGCGTCGATGCCTACGGTAAGGTGGACCTGGACCAGTACCGCGAGGCACTGCGGCAGGGCGCCCAACTGGTCTCAGTGATGATGGCCAACAACGAGATCGGCACCCTGCAGGATATCAAGCTGCTGGCCGCGCTAGCGCACGAGCACGGGGCGCTCTTCCACACCGATGCCGTACAGGCGGTGGGCAAGGTGCCGGTGAACGTCGCCGATCTGGGGGTGGACTTCCTCACGATCTCCGGGCACAAGATCTACGGCCCCAAAGGGATCGGCGCGCTCTACGTCCGGCGCGGCGCCCCCTTCTGCTCGCTGATCCGTGGCGGCCACCAGGAGAAAGGCCGGCGCGCCGGCACCGAGAACACCCTGGGCATCGTCGGCTTTGGCAAGGCGGTGGAGCTGCGCGCGGTGGAGATGGCCGAAGAAGCCGAGCGGCTGCGCGCAATGAAGGCGGCCTTGCGCCAGGGCATTGAGGCCCAGATCCCCGACGTTCACTTCTCCGGGCACCCAACCGACGCCCTGCCCGGCACCCTGAACGTCTCCTTCGACGGCGCCGAGGGCGAGGCGATCTTGCTGTATCTGGATATGGCGGGCATCGCCGTCTCCACCGGCTCGGCCTGCGCCTCCGGCTCGCTCGACCCCTCCCACGTGCTGCTGGCCATCGGCCTGCCGGTGGAACGCGCGCACGGCTCGATTCGGATCAGCATGGGACGGTGCAACACGATGGAGGATGTGGAATACGTGCTGGCCACGCTCCCGGAGGTGATCGCCACCGTCCGGCGCATGTCGACCGCCTACCGGAGGGCACACGCATGAACCAGGCCAAGTGGGCATACAGTGAGAAGGTCCGCGACCACTTCATGAACCCCCGCAACGTCCTGGAGGACGAAGCGGCGTTCGACGCCGATGGCCGGGGCGTAACCGGCAGCGTGAAGTGTGGCGACGAGATGCTGGTGGTGATCAAGGTAGACCACGAGCGGGGGGTGATCACCGACTGCCGCTGGCAGACCTACGGCTGTGCCAGCGCGATCGCCAGCACCTCGGTGCTCTCTGAGATGGTAAAGGGGATGCGCCTCGAGGACGCCTACCGGCTCTCGGCGCGCGATGTCAACCGGGCGCTCGGGGGGCTGCCGGAGCACAAGGTGCACTGCTCGGTGCTGGGCGACAAGGCGCTGCGCCAGGCGATCAACGACTACTACGAGCGCCACGGGATGCCCGAGAAGATCCAGCGCGAAGAAGAGCGCGTGGTCTGCCACTGCATGAACGTCACCGACGTGGAGATCGAGCACGCGGTGCTGGAGGGGGCGCGCACTTTCTACGAACTGCAGGAGCGCACCAAGGTAGGCACCGTCTGCGGCGAGTGCCACTCCGAGGTGAAGCAGTTGTTGGAGTTCTACCAGAACAAGCACTTCGCCGAGAAATGAGCCCCATCCCCGCGAGCCCGAGGGGCCACCGCGATTGGCCTCCCCGGGCTCGCGGGGCGATACTGCCGCGGGCACGGGCCGCGTGCTACTGAGGGAGCAGCAGCTTGGCAGCAGCGATCAGGAGCACCGCGGCCAGACAGCGACGCAGCGTCTCCGGCGGCAGCACGCGGCTTCCCAGGTGGGTGCCCACCACGCCGCCCAGGCCCGCCGCCAGCAGCCACAGCGGCAGCGCGCCCGGCAGAAAGCGCATGCTGGACAGATGCCCCGCCAGGCCGGCCACCGAGTTGGCCAAAATGAACGCCGCCGAGACCCCCGCCGTCTCGCGCGTCTCCGCCCACCCCAGCGACAGCAGCAGCGGGCTCAGGAAGATGCCCCCGCCGGTGCCGGTCGCGCCGCTGAGGAAGCCGATCCCCGCCCCGCAGGCAATCGCCGGCAGCACCGGGATTGCCGGTGCTTTCGGTGCCGCGCCGCGCGGGCGTTGGGCGCGTAGGAGGCGCGCGGCGGCCAGCAGCAGGATCCCTCCCACTACCGGCCGGTAGATCGGCCCCGGGATCGCAAGGGCACCGCCGACAAAGGAGAGAGGGACGGAGCCTACGGCAAGCGGCCAGAACGTGCGCCAGGAGAAGAAGCCGGCACGCACGTAGGCCAGGGTGGAGATCGTTGCCACCAGCACGTTCAGCACCAGCGCCGTTGGCTTCATCAGCGCCGGAGGCATCGCCGTGAACGCCATCACCGCGATGTAGCCGGACGCGCCGGCGTGCCCCACCGCGGAGTAGAGGACCGCCGCCGCGAAAAAGAGCAGGCTCAACAACGCTATCATACCAGGTGCCATCGTCGGTTGCCGCGTGTCGCGCACGCCGTGAGTACCGGTTCGTGACGCCAACCCGGCCCCCTCCCCCCGGCAACGTTAAGACCCTCTCACCCACGCTTCACACGCTCTTAGCATTAGTTTAACCTTTGGCGGCGCTGGCTGTGCTATAGTGTAGTTGAGTTCCGCGCGCGGGCCCCCGGGTGTGTCGGGTGCCGCCCTCACCTTCATCCAGCACCCGCGGCGTCCCCTCACGCCCGCCACCTGACAACCCAGGAAGGCGCATCGCTGAAGGAGATCGCCCGCGCTAAGGAGTATGATCATGGTGTCGATGTCCAGAACCCTCCATATTCGGTCTATCCTCCTAGCTGTCGTGCTGGTTGCCGGCGTGCCGGCTCCCGCGGCCTGGTGCGAGCCGGTCACCCTAACGGTTTCGGCCGCCGCGAACCTGGCGCGCGTCATGCCGGAGATCGCCAAGGCGTTCACCAAGAAGACCGGCATCCGCGTGCAGTTCAACTTCGCCTCCACCCGCAAGCTGGCCACCCAGATCGAGCAAGGCGCACCGGTAGACCTCCTCGCTGCCGCCGACCGGGAAAGCGTGGATCGCCTGGTGAAGCAGGGCCTGGTGGTTCCGGGCACGGTGAAGACGTATGCCTACGGGCGTCTGGTGCTGTGCGTGCCGCCCGACAGCAAGACGCCGCTGAAGCGGGTGGCGCAGCTTGGCTCGCCGGCCGTGAAGCAGATCGCCATCGCCAACCCCGAGGCAGCCCCCTACGGGCGCGCGGCCCGGGAGGCGATGCAGAAGGCGGGCATCTGGAACCGGGTGGGCGCGAAGATCGTTCCCACCGACACGGTGCAGCACGCGCTGCAGTTGGTAGAGACGGGCACGGTAGACGCCGCCTTCGTGGCGCGCTCGCTGCTGGACAAGTCGAAGGTGCGTTGGGTGCTGGTGCCAGCCGACCAGCACCAGCCAATCGAGCAGGCGATGTGCGTGGTGAAAGGCACGAAGCGTGAGGCGGCGGCGCGCAAGTTCGCCGCCTTTATCCTGGGCCAGGAGGGTCGGGCCATCTTGACCCGCTTCAACTATGAGGTGCCGGCGGCGCCCAAGAAGCGGTAGGATAAGGGCACGCGCGGCGCGATCCGGATGGGGGGCCGGCCGGCACGCCCGAGGTTGACGGCAGGCGCCCCCCAGGAGGAATCGGCTCACTGATGAGTTCTCACCCGCTCGGCCTCTCGCTTCAGGTGTCGCTGCTGGCAACGGGCGTGGTGACCCTCATCGGCGTGCCGCTGGCGATCCTCCTGGCGCGCGGGCGCTTCCCCGGTAAGGCGGCGTTCGAGACGCTGGTGATGCTGCCGATGGTGCTGCCGCCCAGCGTCATCGGCTACTACCTGCTGCTGGCCCTGGGGCGGAATGGCCCGGTGCAGAAGCTGTTTGGGATCCAGTTGCTGCTCACCTGGCAGGCAGCCGTTGTCGCCGCGTCGGTGGTGGCGCTGCCGGTGATGGTAATGCCGGCCAAAGCAGCAATCCTCGACGTCAGCCCGGTATTGGAACGGGCCGCCCGCACCCTTGGTTCCTCAGAGTGGCGGGTGCTGTGGCGCGTCACCTTGCCGCTGGCCTGGCGCGGCATCCTGGCCGGCCTGGTGCTGGCGTTCGCGCGCGCCATGGGCGAGTTTGGCGCCACGCTGATGGTGGCCGGCAACATTCCCGGCCGCACCCAAACCGCGGCGCTCTTTATCTACGATGCCGTGCAGATGCAGGAGTACCGGTCGGCCAACATCATGGTCGGCCTGATGACGCTGATCGGCCTGGCCGCGCTGATCATCGCCTCGCGGATGCAGCGGCGGCATACCAAGCCGTAGTGGGGCATCCGATAGCAGTTTGCCATGATTGATCTCGACATCCGGCACCAGGTAGGTGAGTTTCGCCTGCAGATCGCCCTGACGGTGGGCGACGAGGTGCTGGTGCTGTTTGGCGCCTCGGGCTCGGGAAAGACCACCACGCTGCAGTGCATTGCCGGTCTCCAGGAGCCGCAGCACGGGCACATCCGCCTCAACGGCGAGGTGCTCTTCGAGGCGAACGGGGGGCGCAAGCGCAGCGTGCCGGTGCATCGCCGGCGCATCGGCTACGTGTTTCAGGAGTACGCCCTGTTCCCGCACCTCACCGTGGCGCAGAACGTGGCGTTTGGCACCCGCCGCACGCCAGACCTGCCCCAGCGCGTGAAGGGGATGCTGGCCCGCATGCAGTTGGCAGACCTGGGCAGCCGCTATCCGGCGCAGCTCTCCGGCGGCCAGCAGCAGCGGGTGGCGATCGCCCGGGCGCTGATGACGGAGCCGCGGGCGCTGCTGATGGACGAGCCGTTCTCCGCCCTCGACGGCCCGGTGCGCGCCAGCCTGCAGCAGGATCTGCTGGCAGTGCAGCGCGAGCTGCACCTCCCGGTGATCTACGTGACCCACAGCCTGGAGGATGCCTTCGCCGTTGGCACGCGGCTGGCGGTGCTGCACGAGGGCCGCCTGGCGCAGGTCGGCCCCTGCGAGGAGGTGTTTCAGCGCCCCCGCACCGCCGCCGTGGCGCGCCTGATGGGCACGCGCAACGTGTTTGAGGGGCGCATCGCCGAGGCTTCCTCCCGGGGCCTGAGCCTGACCTGGGGCTCGCTCTCTCTCGCCGTGGCCCCGCCGCCAGAGCCCACGCCGGCCACCGACCGCGTCTGCTTCTACATCCGCCCCGAGGATGTGTCGGTCTATCCCCCGGGCACGGCGCCAGGCGCCACGGCGCAAGAGACCACCCTCGCCGCCCGGGTTGCCGGCCGAGTGCCCCAGGGAGGCTCCACGCTGCTGCTGCTGCACGTGGAGGGTCACGACCATTCCGTGCCTCCCCTGGAGGTGCGTCCTTCCAACCGCCTTCTCCGCTCCCTCCGCCTCGATGCCGGCGACGCCGTCACCCTGGGCATCCGACCGGACCGCGTTCACGTCATCGCCGCCAACGGCACCCCCACCTGAGGCGATTCCGCCCGCCGTCCGACTCCGTATCGCCAATCCATCGGCGACGCCTCCGACGGCGGGGTAAGACCGCGGTCGGAGCGCCGGCGATCCGGCCCATCGGCGGCGCGGATGCCTCCGGCGAGGGGGCGGCCGGTGATGCCCCCTCTTGAATCGGCTGCCCCCTATGACCCCAGGCCCGGGGTTGCCAATCGCCTCCGACCTCCCCAGTGGCATACTTCATGCACCTCCCCCTGACGTTCCCGGCGCCGCCGATGCATGGGCTCGCTGCCAGCGAGCGGCGGCGGACGCTGAACGAACTGCCTCCAGGCCGGGGGTCTGGAGTGCCGTGCGTGTGCGCCGCGTCCGTGCACGCGCTGGTCACAAGGAGGAGTGGGCCCGATGAGGATCTTGCGCTATCCGGCGATGCTGCTTGCAGCGGTCGCCTACTTTGGAGGGTCCGCTGCCGCGGGCCCGATCACGGAATCCGTCCCGGGCGCCCAGGGGGAGGTGCGCTGGAGCGACGGCGTGCTGCGCGCCACCGGCACCGGGGTGCGCCCCCGGGATGCTGAGTCGGCGGCGCAGGCCCGTCTGCTGGCGCGCACCGCCGCCCTGGCCGATGCTTACCGGAACCTGGCCCAGGTCATCAACGAGGTACGCGTCACCGCCAGCACTACGGTCGAGCGCTTCCTCGCCACCGACGACACGATCCGCATGAGTGTGGAGGCGTATATCCGTGGCGCCGTGGTCGTTGCCGAGAGTGATGACGAGGATGGCTCTTATCGGGTGACGATCCAGGTGCCGCTGACCGGCAAGGACGCCCTGACCGGCCTGGTGCTCCCGAACGTGCTGCGCACCCCACGGGTGTCCGCGCCGGTCGAGATTGCCACGCACCCAGGCGTGGTGCCGTCCGACCCGCGCACCTCGCCGCCGCTGGTCTCCATGCCGACGCCGCCGATGCCCTCGGTGCCACAAGGCCCGGCCGCCCTGAACCTGGAGCCGGAGCTGCTGACCCCAGCGGGAGACCAGGGGCCCTTCACCGGCGTCATCATTGACGCGCGCGGCCTGCACATGCAGCCGGCCATGAGCCCGCGGCTGTTCGACGCGCTCGGCAAGGAGATCTACGGCACGGTGAACGTGGATGCGTCCTTTGCCGAGGAGGTGGGGATCGCCGGCTACATGGGTACAATCCGGGCGGCGATGGCGCTGGAGCGCGTGGGCAAGCGCCCGCTGGTGATCCGGGCCATCGGCACGCCGGATCAGTTCCGGCGCTACGCCACCATCAGCGCCGAGGATGCCCAGCGCCTGCTGGCAGCCAATGCCCAGACGCGCTTCCTGGAGAAGTGCGCGGTCGCTTTCATCGTCGATGAGCGCCGCGCCCGCGACGAGGGACGATAGGACGGCAACACCATGGCAGCGGCGCAACTGCTGGCTGGCCTGATGTTCGTCACGGTGTGGCACCCGCAGCCGGGGGTCTGGTGGGACGTGACCCCCGGCACGCCACCCCGACCCGTGTTCGGCGCACCGGTCATGCCCAGCGTCTATCGGGGACCCTTGGTACCGTCGCCCCTGCAGCGGGCGCAGCCGCGGCCATCGCCCTTCGGAGCCATCGGCAACAGCCCGGCGCTGCCCGCCTTCCGCGCTCCGGCGCCGGGAGCCGGCTACTACAACCCGGCCGCGCCCTACGCTCGCGGCGCCCGCCTGGCAGAGCTGCGCGAAGAAGAGGCGCCGGAGTCGTCGGAGGCCACCGGCCCCGTCCAACGGGTGGTGGCTTCCGGCTCGGCGCCGGTCCGCGACGGCGACCAGCCCGCCGCGCGCCAGATAGCAATCCAGCAGGCGCTGCGCAGTGCCCTTGAGCAAGTGGTGGGCACCTACGTTGCCGGCACCACCGTGGCCGAGAAGTTCCAGGTGCTGCAAGATCGGGTTTACACCCACAGCGAGGGCTTCGTGGTTCCCGGTAAGGTGCTGGAGGAGAGCCTGGACCAAGGCACGCTGTCGGTGCGCCTGGAGGTGTTGGTCAGCATCCGGCCGCTGGTGAACCGCCTGCGCGAGCTGGGGCTCACCCGGGCCTGGCGGGTGGGCGTCTCGATCCAGGAGGGTGCCGGTACGCTCGGGGGCGCGGCGCCCCTGGCCCACACCGCCATCGTACGGCGCCTGGCCCGGGCCGGCTTTCAGGTGGTCCAGGTGCCCGCGGCGGCCGACGGCGCGGCGGTGGATGTGCTGATCAGCGGCACGGCCACCGCCACCCTGGCGGCCCGGATGCCCGTGACGGGGGGCGGGCGCGTGCTGGCGCAGATCCCACTCTACCAGAGCCGCGTGGAGGCTCGCGCCGTGCGCGTGGAGACGGGAGAGGTGCTCGGCGCCTACACCGAGGACGACCTGGTCTCCGACCGAGTCGATAGCCTGGCGGCAGGCACGGCCGTGCAGCTCGCGGCGAACCGCATCGCCCGCCGCCTCACCACCGACATCCTGGCGCTGCCGGCCAGCCCCACGCGCCGGGTGCGGGTGGAAGTCGAGGGGTTTGCCAACCGGTCACAGGCGCAGGCACTGGAGGACGCGCTGAACCTGATCCCCGGCGTGCGCCGCACGCGCCTGCTGGAGTTTGCCGGCGGCGTGCTCTCCCTCGAGGTGGAGGCGGACGTGGCGTGCGCCGAGCGATTGGGAACCGACCTGGAGCGCGCCGCCGCGGTGCGCTCTTTCGGGTTGACGGTGACGACTGACACCAAGTCCCGCCTCCGCGCCCGGGTGCGGGCCGCGGAGAAGTAGCAGAGTACCGGCGGGGCCTCCGGCAAGGCGGGAAGCCCCGCCTCCCCAGTGGGTGCGCGGCAGGAGTGGCTGGCGGCGTGGGTGGATGTTGGGAAGATGCGTGGGCCGCGCACCCGCCTCCGATTCGACCGTCAGCACCACGCGAACGTGGGAGGAGTTCACGCCGCTCCCCGCCAACCTACCCCGGTAGGGGGTATGGGTATGGTCATCGATTGCCACGCGCACTTGACGGGTGCGCCCAACGACGTCACGATCCACTGGGGCGTGCCGGATGAGAAGGTGATCGCCGACTCCGAACGCCTCGGGATCGACGCCATGTGCGTCTCACTCCTCACGCGTCACCGCCCGGCAACGCCGGACGGCTTCCGCACCTGCAACCGCCTCTTGGCCGAGATCACCCGCCGCTATCCTGGCCGCGTGTTCGGCTACTGCTACGTCAACCCAGGCTATCAGCGCGAGGCAGTGGAGGAGATCCACCGCTGCATCGAGGAGTATGGCTTTATCGGGGTAAAGCTATACAACGAGTACAAGTGCCTGGATCCGGTGGTGGCGCCGATTGTGGAGACGGCAATCGCCCTGCGGGTGCCGATCCTCCACCATGCCGGGCACAGCCACTACTATGTTGCCGACCAGCCGAACATGTCGGATGGCGGGGAACTGGCGGAGTTGGCACGCCGCTATCCGGAGGCGACCCTCATCTGCGCGCACGTCGGTGGTGGCGGCGACTGGGAGTGGACGATCAAGGCAGTGCAGCCGGCGCCAAACGTCTACCTCGATACCAGCGGCAGCGTCTTCGACGCCGGCATGGTGGAGATGGCGGCGCGGCTTCTGGGGCCAGAGCGGCTCCTTTTCGGGTGCGACCTCTCCTACACTGCCGGGCTGGGGAAGATCCAGGCGGCCGCTCTCCCGGAGGAGGCGAAGCGCCGGATCCTGGGCGAGAACATGCAGCGCCTCCTGGCGCAGCGGGAGAGCCAATGCTGATCGATACCAATACCTACATCGGCCACTGGGCGTTTCGGCCGCTGCCCTGGCATACGGCCGACGACCTGCTGCGTGCCATGGACGCCCACGGCATCGACCGGGCGTTCGTCTCCTCGGCCAGTGCCATCCTCTACCGCAACACGCAGGCCGGCAACGAGGAGCTTTTCGCCCAGGTGCGGGGCCACGCCGACCGCCTGGTTCCGTTTGCCGTCATCAACCCCACCTATGCCGCGTGGGAAGAGGACCTGCGCGTGTGCCAGGAGGAGTTCGGGGTGCGCGGCCTGCGGCTCTACCCGCGCTACCACCGCTACTCCCTGAACGACGCTGCCGGGCAGGCGCTCATCCAGGCGGCCACGGCGCGGGGGCTGATCCTCTCCGTGCCGCTGCGGGTGGAGGACTACCGCCAGCGCTCCTGGCTCCTGGATATCCCGGACGTGCCGGCCGCCGAGGTCGCGGAGGCAGCACGCGCCCACCCGGAGGCCCGGTTCCTGCCGGTGAACGGCCTGGGCTACTTGGGCACCGCCTTTGGCCAGCCGGGCGCGGTGCGGGGCGACTACGGCCTGGAGATCTCCCGGCTGAGTGCCGTCCTGCAGGAGGAGATCACCCAGTTGATCGAGGCGGTAGGGCCGGAACACCTCGTCTTCGGCAGTGGCATGCCGTTCACCGTGCCGGAGGTGCCGCTGCTGAAACTGAAGGTGCTGCAAGCGCCCGAGGAGGTCAAGGAGGCAATCCGCTGGCGCAACGCGGCACGCCTTCTCGGGGAGTGACCTGTCTCCTCACTGCAGCAACCGCAGGGCGACGCGGCACAGCAGCTCGATGCCGATTGGGATCGCGGCATCCGGGAAGTCGAAGCGGGGGTTGTGCAGGGGCGCGGTGTCGCCCAGCCCGAGGCGCAGCAGCGCCCCGGGCACGCGCTCCAGATAAAGCGAGAAGTCTTCGGCGCCCATCGACGGCTCGCCATCGTCGCGGACGTTGGCGGCACCGAGCATCGGCACGGCGGCCTCGCGGATCGCGGCGGCCACGCCGGCGTCGTTCACCATCACCGGGCAGCTCTCGCGATACTCCAGCGCCGCCGTGGCCCCATAGGCGGCGGCCGTGCCCTCGGCCACGCGCCGGAGGTGCTCGGGTATCGTCGCGCGCAGCGCCGGATCGAGGGTGCGCACGGTGCCTCGCAGGTAGGCCTCTTCCGGGATCACGTTGTAGGCTTCCCCTGCCTGGAAGGATGTAACGCTCACCACCACCGGCGCCAGGGGCGACACCGCGCGGCTGGCGATGCACTGCAGCGCCGAGACTACCTGGGCGCCGACCACGATCGGGTCGACGGTCAGGTGCGGCATGGCGCCGTGCCCGCCGCGGCCGGTGAGGGTGATGGTGAACGTATCGGCGGAAGCCATCTGGGGGCCAGGGGTGGCGTCGATGGCACCCAGCGGGAGGCCAGGCCAGCCGTGCAGCGCCACAATCGCCTTCACCTCCGGGGAGCTTAGCACGCCCGCCGCGCACAGCTCCTGTGCCCCCGAGACCGGCTCCTCGGCCGGCTGGAAGATCAGCTTCACGCTGCCGGGCAGCGCCTCGCCCAGGGTCACGAGCACCGCGGCGACCCCTATCAGGATCGCCGTGTGCCCATCGTGCCCGCAGGCGTGCATCGCCCCGGGCACCGTCGAGCAGTAAGGAAGCGCGGTCTGCTCCGTGATGGGAAGCGCATCCATGTCGGCCCGGAGCGCCACCGTGGGTCCATTGGCTCTGCCCACGATGGTGGTGGTGACGCCGGTGCCGCCGATGCCCGTGCGCACATCCAGACCCAGCGCTCGCAGGTGTGCGGCGACCACCCGCGCGGTGCGGTCCTCGTGGAAAGCCAGCTCCGGGTGGCGGTGCAGGTCATGATGCACGGCCACTATCTGCTTGGCCTGCGCCCGTGTCTCCTGCTGGATGCGGCGCTCGATCCCCTCGTCCTTCATCAGTGGGCCGTCTCTCCCGCTCAAGTTCCTGTAGCATCAGCCGAGAGAGCCTTGTTCAGCGCCGCGTCCACCTTGGCCAGCGTCTGCTCGTCGGCCACCACGCCGATGTTCTTCAGGTCGGGCACGGCGGCCTGGCCCAGATGCTGGGCCGCTGCCCAGGCGATGATCGCGGAGCGCTCCGCCGGTTGAGAGTGCTCGTCGAGGACGCTTTGGGGCAGCGTTCGCAGCGTGTTCAGCAGCGGCCCTAGCTTCTCCCAGGCGAGGTTGATCGGGTCGGCGCCCTCGGCTACACCCTCGGGGCCAAGCGCCAGCCGCAGCAGCCAGCCGGCAACGGCCTCTGGCGGCAGCTTGGCGGCGTCGATCACCTCCACCGTCTTCGCCGCCGCCAGCAGCGCCTGCCGCCGGGCGATGAACTGGTTTCGCGCTTGCTCATCCCAGTTGGGCTGCAGGCACCGCGCCTCGACGTGCAGGGTAGCCAGCGCCGCGTAAGCGGCGGGCAGCACCGGATGAAGCTGAGAGAGGGTGTGAACATGCCCCGGATCATTTGCCCACGCCTGCACCATCGCCGGCACCAGGCTGGCCCACTGCGCCGGCGTGGTGCGCCAGGCCGGGGCGAAGCGCGCCAGCATCGGCGCCGCCGTGCGGCCATGCACGCCACAGGAGATGACGAACGGCGGGTCCTGCGGGCGGGGCCCAGGGCCGCCCTCGCGCAGGGCATCGAAGACACGGTGGTAGAAGTCAGGAACGTTGTACTGGCGCAACTGCACCGTCACCTGCGGCGAGGCGGCGATCACCAGGTTGCCGCGCCAGATCTCTTCCAGGCCGTAATCACAGGCGCTCTCACAGGTCAGTGCCCACAACCCCTGCACGCGGAAGCGCAGTTCGTTGGGCAGTGGCTCCCGCTGCAGCATCGCCAGGAGCTTGGCCGCTTGCAGATCGAAGCGACGGGCGTAGTAGGCGCACGCGGTGTTGTAGGCAGTCTCGTACACCTCGGCCGCCGTCTGGGGAGCGCCTTCCTTCCCTACCTCGGCCACCACTG
>JAAZEB010000111.1 GCA_012512505.1 Armatimonadota bacterium | reverse complement strand
GGACCTCAGGGCCAAGGCCAACCGGCCCTCGCCCAGCAGGCCCACGTAGCAAGGAGCGCTTCTTTGAGGACCGCTCGGGCACTCCGGTCAGTTGCCTGGGAGAGTAGCGGAGCGCCGCAGCGATGCGGCTTCCCAGACTGCCGCAGCCCGATTGCTCGGGCACTCCGGCCAGTTGCCTGGGAGAGTAGCGGAGCGCCGCAGCGATGCGGCTTCCCAGACTGCCGCAGCCCGATTGCTCGGGCACTCCGGTCAGTTGCCTGGGAGAGTAGCGGAGCGCCGCAGCGATGCGGCTTCCCGGACTGCCGCAGCCCGATTGCTCGGGCACTCCGGCCATCTCCTGGGAAATAACACCCCTCGGCATCGGGGATCTTCAGCATGGCCGCGGCATGCTCACGCACAGTGGGACACGGGTCATGGTCAGTGCTCGCGCCGTCGCCGGGGGAGAAGTAGGCTGTGCGAGGCTTCACCGCGTCGCGCGAACTGAGGAACAAACGCAGGGCAGGCGTGTCGCAGACAAGCTAGTGCTCCTCCAAAAAGGCGACCAGGCGCCCCAGGATACGGCGCCACATGCTGGTCGTCTCTTTGGAAAGCTGGCGGATCTCGCAATCCCAGAGCCATGCCTGGGTGAGTTCTGCGAGACGCGCGGGGGTGAGGGGGTCACAACAGGCGCTTGCGCACAACAGGCGCTTGCCGGGCCACCTTCTTGGCTCCCTTCCGTGGCTGGAAGGTGCCAAAAACTCTTGAGATTAGTTGATTCTGGTCGGGGCGGCGAGATTTGAACTCGCGACCTCGTGTTCCCAAAACACGCGCGCTGACCGAACTGCGCTACGCCCCGACGCTCCTTGCCATGTAAGTTGATTGTAGCAGATGCCCGGCGGAGCTGTCAACACGCCGATCGCCCTAACGCTGGCAGCCCAAGGGGCCGCTCCGGCGCGCTCACCCGCCGACCCACGCCAGGGTGCGCGGCCACAGTGCCCCGCAGGCCCCTGCCGAATCCAGGGGTATCCCCGCACCCTCCCGCTAGGGACCCTGTGGGTAGAGGCGCACCATCCGGTCTAGACTGAGCAGCTTCATCACCCGCAGCGCCCGGTCAGAGACGCCCACGATGCTCAGGTCGCCACCCCGGTCGCGGCATTGCTTCACCGCCCGCATCAGCACGCTCACCCCGGTGCTGTCCAGGTAGGAGACCCCCGAGAGATCGACTGCCAGGGAAGCCGTGCCCTGGCTAAAGAGGCTGTTCACAGCCCGCTCGAAGTCGGGGGCCGTTGCCAGATCCACCTCGCCTGAGAGAGTCACCTGCGGCGGCGTGCCTGGGGTTACCGTCACCGTCAGCTCCGCCACCCCTACCCTCGCCTCCACATCCTCGCCACGGTGCATCCCTCTGCCTCCTTATGTAAACGGCCCGCCGGAGCCCGCTGCCAGGCCAGGAGGGAAGGCCCCAAAGTGCCGTGGCGCCGGTGCGGCGACCGGGCAAGTGACCCCGGCCCCATCCGCCGGCCATCGCGCCACGCGCGGCATCCCCTGGATCTGCTGGCTGCAACACGGTGTTCTCCGGTGGGAATGGCTTGCTTTTGTCGCCCCACGCGATGGATCTTTCCCATTGGGGACAACACGCAAACGCGGGGCACCCCCCCCGGCTCCCGGACCCCGCAGCCGAGCACCCGGATCGGCAGCACCCGTGCGCTTGACAGCCCTGCCTGCCGATGTTACACTGATAAGGCGGTACACCACGCCGGCAGGCAATGACAGGCCTCCCGCGCAATCGCCCGAGATGCCTGGCGTGCCTCACGCCCCGGAGCACTCATCCCCGCCGTGAGGAGAGAATGGATAAGACGCTACTGCTGAAGTGGTTCTACCAGATGAAGCTGATCCGCACCTTCGAGGAGAAAAGCGCGGAGCTGTACGCCTACGGCAAAATCGGTGGGTTCCTGCACCTCTACATCGGCGAGGAAGCAGTGGCCACCGGGGCGCTTGCCACCTTGCGGGAAGACGACCACCTCCTGACACACTACCGCGACCACGGGTGGGCACTGGCGCGCGGCACCGACCCCAAGCCGCTCATGGCCGAACTGCTCGGCAGGGTCACCGGCGTCAGCAAGGGCAAGGGCGGCTCGATGCACCTGTGCGACCCCGAGCGCAACTTCTGGGGCGGCTACGCGATCGTCGGCGGACACCTGCCGCTGGCGGTCGGCATCGCCTTCGCCATGCGCTATCAAGGCACCGACCGGGTGGTCCTCTCCGTTTTCGGCGACGGCGCCACCAACATCGGTGAGTTCCACGAGGCGCTCAACATGGCCGCGCTGTGGGAGCTGCCCGTCATCTTCCTGTGTGAAAACAACCTCTATGGCATGGGCACCCAGGTGAAGCGCGCCTCCGCCGTGCCGGAGATGGCCCAGAAAGCCTGCGCCTACGGCATGCCTACCGAGCAGTGCAACGGCATGGATGTCTTCTCCGTTTACGGCGCGATGCAGAAGGCGGTGCAGCGCGCCCGCGCCGGCGAGGGCCCCACCTTCGTCGAGGCGAAGACCTACCGCTTCCGCGGTCACTCGATGGCCGACCCCGAGCTGTACCGCCAGCATGACGAGGTGGAGGCATTCCGCGAGTGCTGTGACCCGATTGAGTCGCTGCGCGACCACATCCTGCGCGAGAAGCTGGCCACGCCGGAGGAGCTGGAGCAGCTTGAGCGGCAGGCGGCGGCGGCCACCGAGGAGGCCGCCCAGTTCGCCGAGCAAAGCCCGCCGCCACCCCTGGAAGCATTGTACGAAGACATCTACGCGCAGCCACTGGATGGGCCGACGGCCGGCAAGGAGAGACGCTGACGATGCCCGAGATCACCTTCCGTGAAGCGATCCGGCAGGCGCTCCGCGAGGAGATGGAGCAGGACGACCGCGTCTTCCTGATCGGGGAGGACATCGGTGCGTACGGCGGCACATATGCGGTTACCCGCGGCTTCCTCGACACCTTTGGCGAGCGGCGCGTCGTGGATGCCCCAATCGCCGAGGCCGGCATCGTCGGCACCGCTGTCGGCGCCGCCATGGCCGGCCTGCGCCCGGTCGCCGAGATGATGAGCGTCAACTTCACCCTCCTGGCGCTCGACCAGATCGTCAATAACGCCGCCAAGATTCACTCGATGTTCGGCGGCCACTTCACCGCGCCCCTGGTCATCCGCATCAACACCGGCTTCGGGCAGCTCGCCGCCACCCACTCGCAAAACTTCGATCCTTACTTCGCCTACATCCCCGGCCTGAAGGTCGTCTCGCCCGGCACCCCCTACGATGCCAAGGGCTTGCTGAAGCGCGCCATCAAAGACCTAGACCCGGTTATCTACCTGGAACACGGCGCGCTCTACAACCTCCGCGGCGAGGTGCCGGAAGGGGAGTACGACCTGCCCCTCGGACGCGCCGACATCAAGCGTGAAGGCAGCGACATCACCATCGTCACCCACTCGCGCATGCTGCAGGTCTCCCTCCGCGCCGCCGAGCGCCTGGCCGCCGAAGGGATCGACTGCGAAGTGGTGGACCTGCGCAGCCTGCGCCCGATTGATACCGAGACGATCCTCGACTCGTTCAAGAAGACGAACCGGGCGCTAATCGCCGAAGAGGCGTGGCGGACCTGCGGCCTCGGCGCTGAGATCGCCGCCCGCATCCAGGAAGAGGGGTTCGACTACCTCGATGCCCCGATCGGCCGCGTGGCGATGCCCGAGGTGCCGCTTCCCTACGCCCGCGAGTTGGAGCGCGCCGCCATCCCCGATGAGGAGGATGTCATCCGCGGCGTCCACGAAGTGCTGGGCAAGTAAGCGGCGCCAACGAGCGGGCGGAGGGCCAAAACGCCCCCGCCACGCTCGGCGGGCCAGCCCCCTGGTATCCCGGGCTTTGAGGGCCACGCCCAGACCGGTCCAGAAGGAGAGACGCCTCTCCCACACTCCCATACCGCCGGTTCCCCGCGAACAGCCAAGGATGTGAGCATGGCAACAAAGGTCATCATGCCCAAAATGGGCTACGACATGGAGCAGGGCAAGATCGTCCGCTGGATGAAAAACGAGGGCGACCCGGTCCAGCGGGGCGAGGATATCGCCGAGATCGAGACCGAGAAGGTGAACATCGCCATTCAGGCCTACGGCGATGGGGTGCTGCGCAAGAAGCTGGCCGCCGAGGGCGACACCGTCCCGGTTGGCGAGCTGATCGGTATCATCGGCACGCCGGATGAGGCGATCGACGTGGCGGCGCTGCAAGCGCAAGGCCCGGAAGCGGGCGAGATCGCCGAGGGGGCGGTGGGCGCCGGCGAAGGCCGCGAGGCAGTGCCGGTAACCGCCCCGGCTGGCCCCCAGGCGTTGGCCGTGGCCGAGGGTACCCCCGCGGCACCCGGTGGCTCGGAGCCAGGCCGGCCGGCCGAGGCGCCACCGGAACGGCGCCTGAAGGTGACGCCACTGGCCGCCCGGCTGGCCGCCGAAAAGGGAGTGGACCTGCGGCAGGTGCAGGGCACCGGCCCCGGAGGGCGCATCACCCGCGACGACATTCTGCAGGCGGCCGAGCGCCCCGCCGCGCCGCCACCCCCAGCGGCGGCTCCCGCGCCAGCACCCACCGCCGGCGTGTCGGTGCAGCTTTCGCCGATGCGCCAGGCCATCGCCCGCCGCATGACCCAGAGCAAGCGCGAGGCCCCGCACTTCTATGTGACGATTGAGATCGCCATGGGCGAGGCGATGCGCGTGCGCGCCATGCTCAACGAAGTGGCCGACGAAGCCTCTCGCGTCAGCGTCAACGACCTGGTGCTGAAAGCCGTCGCCCGCGCCCTGCAGGACCACCACGAGTTCAACGCCCCCCTCCTGCACGACCGCCTCGAGCAGAAGGCGGCGATCAACCT
>JAAZEB010000110.1 GCA_012512505.1 Armatimonadota bacterium | reverse complement strand
GGCAGAGCGTCGGGCTACAAGGAACCCCAGCCTCGCGAGCGCCATCCAGCCCTCAAGAAGGGCGAATCCCGAGGGGTGCGCTGGCGAAAGCTGAGAGGAATGACCATTCGGCTCTAAACTCCAATCCTGAGCGAAGCGAAGGATCTCTTCCCCAGGCGGTGCAGTCGCTTGCGCGTCGAGGGGTAGATCCTTCGTTTCACTCGGAGCCTGTCCTGAGCGAGGGGAGGAGGGGTACCCACCGAATGACGAAGACCCGGTTCGCGGTTCAGGCCGGCAGCGAAGCGCTCCGCAAGCGCGGACGGATGACCGTTGCGCCGACGCCGGCGGGCGGCAAGGCGGACGGCACCCGCTTCTGCCGTCCGGGCGCGGGCGGCTTCGGCGCCCCGGCCAGGGTAACGCCGAAGCCCAACAGGAGACCCCGCCGGAAGTGAGCGGTCCGGCCGTCACTTCGTCTCGGCGCCCTTGAGCCACAGCGTGTACGCAGAGGCGCCGCGGATCATCAGGTACTCGCGAGCCAGCGTGGTCTTGCCATCAGGCGTGGGAGTGCCCTCCTGCCTCTCGAGCGTCACCCGGACGCTGTCGAGGCGGCTCAGGTCCTCCAGGCACGCCCCCATCTCGGAGAGCAGCGTCGGGAGATCCTGCATGATCCGGCGTAGGAACTGCTGCTGCTGCTCGGGAAGCAGCAGGGCGAACGGGAGGCCCTCCTTGCTTACCGCCGCCTGGAGCTGCGTCTCCGCGAGCGAACCGAGGAGATCCGGCAGGGGCAGCTCCAGCCCGTGGCCGTACTGCGTTCCCGGCAGCCCCAACGAAGCGCCGAGCGCGACGGCCAACTCACTGGCCGAGAGCGCCTCCGCCGGGTCCACCGGCTCCAGCACGAAGCTATCCCCTGCCTTGCGCCAGCGGGAGCTGAGGGCGCACGCCAGCCCTTCGCAAACCTGCCGGGCCGAACGCTCGCGGCAGACCAGACTCACCTTCCGCTTCTCCAGCGCCGGGGCGTAGGTCAGCCCACCACCCGACAACCTAGCCACTGGGCGGCCGCTGGCGCCGCCAGGCGACCAGCAGCCCCAGGATCGCCAGGGCACAGGCCCAGGCGACCACGTCGCCCAGGCGCGTGTAGAGCGTTGGCCGCGGCAGGCGCGCCACGTCGGCCACCAGCAGTGTCCGGCGGAAGAGCGGCGCTTCCTGGACTACGCGCCCAAAAGGATCGAGGACGGCAGTGAAGCCGGTGGTTGCCGCTCGGACCAGGTAGGTCCCGCTCTCAATGGCCCGGAACCGGGCCATGTGGTAGTGCTGCCAGGTGGCCGACCGGCGCCCGAACCAGGCGTCGTTGGTCACTACTGCCAGCAGGTCGGCGCCTTCCCGGCGCAGCGCCCGGGTGATGGAGGGGAACGCCGACTCGAAGCAGATCGCCATCCCCAGCGGCCCGGTATCCGCCGGGAGTGGGAAGAAGCCCCGCCCGGAGCTGAACTCGTGGTCGATGACCGGGAAATGGCGATAGAGGAAGTCGAGCTGGCGGCGGAACGGCGTGTATTCGCCGTAGGGCACCAGGTGAACCTTGTCGTAGCGTCCGGCGACGTGGCCCTCGCGGTTGAAGAGGAACGTCGCGTTGAGCGAGCGGCCCTCTTCGACGTGGGCGCTGCCGACCACCACGTTGAGGCGGTGGCGGCGGGCCGCCTGGGCAATCGCCGCGCGGGTATCGGCCAGCGCCGGATTTACCAGCAGCGCGCCGGGGATCGCGCTCTCCGGCCAGATGACGAGCTGCGCGCCCCGCTGCGCCGCCGCCTCCGTCAGGCGCAGGTAAACCGGGGCGTGGTCCGGCCGCACGGGCGTGTGGCGATCCCCCTCATCCCCCAGGTTCCCCTGAATCAGAGCGACGCGCAGGCGCTCGCCCTCGGGAAGCGGCTGTGCCAGGCGCCAGCGGCCCCAGCCCCAGCCGGCCAGCACCAACGCTACTGCCACCCCCAGCCTCAGCACGCCCTGGCGGCGGTCCCGGGCGCCCTCGGCCAGCACGGCGGCCAGCGCGGCGTTCACCAGCGCGATCAAGAAGGTGAGCCCGCCCGTGCCAACCAGGCTGACCACCTGCGCCAGCGCCAGGTTGGCGTGCTGCGAGTAGGCCAGCCCGCCCCAGGTGAAGCCCAGCGGCCCTAGCGCGCGCAGCCACTCGGTGGCGGTCCAGGCCGCGGCCGGCACCAGCACCCCGCGCCAGCCGCGCGGCGAGGGGCTCAGCGCCCGCACGAGCGCGGCAAACAGGGCGACGAACGCGGCTTCGAGGAGGGTGGCCACCACCCAGGCGGTGCCGGTGGGATCGAAGAGGCGTATCCACTCGACCAGCACGGCGAAAAAGAGGACGCCGGTCAACAGCCCATAGACGGCGGCCGCCCGCGGCCGGGGCGCGGCCCGAGCGACGAGGATCAGCGGCACCAGCGCCACCCAGGCCAGGGGCGAGAGCGCGATCTTGGGAAAGAGCGCGGCCAGCATCACCCCGGAGGCCAACGCCCCCACCACCCGCCTCCCACCGGCGGCCCGGCTCGTCTTGGCTTCACGCACGACGGATCTCCCGCGCCATTATACCATCGGCCCCCCGGGGGAACAAGAGCGGGTGGCGCCCGGAGAAAGGACTCCCCTTCCCCGGTTCCGAACGTATGTTACCAAGCAGTGCGTCTGGTGGCTGGCTCACGGGACGCACCACCAAAGGCGCCCCCCGATGGGGTACTGCGTCTCGTCGAGCGCGCGGCGGCCGGGCAGCCAGAGGCAGGTGCCCGCGTCGCCGCCGGGGTCAGGGGGTAGCAAAATGGAGTTCCCGAAGGAAAAGATGGAGTTTGTCACCTCCCACGGCGGCGTGGCCTCCGAGGAGGGGTGGCTGGTCTTGCACATCGGCAGCATGGATCTGGACGGCATCAGCAAGATCTACATTGACCTGGCGGAAGTGCAAGAGATCAAGCAACGCGGCGAGCGGCACTCCGCGGTGCTGGAGCAGATGCGCTCTCTCCTGGGTGGCGACTGACCGTCTTTCGCCACCGGGGAACCTGGCGCGGCGCGTTCCGGGCGGGGAGATGCCGCGGCTCAGCGGTTTCGCCCCTCCCGCTGCTGCCGCAGCAGCCGCTCCCCGTAACGCTCCAGGAACATCGACGCGCACACCTGGCAGCCAGGCTCCTTGCCCGGTTGCGGCGGCGAGCCCTTCAGGTTCGGGCAGTTGGTCGGCAGGCATTGTTTCTGGATCACCACGTTCCACTCGGGCTCGCCCAGGCCTGTTTGCTCGGGGCTGGTGCTCTCCTCGGCGGCCGGCGGCGGCACGGCATCGCGCTCTGCTCGCCCCAGGAAGTGGGCCAGCAGCACCATGCTGAGGGCCAGCACCACGATCAGCACCACGAATGTGACCATACCGCTCTCCCCCGTTACCGCGCCTTGTCCGCTCTGCCCCCGACGCTGCCGCCGTGCTCCCGGTGTGCCCGCGGCGCTCCCCCTCATTGTTCCACCACGCGCGGGACGCTGATACTGGCCCGGCCACCGATTGCGCCGTTCCCTCGCATCAAAGCTGGCTGCGGTATACCCGAGGCTGGATCCGGCTAAACTC
>JAAZEB010000109.1 GCA_012512505.1 Armatimonadota bacterium | reverse complement strand
TGGCGAGGGTGGCCGTGACCTTCAGCGGACCCGTCGCTGGCTGGGAGAGGGTCACGCTGGTGGTCGCCAGCGCCGGTCGCAGATCCTCCGGCCACCCCAGCGTTGGCACGGTCGTGGTGCCGAGGGGCTGCCCCTGCTCGTTGAGCACGCGCACCTGCACCCCGGTGGCGGTGGCGGCCCCCAGGTTGCGCAGGGTGACCTCCACGCGGCGGCGGTCGGCGGAGCGCTTCACCTCATCGCCACAGCGGGCCACGTCGGGCCGCGGCCCTTCAGGGTGCAGGCGGTGCGGGGTGAGCGTCACCACGTAGGGGCGCTGCGCCGGGAGCGTGAACGGCACCGCCTCGCCCCGGCCCACTTCCACCAGGCGTTTTTCCGCCTCGTTGTCTGCCTGGTCGTCCTGGTCGTCGTCCGGGCCGGCGGACAGGCGGAAGGTGCCGGGGCGCAGGCGCCACACCCGCATTCGCACCGGCCGGCGCACCGGTCCGAAGTTGTAGGCCAGCACCTTCAGCGCGTCGGGCCGGTCCACTGCCACCAAGGCGGCGAAGGCCGCGCCGGTTCTTTCCCAGGTGACCGTGACGCGCGGCAGCCCGCCCTGCCAGGGGCCGACGCCGCCCAGGTAGAGCGCGCGCAGCAGCAGCAGGCCGGGCACCTCCAGCGCGTCCGGCGGGAGGTGCGCCTCGGTGAGCAGGTAGCGCTCCGCCTCGATGCGCGCCACGGCCGCCTCCAGGCCGGCGATCAGGAACTGCTTGTTGCCGGTGATCAGCCAGGCGGCGTAGGCGCCCAGCCCCGCCCGGTCGTCTGGTGCCTGCAGGATCTGCTCGTCCAACTCTCGGTCGCCGGTAGCACGCCAGAGGCACGTTGCCAGGGGACCCGCCGTGCCGGCATCGGCACCCAGCTTCACCGGGCGAAGCAGCTCCGCGTCGCCGCTGAGTTGATGCACGTCCAGCAGGAAGCGCAGGAGCCGCGCGCCCTCCACTTCGCCGGACGGCAGTCCGGCGAGCGCGGCCAGCGGCGAGCAGGTGCGGGCATCGAGGGCCGGCGGCAGCTTTCCCGGCTCCCGCGGATTCACCGCCGCCAGGGCATCGGTCGCCCAGGCCGCAGCCCATTCTTGCAGCAGCCGCTTCAGCGCCAGGTGATCGCAGTGCCAGGCGAAGGTCAGCGCCGGGCCGGCGGCTTCGGTGGCGCCGGGCAGGTCCACCGGCGCGCCGGCCGCTGGTCCTTCGGCGGCTGGCGGCGGCACGAGCAGGCTGTGCCGGTGCCCCCGCGCGTTCACCGCCGTCCACCGCGTCAATGGGCGTGATAGCTCCAGGCAGCGGCGCAGGGCGATCGCCTCTTCCGGCGCCAGCAGCGCCAGCAGCGGCTGCGTGCGAGCGAGGGCGCGCACCGGGCCACGCAGCCGGTCGAGCGTCAGTGGCGCGGCCCACGCCTCGTCCAGGCCGGCTGCCGACGGCCCCGCGGCGGCTCGCCAAGCGGCTTCGCAGGCATCGCTGAAGGCGCGCGCCAGCGTCGGCTCACCGGTGATCAACGGCGCCGTCGCCAGTGTTTCCAGCAGGGCCGCGTCGGCGTCCGGGTCGCCGCTGAAGAGGCCGTCCGGCTGTTGGTGCCCGGAGCGCCACCAGTAGGCCACATCCTGCGTTTGCCGCAGCAGCCGGCTGGCCAGGCAGGCCCAGGCCGGCGCGTTCTCCGGACCCTCCTCCGGCGCGGGCGACTGGCGCGGCAGGCGCAGCACGCGGCTGGCGTAGGCGATCACCCCCGGGTGGCGAGGCAGCCACTCCCGCAGCAGGCGCAGCCAACGCCCCGCCGGCTCGCGCTCCGGCTGCCACCCCGGGCGCTCCCACGGCGCCTCGCGCACGTGCGCCGCGTACCAACCGGCCAGCCAGTTCAGCCGCGGCACGATAAACTCGTCGCGCACTTCCTCGGCACCGGCGGTCACCAGGCCGGCGCTCACCTGACCCAGGCGCGGCGCGGAGGCCTCCTCCGGGTCGCCCGCCGCGGTCAGCGGCGAGAGCGTCAGCGTGAGGTGCTCGCCCTCGCCGCACCACAGGTCGGGTGGGTCCAGCACCAGCGCCAGGCAGGCGTCGGCGGCGTCTGCCGGAGGGGTCAGCCGCAGGTCTGCCTGATACCAGGCCCGCTCCGGCTCCGGGGAGTGAGTCAGGCGCACCCGCAGGCCCGGGGGAAAGGGCGCTTGCAGCTCCGCGCGCAGGGCAACGGCGGTGATCCCCTGCGCCTGGGGCACCGGCAGGGTGAAACTGCGCGTGGGAGGGGCCGCTGCCGCGTCCGGGGCGATCGGCACCAGCTCTACCGGCGGCAGGGGTGCCAGCGTGCTCTGGTAGGCGCGGGCCTCCGCCACCGTACCAGCGGCTCCCTCGGCGACCAGGGTGAGGCGGCGCAGCTTCACGGGCGCAGCGAGCAGCACGCGTGCCCGGGGCGGCCGGGTGGGATCGCCAAGAGTCTGGTCGCCACTGCGCAGCCGGAGCGCCTGCGTGCCTTCCACCTCCAGGTAGCTCACCGGGAAGGAGCGGGCCAGCTCGATCTCCAGGGGGTGGGGGAGTGGCAGCGCGGTGGTGTCCAGGCCATCGCAGGCGTCAATGCGCGGCCAGGCGCGCATCCGGGCGGCTCGCACCGGCAGTTGGCGCAGCCACAGCACGGAAGCCGGCAGCTCTCCGGCGCATAGCGACACCGGGTAGCCGGGCCCCAGCGGGTCGGCCGAGGCGGCCGCGCTGGCGAGCAGCACGCAGAGCAGCAGCAGCCGGGCAAGCCGGCAGTGGGGTACCATCGGTCACACCCCTGTCTTCGGCGGCTTCTCCGCGCCGGCGGTTACTCCGGTGCGGCTGGGCTCATCGCGTCCGTGTCGTGGATAAGAACGCCACGCGCAAGCTGGACAAAGAGCCGCTTTCCGTCTGGCGACAGCGCGGCGTGCAGCGGCGGCTCGGGCAGCGCCAGGGTGCCGGCGCGCAGGAAGGTGGCCGTGTCAAACCGATCCACTCGCCCCTTGCGGTCGCAGACGTAGGCGGTCTGGCCGTCGGGGCTCAGCACCACGGCGGTGGGGCTGCCGCCGCCGTCGAGCTGCCCCAGGGGGCGCAGCGTGGCCGCGTCGAGGACGGTGACGTAGCCTAGCGAGGTGCTGGCCACGTAAAGCCGCTGGCCGTCGGGGCTCAGCGCCAGGTCCTGCACCCCGGAGCCAAGGATGCCGCCGTCGGCTGGAGTTACCACCTCCAGCGCGCTGCCCCCCTGGCTGCGGAAGAGGGCCGCGGGTGCGTCGCTGCGTTCGGCGGCCAACACGGCCTGCCCCGCGCGCG
>JAAZEB010000108.1 GCA_012512505.1 Armatimonadota bacterium | reverse complement strand
GTCCTTGACGCCGGCGATGATCTCGCGGAGGAGGCCCGTCTCGATGTGTGCCGCCAGGGCAGCGGGATCGGGCACGGGCGGCAGCGCCTGGCGCCGGTGCATCCGGTCCACGAACGCGGCCAGCTCATCGTCTGCCTTCAGGGCGTCGAAGATGAAGTCGTAAGCCTGGGCCCAACTCGCACCGTTGCCGCACTCCCAGATGCAGCCTTCCACCCGGCCGCAGCCGCTACCCCCGTCCGAGTGCGAGAAGCCCGCCCGCGCCAGCGGGTGCCAATCCATTTCGGGGTAAACGTCGGCCAGGCGGGCCAACAGCACGCCGCATTTGCGCGCGTAGACCGGATCGTCGGTGAGGGTGTAGGCGCGCGCCAGGGCGTTGATGCCGCGGTTGATCTCTCGCCACAGCCCCCACTGCACGTAGACGGCGATGAAGTCCCAGCGCGTGCCCTCGGCGTCGGTCCAGCCGTAGCCGTCATCGACGTAGGCACGGTGCAGCGGGTCGTTCGGGTCAGGGTGCTCGGCGTTGAAGAGGAGCTTCGGGTCGCCCTTGCCGCGCCGGAAGAAGCCGTGCTCGTCCAGCGCCGAGCGGTAGTAGGCGCCGAAGTCGTTCTTGGGATACACCTCGCGGCACTGCGGATTGGGGCACTCGATCTTCCACGGCCGGCCGAAGACATCGGTGCGCCAGGGGTAGTTGCCAAAGGGGATGATCCCTTCCCGGCAGTTCGGGCACAGCGCGATGCGGTTCGTGCCGTAGACGTTGAACACGTGGATGCTGCGCGGCAGCTCCTGGCTGGGCACCAGGTCCCACAGCGCCTCGTCGGTCATTGCCCGCCAGCGCGCGGCCGCCTGCGCGGCCGCGTCGCGCTCCGCCTTCGCCCAGGCATAGCGGCCGGCGTTGCGAACCGCGTTTGCCCGCTGCTCCGCAGTGACCATCAGGCTGGCCTCCTTGGCCCATGCCCGCGGTAGCCCTGTGCTCATGAGCAACACTCCCATCACCGCCGCGAACACCCACGCGCTTCGGCGTTCCATCTCCAGGGGCTCCTTCCCGGTCGTTCGGCGCTCTGCCGCGGCCTTGCCCCCATCATTCGCGGCGCTGGCGTCGGCACCTCCCTGGCAACCCGCCCTTGCGGCGGGGTGTGAGACGTGGTAGAATCAAGATGGGAGAGAGTCCGTTGGGCGGTCGCGCCCGCAAGGGTGAGGAAAGTCCGGGCTCCGCAGGGCAAGGCGCTGGATAACATCCTGTCAGGGTAACCTGAAGGAAAGTGTCACAGAAAAGAAAACGCCGGCCGCAAGGCCGGCAAAGCTGAAACGGTGGTGTAAGAGACCACCAGCGGCCCGGAGACGGGCCGGCTGGGTAAACCCCGCCTGGAGCAAGCTCGTCCGGGGCATGAGGGCGGCCCGTCCAGCCCCAATCGAGCGCACCGCGCGCACGGGAAACCGCTGCGCCCAGACAGATGATCGCCGCCCCGCAAGGGGTACAGAACCCGGCTTATAGACGGACTCTCCCCCAGCCGTCGGTCTGTCCCCGGTGGCCTCGTGAGCCGCTTGCGGAAGACCGATCCGTCATCGAAACGGCTACCGTCGCTCAAGGTCAGGAGGCTTCCCATGGTCGTGGATCCGCGAGTCACTCAACTGGCATCCAACCTCATCGGGTACAGCCTGGCGCTGCAGGAGGGCGAGACTCTTTACATCGATATGGTCGGCAGCGACACCAGCCCGCTGGGCCAGGAGCTGATTCGCCTGGCCACCGAGGCCGGGGCGATCCCGTTCTGGCACAGCTTCGATGACGCCTTCACCAAGCCGTTCTTCCGCGCCGCCAGCGAGGCCCAGCACAAAGCGTTCGCCGCGTTCCACCGCCGCATCATGGAGGGCGTCGATGCCTACGTCGGCATTCGCGGCCCCGCCAACCCGTTTGACCTGGGCGACCTGAGCCCGGAGCAGAAACATCTGAAGCAGACCTACCACTGGAACGAGGTCCACAGCAAAACGCGCCTCCAGAAACGCTGGGTGGTGCTGCGCTACCCCAACTCCGCCATGGCCACCCTGGCCGGCATGAGCCAGGAAGCGTTCGAGGCGTTCTACTTCCGCGTCTGCAACCTCGACTACGCGCGCCTGTCGCGCGCCATGGACCCGCTGGTGGCCCTGATGGAGCGCACCGACCGCGTCCGCCTGGTCGCGCCGGGCACCGACCTTTCCTTCTCCATCCAGGGAATCCCGGCGATCAAGTGCGATGGGAAGCTGAACATCCCTGACGGCGAGGTCTACACTGCGCCGGTGCGCGAGTCCGTCAACGGCACAATCACCTTCAACACCAGTTCGCTCTACCAGGGCAAAACGTTTCGCAACGTGCGCCTGGAGGTGGAGGCGGGCCGGATCGTGCGCGCCCACGCCGCGGAAGGGGAGGAGGAGCTGGAGCGCATCTTCGCCACCGATCTCGGCGCTGCCTACTTCGGCGAGTTTGCCATCGGCGTGAACCCCTACATCCTCCACCCGATGAACGACACGCTGTTCGATGAGAAGATCCAGGGCTCGATCCACCTCACCCCCGGCAGCAGCTACGAGAACGCCGACAATGGCAACCGCTCGGCCATCCACTGGGATCTGGTCCTCATTCAGCGACCGGAGTACGGCGGCGGGGAGCTCTACTTCGACGACCGGCTGATCCGGCGCGACGGCCAGTTCGTGGTGGAGGAGCTGCTGCCGCTGAACGCCGACACCGCGTAGACCCATCACCGCGGCGGCCGCGCCAGCCAGCTACTCCCAGCGCTTCTCTCTCGATAGACAACCGCCCCGGGCACTCCGCGGTCGGGTGGCGGAGATCGCCGCCGCGGCGCGAACGTGATCTCTGTGACGCACAACCGCGTCGGCCGCGGGTGCCCCTGGCGAAAGACGGGGGTCGAGCCACCGCTCGCGGTGCCGGCGCGTCGAGAACCCAGTGGAGGGGCTGGAGAGGTATCATGAAGGTCTGTATCATCGGCGGTTCGGGGCACATCGGCAAGAACCTGGTGGAGATGCTCCTGGGCGATGGCTGCCGCGTCACCCTAATCACCACTGGTCGGACGCCCGTGCCAACAACGGGGAAGTGGGATACCGTCACCCTTGTCGAGCAGCCATACGGGCGCGGCAACCCCGCCTGGGGCGAGTGTCTGCGGCAGCTCGCGCCGGAGGTGACGATTGACATCCTCGGGGCGGACGTGCCAGCCACCTACGAGGCGGTGCGCGGCGTCAGCCGGCAGCTCATCGCCTGCGGCTCCCTGTGGATGTTCGGGGAGCCACGGGTGGTGCCGACGCCCGAGGAAACGCAGAACCCGTGCGAGTTTGAGGGCTACGCGCTGCGCTACGAGGAGCTGCTGGCCACGCGCGAGCGCGCCAGCGCGGATGGCTTCCCCTTTACCGCTATCATGCCGCCGAACATCTGCGGGCCGGGCAAGATCCCCCTCGACGGCCGGGGCGGGCGCGACATCGAGGTGCACCGCGCCCACCAGCGCGGCGAGCCGGTGCCGCTGCCGGAGCCGGGGCAAACCCTCATCGGTCCGTGCGACGCCTGGGACATTGCCCGCGCCTTCTACCTGGCCGTGCAGCACCGCGAGGCGGCAGCCGGAGAGATCTTCAACGTCGGCTCCGCCTACGCCCTCACCGCGCGCCAGTTCATCGAGACCTACGGCCACATCTATGGCGTGGAGATCCCGATTGAGTGGGTCTCCTGGCAGGAGTACGCGGAGCGCATCCTGCCGGACCTGGGCGCCAACTACCACTTCCGCGCCCACATGTGCCCCGACCTGACGAAGATCGGGCGCAAGCTCGGGTACGTGCCTCGCTACACCCCCGAGGAAACGATGGAACGCGCCGTCGATTGGATGCGCCGCGAGGGGATGCTGTAGTACCAGGTGGCCCCGGCCCCCCCGGCCCCCCAAAGCTGGGGGGAGTAGGGCCGGTGGGTGAGCCCCCCTGCCCCCCCAAAGCTGGGGGGAATGGGGCTGGCGGGTGGGCTTCCCGGACCCCTCAAGGCTGGGGGGCCTGCCCTCCAGCCCTGGCCTGGCCTGGCAGCCGGCCGCGCGTGTGCCCGGCACGTTGACTCGGGTCGCTGTTTTTGGATATACTACCCTGGGCAACCACGCAGCCTGGCTGGGCCGCGTGCTTCGCCCGATACCAGGAAGGGGTACCTTGCATGGAACTCGGCAGATTGCTCACGGCGATGGTCACGCCATTCACGGCGGACCTGGAAGTGGATTACGCAGCCGTTGAGCGCCTGGCGCAGCACCTGATCGACACCGGCTCCGAGGGGATCGTGGTGTGCGGGACGACGGGTGAGTCGCCTACGCTCACAACGAAAGAGAAACTGGAGCTGTTCCGGGTGGTGAAGCGCGTCGCCGAGGGCAAAGCTGCCGTCGTGGCCGGCACCGGTAACTACTGCACCGCCGAGAGCATTGAGCTTTCCCGCGAGGCGGAGGCGATCGGCGTCGACGCCGTGATGCTCGTGGCGCCCTACTACAACAAGCCCTCCCAGGAGGGTCTCTACCAGCACTTCAAGGCGATTGCCGAGAAGATCAGCGTGCCGGTGATCCTCTACAACGTGCCCACGCGCACGGTGACCAACATCGAGCCGCAGACAATCATCCGCCTGGCGCAGGTGCCGAACATCGCCGCCGTGAAGGAAGCCAGCAAGAACATGGAGGCCGTCGCCGAGATCCGCGCCGGCACCCCCGCCTCCTTCCGCATCTACAGCGGCGACGACGGCGTCACCCTGCCGATCATGTCGGTGGGTGGCCACGGGATCATCAGCGTGGCGGGCCATCTGGCCGGCCGCCTGATCCGCGACATGGTGGACCGCTTCGCCGCGGGCGACACCGCCGGTGCGCTGGAGCTGCACCTGAAGCTGCTCCCGCTCTTCAAGGGCATCTTTGTCACCACCAACCCGGTGCCGGTGAAGTACGGCCTCAACCGGCTGGGCATCCCGGTGGGCAGCGTGCGCCCGCCGCTGGTGGAGGTGAACGAGAAAGAAGCGGCCGTCGTCGACGCCGCGCTGCGAGGCCTCGGCCTCCTCTGACGTCGGCCGACACCAGCGGGCGCCTGACGCCGAAAGCACCCACCGCCCTGCCGAAACGCGCGGCTGCGAGGCGGAGTGCCTAGGCAGGTGAGCGTTCTCGATGCGCGGGCACTCCGCCAGATGTTTGCCGGAGTGCCCGCGCCATCAGGCTTCCGCCGAGAGGCCCCGGCAGGGCGCCAACTCGGAGGTCTGGGGTCCGCTCCGGCGGCTTGGAGCTTCATGATCGTTGACTGCCACACCCATATCTGGCAGTGCCCGGAGCACGTCGGGGGCGCCTTCGCCGCCGACGCGGCGCGTGTTTGGGGGGCGCGAGCCCCGCTAAACCTCACCCCCGAAGCCCATCAGACCGCAATGGCCGCCGTCGACCGGGCGATTGTCTTTGGCCTGCGTGCCCGCCACGTCGGCATCCTGGTGCCGAACGACTGCGTCGCCGACCTCGTCCGCCGCGACCCGGCGAAGTACATCGGCTTCCTCTCAGTAGACCCGCTGGTGGATGACGTGCCGGCCGAGGTGGAGCGCGGTGTGCAGGAGCTAGGCCTGCGGGGCATCAAGCTGGGGCCGACCTACGGCGCCTATCACCCGATGGACGAGCGCCTCCAGCCCGCCTACGCTTTTGCTGGGAAGCACGGCCTGCCGGTGCTCTTTCACCAGGGCGCCACCTTCGTGCGCACCGCCCCGCTGAAGTACGCCAACCCGGTCCTCCTGGAGGACGTGGCCCTCCGCTACCCCGATCTGAAGATCGTCATCGCCCACCTCGGCCACCCCTGGGACGCCGAGACGATCGTCCTCCTCCGCAAGCAGCCCACCGTCTCCGCCGGCATCTCCGCTCTCTTCTTCCGGCCCTGGCAGCTTTACAACGCGATGCGCCTGGCCATCGAGTACGCCGTCATCGACAAGCTCCTCTTCGGCACCGACTACCCGTTCAGCACGGTTGAGGCCTCCATCGAGGGGTTCCGCCGCGTCTCCGAGATCGGCCACGGCACCAGCCTCCCCCGCGTGCCCTGGAGCGTCTTTGCGGCGATCCTGCACCGGGATTCGCTGGCGCTGCTGGGGTTGGAGTAGGCCCGCCATGCCGCGCCGGCTGCCCGTCACCACCGAGAACCAGTGGTTTCAGCGCGCCGAGGTGCTGAAGCGCAACCGCCAGAAGCGCTGGCACCACCGCCAGTTCTTCGTGGAGGGCGTGCGCTCCATCAATCGCCTTCGGGTAGACCGCCGCTGGCAGGTGGAGGCGCTCCTCTACACGCCCGAGCGCCGCCTCTCCGGCTGGGCGCGCGACGTGCTTGCCGAGATCCCCGCGCCCCTCCACCTCGAACTTTCCGCCCCCCTGATGGACAAGCTGAGCGACAAAGAGGATGCCTCCGAGGTGATCGCCCTGGTGAAGATGCCCGACCTGGACGTTTCCGCCATCCCCCGGCGCGAGGATGCCCTGGTCCTGGTGCTCGACCGGCCGGGCAACCTGGGCAACCTGGGGAGCATCCTCCGCTCGGCCGACGCCTTTGGTGCCCACGGCGTGGTGCTCACCGGGCACAGCGTGGACGTGTTCGACCCGGCGGTGATCCGCGCCTCGGCCGGCGCGTTCTTCTCGATGCCAGTGGCCAGCCTCCCCGCCACGGCGGCGTTGGATGCCTGGCTGACGCGGTTTGAGCAAGAGGTGCCCGGGCTGCGGATCGTGGGCACGAGCGCCAAAGCGCCGCGGGAGATTGGCGAGTGCGCCCTGGGCGGGCCGGTGGTCCTCTGCTTCGGCAACGAGGCGACCGGCCTCAGCCAGTGGCTCAAGGGGCGCTGTCATGCCCTGGCCGGCATCCCAATGCAGGGGGTCGCCTCCTCCCTCAACCTCGCCTGCGCCGTCACCGTCGTCCTCTACGAGACCCGCCGCCAGCGGCAAGTGCCAGGTGATGGGTGATAGGTGTTAGGTGTCAGGTGGTAGGTGTCAGGTGGTAGGTGTCAGGGCGCCGGGTGCCAGGTGTCAGAGTTCGTAGGGGTGAAGCAACCGGCATATCTGACGGGCGGTGTACACGCAGCGATAGGGCCGCCGGTTGCTTAGCCCGTGTGGCCCGCCTGCGGGGTGGGTGAGTACCGCATCCGCTTCCGTCTTGGGGAGGATCAGGCGACGCTGGTGGTCGTGGCGGTCTCTACTCGAAGCTCCGCCTACAAGGCATGATACCCGCAGCCCCTGGCCTCACTCGGGCAGGGGGCATGGGGCTGCCAGGCGAACTCCCTCCGCCAGGGGCGGCGTCGCGCCCGGTGCCGCCCGTGGAGGGAACGACCATGCGCCACACCATCCTGCTCGTCGCTCTGGCCGCTGTGCTCGGCTCTGCCAGCCACGCCGTCGCCGCCGAGGGCGCGGCCCGTACCGTCATCGAGTGGACCTTCGACCAGCCCGGGGACCTTCAGGGCTGGGTGCCCAACAGCCACCTCCAGGACATCCGCGTTGAGGAAGGCGAGCTGCGCGGCGAGGCGGTTGACTGGGATCCCTTCCTCACCAGCCCCCTCTTCGACGTGCCGGCGACACCCTGGCAGTGGGTGGAGATCCGCTTGAAGTGCAGCCGCGCCGGCCGCGGCGAGGTCTTCTGGTCGAACACGCTGGAGACGCCCCACGGCGGCTTCTCGCCCGGCAAGGAGACCGGCTTCGAGGTGCCGGGAGATGGCGCCTGGCACACGATCCGCGTCACCCCCTTCTGGCACACCGAGAAGAAGATCATCCACCTGCGCCTCGACCTCTTCCAGGGGGCCCGCTTCGCCATCGACTGGATCCGCATCTGCGAGCCGGCCGGCGCTGCCGACGTCAGCCGGGCCGATGCCTGGGACTTCCGCCAGGGCGCCCACGGCTGGATGCCCGTGGAGGGGGTCTCGGCCCCGACCGCCTCCCCCCGGGGCATCGCCGTGCAGGTGACCGCGGCCGCGGGCCTCCTGCGCTCGCCGCTCCTTAACGTGCCGATTGGCAACCGCGCCTGGGTGGCGGTGCGCCTGCGCGCCCGCAAGGGGAGCCGTGCTTCCCTCGTCTGGGCAACCGACACCAGCCCAGGGCTGCACGACCTTCCGTTCCCTCTGCGCGACGACGGTCACTTCCACACCTACAACCTGGAGACCGGCGGCGCCTCTGCCTGGACCGGCACCCTGGTCGCCCTCGGCATCCGCCCCTCGCACACCGTGGGCGACCAGGTGGAGATCGAGTCGATCCGCCTGGTGGAGGAGCCCGTCGGCGGGCCCGACCTCGCCCTGGTGAGCCTGGGCCTGGAAGACGCCATCAACCGGGTGGGGAAGCCGTGCCGGCTGGTCGCGAAGTTCGTCAACCACGGCGCCAAGCCGGCCGTGGGCGTCACGGCGAAGCTCACCGTGCCCAAGGGAGTGACGGTCCGGCCGGCCGGGGGCAAGGCGCCCGTCTTTGAGTTCCAGCTCCCGGAGGCGTTCCGCTACGTCCTCACTGCCAACCGCCCGGTTCAGGGCAACGTGACAATCCGCCTCTCCGGCCCCGGGGCGCCGGCGCGGACGTTCACCGCGCCGATCCGCATCACCCAGGGTCCCAAGCTGCCGAAGGCATCCTACGTGCCGCCCCCGAAGCCCGCGCGCACGGACTACCTCATCGGCACCTACTACTTTCCCGGCTGGGATACCGCCGGCAAGTGGGAGTGTATCGAGCGCGTGGCGCCAATCCGCAAGCCGATCCTCGGCTACTACGACGAGGCCAACCCCGAATGCGCCGACTGGCAGATCAAGTGGGCAGTGGAGCACGGCATCAACTTCTTCCTGGTGGACTGGTACTGGCAGGCGGGCGAGCGCAGCCTGGAGCACTGGCTGCATAACGCCTACATGAAGTCGCGCTACCGCAAGCACCTGAAGTGGGCGGTGATGTGGGCCAACCACAACGCCCCGAACACCCACTCCGAGGAAGACTGGCGCAACGTCACCCGCTACTGGATCGACCACTACTTCAAGATGGAGGAGTACCTGCGCATCGACGGCAAGCCCGCCGTCTTCATCTGGGCGCCCGGCAACATCCGCCACGACCTGGGCGGCAGCGAGGGCGCCGCGCGCCTGCTGGCGCTGTCGCAGGAGATGGCCAGGGACGCCGGCTTGCCTGGCATCACCTTCGCGGCGATGAACGCCGGTGGCTCGCCCGAGGAGGCCCGCACCCTGGCGCGCGAGGGCTACGTCGCCAACGCCACCTACCACTGGTGGGCCGACGCCCAGCAGCGCACTGATGACTGGCGCAACTTCCCCTTCTCCCTGGTGGTCGACCGCAGCCGTCCCGGCTGGGAGGAGCGCGAGAAGATCGTCGAGGGCGCCGGGATGACCTTCATCCCCACCGCCGATACCGGGTGGGACTCGCGGCCCTGGCACGGCGACACGGCGATGACAATCCCCGGGCGCACGGTGCCGCAGTGGGAGCGCCTCCTCCGCGAGGCAAAGGCCTACCTGGACGCTCGGGGCGAGAAGATGCTGATCCTGGGGCCGTGCAACGAGTGGGGCGAGGGGAGCTACATCGAGCCGTGTGCCGAGTTCGGCTTCGGGATGTACGACGCCATCCGCCGCGTCTTCTGCGACGAGCCGGAAGCGCACACCGACGTGGCCCCGGTGGATGTCGGCCTGGGGCCGTATGACTTCCCGCTGGCGCGCACCTCTACCCGCGGCGTGTGGGAGTTCAACACGCCGGGCGATGCCGAGGGCTGGGGCGCGCTGATGGGCCTGTCGACGGTCACGGTGCGCGACGGTGCCCTCCACGCCGAGACGCGGAGCGCCGACCCGGCGTTCAGCTCCAGCACCGTACACCTGCAGGCCAGCCAGTTCGCCTACGCCGCGATCCGCCTGAAGGCCGGTCCGGCCTCGGGGCGCGAGGAGACGCTGCAACTCTTCTGGAGCACCGCCTCCCAGGGCGCCTCCGAGGCCGCCAGCGTGAAGGTGCCCCTGGTGGCCGATGGCCGGTGGCGCACCTACGTGCTCCCGGTGGGCGAGAACCCGCGCTGGCGCGGCATCATCCGCGGCCTGCGCCTCGATCCCGGCGGCACCCCCGGCATTCCCGTCTGGATCGATTTCATCCGCTTCAGCAAGGAGAAGCCGGCGGAATAGGGGGAAGCTTCACCACCAAGACACCAAGCCTCGACCCGAAGGGGGCGCACAACAGAACCCAGGGTGCCGACCCTGGGTCCACACCCGGGGCCGTGTGGGCGCCCAGGGCTCCAAGCCCTGGGCGGTGTTGTGGGGACCCCTTCGGGTTCTGCCGGCACGTGGCCGCTCGGGGAATGAATGAGGATGGCTCGGTTCGGCAGGCGGCCACGTGTGCCCACGGCTACGGAACTTCGCCGAGCTTTTGGCGACAGGTCCAGATCAGATCCCTCAGACCCGAGATGTGGTGTTCAATGGACAGGGTCGTCCTCGGTTCCTCGGGGGGCAGGGGCCCCCCTCGTAGAGGGCGATTGCCTTTTCGTAGGC
This sequence comes from Armatimonadota bacterium, assembly GCA_012512505.1. GTDB lineage: Bacteria > Armatimonadota > JAAZEB01 > JAAZEB01 > JAAZEB01 > JAAZEB01. Next base: position 6,226 of record JAAZEB010000108.1, on the reverse strand, counting down.
GGCGATCGCCTTGCGGTACTCTCCGGTATCCCGATAGACCCCGCCGATCTCCGCGTGCGCGATGGGGCTGCCTGGACAGGCCTCCACAAGCTCGTTCAGCACCGCCAACGCCTCGGCATAGCGACCTGCAAAGCGGAGGTTGACGGCGGTGTGGTGCAGCGCGTTCAGTTGGTCGATCCGCGTCTTCGGGGCGCGAATCACCCGGATGCGCTTCGGTTGGCTGGCCACTCGCCAGCGGTCACTGCGTCCCACATCCACCAGGTACTCGCCTTCTGGCAGTGGCGCGCCATCCTCGAGGGTCAGCCTCCATTGGGTCTCCACCGCTTCGCCCATGTAGAGGACGCCCTCCTCGTGGCCAGGCCGCGGCGGCGGGGGAAGGTAGCTCACCATCTCCTGGCGGATCCGGACCGGGGTCCGCTTGCCGTTGGGTTCGACGCGTACCATACTCAACGCGACGTCACGACACCAGGCGGCATCCTCCTGGCGCCTGAAGCTCCCGACCGTTACGTTCGCCTGCTTGTGGTTCGTGAGCCAGACCTTGACCTGCACGTCCTCCTGGCCATAGAAGGTGCTTGGGGCGCCTGGAGGCCCGTAGGCGTTGTCGATGTGATACTCTGTCACACTCACGTCCGGCTTCGTCGGATCGGGCATCTGGGGCTCGGCGAGCGCGGACGAACCCAGGCACAGCGTCACGAGCAGCGATGCGGCCGCGCCAGCCAACCGCTTGAGGTTCCACTCCATGGGCTGCCTCCGATTCCTGTTCACGGGGCCGACGGCGAGTTCATCATCGGCCATCCCGAGGCTCGGGACGAGCCGGGGGAGAAGCGCCTCTTCCGGCGGCGTCAGGTGTCGGTCGGTCAGTCGAATGCTGCGATCGTTGTGATAAGACCGGTCTGGTTGCCAGGCGGCAAGCGGGGCGTGGGAGCAGGACGGCAGGCGCCTGGTACTCACCGTTGCCATGCTAGCACAGACCGCGCGGAGGCATCAAGCGCTTTCGTACTCTCAACAATATTGACAACAATGCTATCAAGTGGTATGATGGCTTTGTGCTAAACAGCGTCGGGCATGGCTGGCGAGGTTTGGGGGCGGCCGGGCCGGCGGTACGGTTTGAGGGGTACTCTCCCCGCGGGGAGGGGCGGAGGCGAGACGGAGACGCAGGATGAGGCTGGACAAGTTCACGATCAAGTCGCAGGAGGCGATCGAGGCGGCGCGGCGACAAGCGGAGGAGCGGCGCCACCAGCAGATTGACGTGGAGCACCTGCTGCTGGCACTGCTGGAGCAGGAGGAAGGCGTTGTTCCGCCGATCCTGGAGAAGCTGGGAGCCTCGCGCCAGCAGATCCGGTCGCAGGTGCAGCAGGAGCTGCAGGGGCGGCCGGCAGTCCACGGGGTGGCAGCCGGACAGGGGATCACCCAGCGCCTCAGCCGGGTGTTGGAGCAAGCCTGGGAGGAGGCCCAGCGCCTCAACGACGAGTACGTTTCCACCGAGCACCTGCTGCTGGCGATCACCGACGCCGGCGACCCGGCGCAGCGCATCCTGCGCGCGGGCGGCGCCAGCAAAGACGGCATCTACAAGGCGATGGAGGCGGTGCGCGGCGCCCACCGCGTCACCGACCCCAACCCCGAGGAGAAGTACCAGGCGCTGGAGCGCTATGGGCGCGACCTCACCGAGTTGGCCCGCCAGGGGAAGCTCGACCCGGTGATCGGCCGCGACGACGAGGTGCGGCGGATCGTGCAGGTCCTCTCGCGGCGCACCAAGAACAACCCGGTCCTCATCGGCGAGCCGGGGGTGGGGAAGACCGCCATCGTGGAGGGTCTGGCGCAGCGGATCGTGGCCGGCGACGTGCCGGAGGGCCTGAAGAACAAGCGCGTCGTCGCCCTCGACCTGGGGGCGCTGATCGCCGGCACCAAGTACCGCGGCGAGTTTGAGGACCGGCTAAAGGCGGTCTTGAAGGAGATCGCCGAGGCCGAGGGGCAGGTGATCCTCTTCATCGACGAGATGCACACCCTGGTGGGCGCCGGTGCCGCCGAGGGCGCCGTGGACGCCGCCAACATGCTGAAGCCGATGCTGGCGCGCGGCGAACTGCGCGCCGTGGGCGCCACCACCCTGGATGAATACCGCAAGCACGTCGAGAAAGATGCCGCCCTGGAGCGCCGCTTCCAGCCGGTGCTGGTGGACGAGCCCTCGGTGGACGACACCATCGCCATTCTGCGCGGCCTGAAGGAGCGCTACGAGGTACACCACGGCGTGCGCATCAGCGACCCGGCGGTGGTGGCGGCGGCGGTCCTCAGCCACCGCTACATCTCCGACCGCTTCCTGCCAGACAAAGCGATCGACCTGATTGACGAGGCCGCCAGCCGTCTGCGGATGGAGATCGACTCGATGCCGGTCGAGATCGACGTGCTGGAGCGGCGGCGCATTCAGCTCGAGATCGAGCGGGAGGCACTGCGCAAGGAGAGCGACCCGGCCAGCCTGGAGCGCCTGGAGAAGATCGAGCGGGAGCTGGCGGAGATCAACGAGCAAGCGGCCGCGATGAAGGCGCACTGGCAGAACGAGAAGGAGCAGATCCTCAAGATCCGCCAGATCAAGGAGGAGATCGAGCGCAAGAAGATCGAGGAGCAGAACGCCGAGCGCGACGGCGACCTGCAGAAGGCGGCGGAGCTGCGCTACGGGGTGCGCCTCACACTCCAGAAGCAGCTCGACGCCGAGAACGCCCGCCTGGCCGAACTGCAGCGCGAGCAGCGGATGCTGAAGGAGGAAGTAGACGCCGAGGATATCGCCGAGGTGGTCAGCAAGTGGACCGGCATCCCGGTGGCGCGGATGATGGAAGGTGAGATCCAGAAGTTGGTCCACATGGAGAGCCGCCTGCGCGAGCGCGTGGTGGGCCAGGACGAGGCGATTCAGGCCGTCTCCGACGCGGTGCGCCGGGCGCGCGCCGGCCTGGGCGACCCAAACCGCCCCATCGGCTCCTTCATCTTCCTCGGGCCAACCGGGGTGGGAAAGACGGAGCTGGCGCGGGCGCTGGCGGAGTTCCTCTTCGACGACGAGCGCGCCATGGTGCGCCTCGATATGTCGGAGTACATGGAGAAGCACACCGTGGCGCGGCTGGTGGGCGCACCTCCGGGCTACGTCGGCTACGAGGAGGGCGGCCAGCTCACCGAGGCGGTGCGTCGCCGGCCCTACTCGGTGGTGCTCTTCGACGAGATCGAGAAGGCGCACCCGGATGTGTTCAACGCGCTGCTGCAAATCCTGGACGACGGCCGGCTGACGGACGGTCAGGGGCGCACGGTGGACTTCAAGAACACCGTGATCATCATGACCAGCAACATCGGCAGCCAGTACATCCAGGAGTTCGCTGGCCTGGACGAGGTGGCGATGCAGGACCGGGTGCTGGAGGCGATGCGCGCCCACTTCCGGCCGGAGTTCCTGAACCGGATCGACGAGATCATCGTCTTCCACTCGCTGAGCGCGGAGCAGATCAAGGCGATCGTCGAGATCCAGCTCCGGCGCCTGAAGGAGCGCCTGGCGGAGCGCAAGCTGAACCTGGAGGTGACCGACGCCGCCAAGCAGGTGATCGCCAGCGAGGGGTTCGACCCGACTTACGGCGCCCGGCCGCTGAAGCGGGTGATCCAGCGGCGCATCGAGAACGAGCTGGCGATGCGCCTGCTGCAAGGCGAGTTCGGCGAGGGGGCCACGGTGCGCGTCGATGCCGCCCCCAGCGGCGAGCTGCTGTTCACCCCGGTGGTGGAAGCAGAGCCGGTAACCGCGTAGGCATGATGCCAGACGCGGGGAACGCAAGTGGGTCCGGCGGTTCCACGGGGGCCGCCGGACCCACTTGTTTCTCCTCCCTTCCCGCCGGCGCGTGGTGCTGACCAACCCCCAGACTATCAAACAGGTGCAAGCCCGCACCAACCTGGCCACCCTCGCCCGCGGTCGAGTCCTTGTTGCTCGGAGGCAGCACGATGCCGAACCGGGTGACCGTCTCGAAGTCGTCGGTGGTGGCGATGGCCACCGAGGGCCCGTACCGCAAATAGGCGATGTAGGCGACGAGCCACTCTCCACCACGCGGTAGCTTACCCTCCTGCGCCGCATCACAAACGGCGGCACCACTCAGGCGCACGGACTCGCCGCCACTCCCCGATTCCTCCATTGCCCCCGCCTGTCACACTGGCGCGTGCCTACTTGACAGGCGGACGGCCCCATGGTATACTTGATTTACATTACCTAATGACTCATCTAAGCCTGCTCCAGGGCGGGGGTGAGCGAAGGAGGCAACGGGATGAAGCGGCTGCAGTTTGTTAGTGTCCTTGGGGTGGCGGTGCTCGCCCTCCTCAGTGCGCCGAAGACAGGCTATGCGCAGGCAACGTGGGAGGGACCGACAGGTGTCTTCCTGAACCCGCTGGCACTCTCGCTTGGCAAGGGTCAGACTCAGGCTTCGGTCCATTTCCTGGACCTGCAGCCTGCTGGGTCTCTCACCAGCGTGGGGGTCACGCACGGGCTCTCGCCATCGTGGGAGGTCGGCGTCACCCGTGCGGCACTTTCCGCTGGTGGCGCAAACAACACCAACCTGATCCACGCCAAGTGGCTCGCTCTGCCTCTCGGCAAAGGCGGCAACTGGCCGGGCGTTGCGCTGGGCGCCATCTACCGCAAGGGTGAGAACAGAACCGAGACGAGCGATCTATATGTGGCGGTCACCAAGGTGTTCCCCACAAAGACACCGGTAATCGTGGGACTGACCGCGCGCGCCACCAACGGCTTGGGCTCCGGCCTGTTCGGCAGCGCGCGCAGCCACACCATAGAGCTCGGGGGGGTGCTGGCGGGCGTCTTCTTCGGCGGCAGAGTGACCGCCGGCGTGGAGTACTACGAGCAGCCGCGCGTGCGGGCATGGCGCGACCTCGCGGTCCGCTGGAGCCTGAGCCCATCGACCAACATTGATGCGGGCCTGGCAGACCTGGATAGCACGTTCGGCGACCAGGTGGCCGTGGCGGTCTCGCACCGGTGGTGACGGCCGGCTCGCCGCGCAAGCCTGACCGGATACCTGCCGGCGGCCGGTCATCGCCATCGCGGAAGCCATGTGGTGAAGAAGGAGACCGATGCCGGCGACGTGGGCTGCGTGGTGCCGCTGCACGGCGAGTTGGCGGTGGGCACTCTGGCCGGCATCCTGAAACAGGCCGGCGTTTCGGTTGCGGATTTCGTCGCCAAGCTGTGATGCGCCGGCTGCAAGGCGAGTTCGGCGAGGGGGCTACCGTGCGCGTCGATGCCGCCCCCAGCGGCGAGCTCCTCTTCACCCCGGTGGCAGAGGCGGAGCCGGTAACCGCGTAGGCGAACAGGCAAACGCGGAGCGGGGCGATTGGGGTCGGCCGGCGCCTGGGGAGGTGCCGGCCGGCCTGGTGTACAGGGCAGGCCCCGATGGCCGGACCGGGCTGTTGGCCCAATACCGCTGCCGTGCTATAATGGGGTCACGGGGAGGGGTGCAGGTGGACACAGTCGCCGTAACGGTTACCTTTCCAAGATCGCTGCTGGCTGCGGCCCGCGTGCGGGAATCGGAGCTAGATGCGCTCATCCGGGAGTACGTGGCGGTGGAGCTCTACCGGCAGCGAAGGGCCTCGCTCGGCAAGGCTGCCGAAGTGGCCGGCGTGCCCACCAAATACGACATGATGGCGGTGCTTGCCAAGCACGATGCGTGGCTGAACTATACGGCCGAGGACGCCGCACAGAACTGGGAGACGCTGCGAGAGGCGCTCGGCAATGGTGCTGGTCAGCAATAGCACGGCACTGATGCACCTGCCGGCGCTGGGCCGGCTGGACCTGCTCCGCAACCTCTTCTCCGAGATCCGCCTGAAGAGCACCTCTCATCGCGAGCCCTACCGCGTCTCCTTCCTCTTCCTCGAGGACGCCCTCCTCATTTTCCGACATCGAGCGTCGCGATAAGGTCTACAAGCCAAAGCGCTAGTCGCAGGAGCCGGCCCGCTTGGTCGCCGGCCGCGCTAGTCGGGCGGGGCCAGGAGTACGCGGCGCCACCCTTCCGCCTGGAAGAAGGCGAAGGTGACTGCGGCATGCAGGAGCAGGGTAGTGCCGACCAGCTCCAGCGCCTCCTCCAGGGCTGGCTCGAACGCCCGGAGGCGGAGGGCCACCGTGTCGCCCAGGATCACCCACTCGAGCATCTCCAGCGCCACGGCCGCCACCCAGCAGGCCAGGCCCGCCAACGCGAGCCGGCGGGCCTTCGGC
>JAAZEB010000107.1 GCA_012512505.1 Armatimonadota bacterium | reverse complement strand
GGCCTACATCATCCCCACCTTCGATCTGTCCGGGAAGGCGTTTCCGTTCTGGCGCGACCTGGTGCCGCGCGACGAGTGGACAACGACGGACGAGGGGCAGCACAACGTGGGCGACTACGCCGGCCAGCGCAACGAGTTCCCCTCGCTTGCCTCGCCCACCTGGGCCCGGCTGACGCACGCCGCGCTGCGCCGCTTCGCCCGGCACCTCTACGCCTCGTCTTTCGCCGACCGCATCGTCGGCTTCTGGCCCTGCGACGGCATCAGTTGGGAGTGGTTTCCCTGGGGAGCGCAAAGCGAGGAGTGGGTGGACTACTCGCCGGCCTACCTGCGGGCGTTCCAGAGCTGGTTGCGCCGCCAGTACCCCGACCTAGCGGCCCTCAACCGCGCCTGGCACACGCAACTGGCCTCCTATGATGACGTGCGCCTGCCCACGAAGGCAGAGCGTCTGGCAACCGACCGGCTGGCGTTCCGCGATCCGGCCGGCCCGCTGCGCCGCGTCACCGACTTCTACCGCTTCCACCACGAGGAAGTGGCCGATCGCATCGCCGCCTACGCCCGGGTGCTGAAGGAAGAAAGCGGCGGCCGGCACCTCGTCGGCACCTACTACGGCTACGTCTTCTACCTTCCGGAGACGCCCTACTTCGGGCCGCACTCCGGCCACTTCGCCCTGCACCGCTACCTGGCCTCGCCTGACCTCGACTTCGCCTGCTCGCCCACCCCATACGGGCACGTGCGCGCCGTGGGCTCCCCCAGCGGCTTCATGACCGCCTCGGAGGCGTTCCGGCTGGTCGGCAAGCTGTGGGTGCAGCAAGCCGACATCCGCACCCACTGGACCACCCAGCCGTTCAGCCCCACCAAGACGCTGCGCGAGAGCGCCGCCGTCTTGCGCCGCGAGTTCCTCCTCGCCTTCGTGCGCGGGCACCTGCCGCAATGGTACGACTTCAGCCTCGGCTGGATCGGCGGCGACCCGCGCCTCGGCCGCGTCTTGCGGGAGCTTCAGACGGCCGCCCGAAAGCACCTGGATGCCGACCGCACCGCGCCGCGCGACACCCTGGCCGTGGTGGTGGACGAGACCAACCTCTACGCGCAGCGGCCCGACCGGCCGCTGATGGGCGGTCCCATCGGCACCGACCTGCGCTACGCCCTCGGGCAGATGGGCGTGCCCTACGAGGTGTTCCTCACATCCGACCTGACGCGTCCGAAACTACGCCGCTATCCCGCCTACCTGTTCGTCAACTGCTTCCGCCTCACGCCGGAGCAGCGGCAGGCGATTGAGGCGCTGAAGTCGGATGGCCGTGTGCTGGCGTTCGTCTACACCCCGGGTATCCTGGACGACGAAGGCTACCACCCGGAGCGGGTCTCCTCGGTGGTTGGCCAGCGCCTGGTCCTCGAACCGGTGGAAGGCGCGCTGCGCCTGATCCTCGGCGACGCGGCACACCCGCTGACCGCCGGCCTGGCCGGCCAGGAGTTCGGCGCGCCGGCAGCCTACCGCAGCGGCCCCCTGCCGCGCGTGGAAGACCCGGCGGCGGAGGTGCTGGGCCGCTATCTGGATGACGGGCCGGCGGCGCTCAGCGTGCGCCGCTACCCGGGGTGGACCAGCATCTACCTGGCGGCGCCGGTGGCCTCGCCGCGCTTCCTGCGCAACCTCTGCCGCCTCGCCGGCATGCATTGCTACTTGGAGACCAACGACGCCCTCTATGCCGCCAACGGTCTGCTGGGCATCCACACCTTCCATGCCGGGGCCAAGACGATCCACCTCCCGGAGAAGGCGACCGTTACCGACCTGTTCACCGGCAAAGTGGTCGGCCGGGACATCGATCGCTTCACCGTCTCCCTGCCTGCCCGCGCTACCGCCGCCTGGCGCCTGGATCGCTAAGGAGCGGTTCGCGAGCCACCGTGCCTGCTGGGCATCGGCCACGGGGCGTACCGCCGTGCGCCCCGTGGCGGCAGGCCTGGCCGGGCGGCGGCGCGCGGGTCCTTGCTGGTGAGTTGGAGCGCGGTGGGCTGGCACGCGCCGAGGCGGCCCCCGCATGTTTGGGGGTTCCCTAACGGATCGTTAACATCAGTGCCTGGATCCCGGCACACCGATGTGCTATAATACCCGCGGCTGCAGAGCAGGCGTGTCGTGTGCTCCCACTCGCTCGGTTAGGAGGATCCCATGAACCGTTCTCGCAAGGGGTTCACCCTCATTGAGCTGTTGGTGGTCATCGCGATCATTGCGATCCTGGCCGCCATTCTCTTCCCGGTGTTCGCGAGGGCGCGGGAGAACGCCCGCAAGACCTCGTGCGCCTCCAACCTCAAGCAGCTCGGCATGGCATTCGCGCAGTACCTGCAGGATTACGACACCACCTATCCGCCGGGGTGGGGTGCTCCCTCCTGGTCCTCGTACTACGCGCAGATCACCCCCTACGTCAAGAACTACGAGGTGTTTGTGTGTCCGTCACAAAGCAGTTCGACGGCTTGTTGGTGTGGGTTCCCGGGGGGAGCCTCCGACCCGGCCTACCTGGCGGCCAACTACACCCGGAATCCGTATACCACCGTCAACTGGTACGCGGACATGCACGGCCGGACAGAGGCCTCCATCGAGAAGCCCTCGGAGACGGTGCTGTTGTGTGATGGGCGGCGTTCCTGGGTGCATTTCTCGGCCTGGTGCTGGGGAAACGGGCAGGGCGGTATCGCTTGCGATCCCAGCATCGCCAATGTCCACATGGATGGCGCCAACGTCTTGTTCTGCGACGGCCACGTGAAGTGGATGAAGGTGCCCACCGCCTCGATTGGCGACGTTGCCCCGGCCCCCCCGGGCGACTGGCGCTGGATGTGGGATCCGCGAGACGGGTACTGGAGCACTTCCACCGGTTGAGAACTGCTGCCGCCCCCGTAGGTCGGATCGCCGGCGTCCCGCCGGCCTCCTCGTCGCCGGCCAGAGGCCGGCGTTTCTGCCGCAGGGCCTTTCGATTATCACGGGGAAGGACCAGTGACAAGCGCGGCGGCCCGGCCTTGCTATCCGATGCCCCGCACTGCCGCAGCGATGTTGGGATGCCCCAACAGGCGCAGCGCCCCGAGGATTCCGTTCCGCAGGGCCGCCATCACCTGTGGCC